>DASSTJ010000042.1:0-6504 GCA_035707965.1 Actinomycetales bacterium
CACAGCAGGCGGGAGGGGTTGGGGTAGTCCTGCGCGTCGACCCGGACCGGGTAGCGCGCCGGCAGGCTGGTCGGCAGGGTCGCGGTCATCTCACTCATCTCCCGGTGGAGCACAGGATCTGCCAGCTCCGTCCTACGCGGAGCACCCGCGGGCGGGCCAGGGTCCAAGGGCCCGGCACGGGCAGCGGTACGAGCGAGGTGGGTGTCTGACCGCCCACACTGCCGCGTCTGCTGTCGGTGCGGTCGAGCATGATGAGGAGTCGGTGCGACGAACGAGGTGGCGATGAGCACGCAGGACGAGAGAGTGGCGCGGTTCCGCGGGTTGCACGAGTCCGGCTGCTTCGTCATGCCGAACCCGTGGGACGCCGGCAGCGCACGTGCACTGCAGCAGCTGGGCTTCGTGGCGCTGGCGACGACCAGCTCGGGCTTCAGCTGGACGACGGGGCGGGCCGACAACACCACGCCCCTCGACCTCGTGCTGGCGCACCTGCGCCTCGTGGTCGAGGCCGTCGACGTGCCGGTCAACGCCGACTTCGAGGGCGGGTTCGCCGTCGACCCGGAGGGGGTCGAGCGTAACGTCGCGCTCGCCGTCACCACCGGCGTGGCCGGCCTGTCGATCGAGGACTCCACGGGCGACGAGGCGGAGCCGCTGTTCGAGCTCGAGCTCGCGGTCGACCGCGTGCGAGCAGCGCGGACGGCGATCGACGCGAGCGGGAGCGGCGTCGTCCTCACCGCCCGGTCGGAGGGTTTCATCGCCGGGCGACCCGACATCGACGCGACGGTGCGGCGGCTGCGCGCCTACGCGGACGCGGGCGCCGACTGCCTCTACGCTCCCGGCATCAGGTCGGTCGACCACGTGGCGGCCGTCGTCGAGGCTGCCGCCCCGCTGCCGGTGAACCTGCTGGTGAGCGCACCGTTCATCACCGTGGACGAGGCTGCGGCGCTCGGGGTGCGTCGGATCAGCGTCGGCGGTGCGTTGGCCAAGACTGCCTGGCGCGGTGCACTGGACGCGGCTCGCGCGATCGCCGAGTCGGGCACGTTCTCTGCTTTCGAGCAGCTGCCGGACGTGAACGCGCTGTTCGAGTTGTCGGGGCGCGGCCTTGATGCGTGGTGACTTCGCCTGCCAGGGCGAGCAGGAGGTTCCACGATGAGGGTGTTGCGGCTGAGCGGGATGAGGCTGCGGTGTGAGGGTGCTGCGGCTGCCGTCACGCGTGGTGACTACCCGTGCTGGGGCGGGCAGAAGGTTCCACGACGAGGGCGCTGCGGCGGGATGCACGGCGCCCGGCTGAGGCATGGACGCCCCTACCGCGCATGCCGTGCCGCGGGCCGACGGGCAGAGTGGGGCCATGGTCAACCGGTTGGCGAACGCGACGAGCCCCTACCTGCTACAGCACGCTGAGAATCCCGTCGACTGGCAGGAGTGGGGGCCGGAAGCGTTCGACGAAGCGCGGCGGCGCGATGTGCCGGTGCTGCTCTCCGTCGGGTACGCGGCCTGCCACTGGTGCCACGTCATGGCCCATGAGTCGTTCGAGGACGTCGAGACGGCCCACGAGATGAACGCCGGGTTCGTCAACGTCAAGGTCGATCGCGAGGAGCGGCCCGACGTCGACGCGCTCTACATGCAGGCGACGGTCGCCCTGACCGGGCAGGGGGGCTGGCCGATGACCGTGTTCCTGACCCCGGACGGGCGGCCCTTCTACGCGGGCACCTACTTCCCGCCGAGGCCGGCCCACGGGCGCCCCTCCTTCCGCCAGCTCCTCGCGGCGATCGGCGACACGTGGCGCGAGCGTCGCGGCGAGGTGCTCGACGCTGGGCAGCGGATCACGGAGGCACTGGCGCAGCGAGGACCCGCGGGGGCCGCGGGTGGTGGTGTCCCGACGTCCGACGACCTGGGCCGCGCCGTTCGCCTGCTCGCGCGCGAGCACGACGCCGAGCGGGGCGGGTTCGGGGGAGCGCCGAAGTTCCCGCCGTCCATGGTGCTCGAGTGGCTGCTGCGGCACGCGGCCCGTGAGGGCGTCCAGGACGACACGGCCGGGCTCGCGCTCGCGATGGCGGAGAACACGTTGCGCCGCATGGCGTTCAGCGGCACGTACGACCAGGTGGAGGGCGGCTTCGCCCGGTACGCGGTCGACGCTGACTGGGTGGTGCCCCACTTCGAGAAGATGCTCTACGACAACGCCTTGCTCGCACGCGTGTATCTGCACTGGTGGCGGCTGACGGGCGCGGCGACCGGGCGGCGCATCGCCGAGGAGACGTGCGACTTCCTGGTTGCGCGGCTCGGCACGGCGGATGGCGGCATGGCAAGCTCACTCGACGCCGACACGCTCGTCGAGGGCAGGGGCGGGCCGCGCAACCTGGAGGGCGCCACCTACGTGTGGACCCCGACGCAGCTCGTCGACGTGCTCGGGCCGGACGACGGGGCATGGGTCGCGGAGCTCACCGGCGTGACGCCGTCCGGGACGTTCGAGCACGGCACCAGCACGCTGCAGCTGTTGCGCGACGTCTGGGCGTCCGACACGTCGGTGCCGGCCCCGGAACTTGGTCAACCTTCTGACGCCAAGACGGCCTCTTGGCGTGAACTAGGGCAACCAAGTTCCGGGAGGGGCGGGCTGGTGGAGGGCAAGCCCGACGAGGCCGAGCGGTGGACGGCGGCACGCGAGCGCTTGCGCCAGGCCAGGGCTGAGCGGCCCCAGCCCGGTCGTGACGACAAGGTGGTCGCCGCCTGGAACGGGCTGGCGATCGCTGCGCTCGCGGAGTGCGGCGCTCTGCTCGACCGGCCTGGTCTGCTCGACGCGGCGCGGGCCGCAGCCGACCTGCTGCTGCGCGTGCACCTGGTCGACGGACGGCTGCGTCGCGTGTCGCGTGACGGCGTGGTCGGTGCCCCGGAGGGTGTGCTCGAGGACTACGGCGACGTGGTCGAGGGCCTTGTCGCCCTGCATGCGGCGACCGGTGAGGCGCGGTGGCTGCGTGCCGCGGGCGACCTCGTGGAGCGGATGCTCCAGCTGTTCTGGCGCGAGGGTGAGGCGGACGCGCGCGACGAACCCGAGCCGGACGACGTCGCACCTGGCAACGCTGAGCGCTCGGTCAGCGGCTCAGCGGCCGGACACTTCACCGACGTCCCCTACGCGTCTCCCGACCCGGTGCTGCACGGCGCGGCCGGTGGACGTGTCGGGGCGGCCGACCCCACCGACAACGCCTACCCGAGCGGCGTGTTCGCGGCTGCTGGCGCGTTGCTGTCGTGGGCAGCGCTCACGGGCGACGCGCGGTGCCGGGAGGTGGCTGAGCAGGCGCTGTCTGCTGCCAGGCAGATCGGGGCGGCGGCGCCCCGGTTCGCTGGCTGGGGGCTGGCGGTGTGCGAGGCGGTGCTCGACGGTCCCCGCGAGGTGGCTGTCGTCGGCGAGCCGGACGACGAGTCGGCGCGGTCCCTGCGGCTGGAGTCCCTGCTCGGCTCGGCGCCGGGACTGGTCGTGGCCGCGGGTGCACCCGGCCAGCGTCCCGTCGTCCCTCTGCTGGAGGGCCGAGGACTGCGGCACGGCGTTGCCGCCGCCTACCCGTGCCGAGGCTTCGTCTGCGACCTGCCGGTGACGTCACCCGAGCAGCTGCGCCCCTTCACGCGTCCGCGCTGACCACCAAGCGCCCACCTCTGATGCGTTTGCGACGCTTCGCTCGGCGCTGAGAGGTACCAAACGCACCAGAAGTCCGGGGTGGGGCCGTGGCGGGCCGCCGCAGCGCGCTCAGGTGAGCGGCGCGTGGTACACCGCGAGCGACACGGCGATGTAGTGGACGACGAACGCCGCCACCGTGCAGGTGTGGAACACCTCGTGGAAGCCGAACCATCGTGGGCTGGGGTCGGGGCGCTTGAGCCCGTAGACGAGCGCGCCGAGCGAGTACAGCGCCCCCCCGACGACGATGAGCACCAGCACCGCGGCGCCGCCCCGCTTGAGGAAGTCCGGCAGGTAGATCACGGCCACCCAGCCGAGCGCGACGTAGACGGGTGTGTAGAGCCACCGCGGAGCACCGGTCCAGAAGACGCGGAACAGCACACCGGCGATGGCTCCGCCCCACACGATGAGCAGCAGCGTGCGTGCGCGGTTGTGGGGGAGCAGCACCACGGCGAAGGGCGTGTAGCTGCCGGCGATGATGAGGAAGATGTTGGAGTGGTCGAGCCGCTTCAGCAGCATGCGCGCCTTCGGCGACCACCTGCCGCGGTGGTAGACGGCGCTCGTGCCGAACAGCAGGAACGCCGTGACGGCGAAGACGGCGGCCGAGGCGCGTGAGGAGGCCGTCGGTGCCAGTGCGATCAGCACGATGCCAGCGGCCAGGGCCAGGGGGGTCGTGCCGGCATGGAGCCAGCCCCGGAGCTTGGGCTTGACGACCGCGACGGCGTCGTCGACCACGTCACCCATGGCGGACAGGCGGTCGCTGCTCAGGCTGACGAGGCGCTGCGCGGGACGCTGCTGCTGCTCCATCAGTCCAGCATAGCCCTGGTTACGGTCCCGTAGGTTACTGGTGCGTAGCGATCTCGTGAAGGTCAGGGACGTCCCACCGGACGACGCCGTCCACGACGCGGGCTCCCTCCGCGACCGGGTGCGGAGTCAGCCGGCCGTCATGGGCGAGGTCGAGGACGTCGACGGGCTGGGTGAGTGACACGACGTCGGCGATGAGACGGCGGTGGCACCGCCACCAGACAGCCTCGCTGCAGCAGACGGCGACGCGCTGCTCGCCCAGGTCCGCCAGGAGGGAGGCGAAGCCGTCGGCCCACTCGGGCGTCCGGGTGTAGGCCGCGTAGGCGCGGAAGGCCTCGACGCGCCACCAGGTGTCCACGACTGGCTGGTTCTTGGGCAGCCGGCGCCGACCGCCGAGGCGAGGTTCCCAGCGGTAGGCGGTCCCGGCGTCCGGGAGCCACTGCTCCATCGCCTCACGCTTGAACTGCGGATGGGCGCGGCTACCGGGAAAGCTGCGTACGTCCACCAGCAGCGCGACGTCGGCATCGCGCAGCAGCGAGCCGAACGCCTCGGCCGTCAGCGTGCCGTGCCCGACGGTGAGCAGCTCAGTCACGGGGATCCTCGAGGCGTCGTCCGGCCGGCGGGAGCAACCTGCCCCGGCCACGGGCTCGGCGGCTGCTGGGCCCCATTGTTCCTGCCCCTCGGGGCGAGCCGCCTGGGGGCTCAGACCAGCTGGGGTGCGAACTCGACCGCGAGCGCGACGCCAGCCAGCACGAGCAGCACCCCGGAGGCGACCAGCGCGCGTCGGTAGCCGGTGTCGTGCAGGTGGCGCCGGCCCCCGGCGACCAGGGCCGCGACCGCGATCTTGGCGCCCACGAGCGTGACGTAGAAGCCCGCCACGAGCCAGATCGCCGACGGATGGCTGTCGCGCCACGTGGAGACGACGAGCGGTCCGAGCGCCGTGGCCCACGCGACCCAAGGGTGCGGGCTGAGCACGTTGACCGTGGCCGCCTGACGCCAGGCTGCGAACGGCGTCAGCGCCCGCGCGGTGCCGTCCGGGCTGAGCGTGGCGTCGCGTGCCTCGCGGATCGTCTGGGCGCCGGTCCAGACGATGAACGCGGCCCCGACCACCCCGAGCGCGGGCAGCGTGCGGTGCGGCAGGTGGTCGAGCACGAGCAGCGTGGTGCCGACGATGAACACGTCCGACAGCAGCGGTCCGCACGCCGCCAGCGCGCCAGCCCGCCAGCCGGACTTGAGCGACGACGTGATGACCAGCACGAGCAGCGGACCTGGGCTGATGCCGGCCGCCAGGCCGATGGTCAGGCCGACGGCGAGGGCTTCCACGACCGGCAGCGTACGGTCCGGGCCACTGGCCCCGGGCATCGCGCCAACGCGGTGGGCGTGCGAGGCCCGGGGTGCGCGTGGCTGCACGCGCACGCGGGCGGTCGCGACAGCCTGCGCGCACTCAGCGGCGCACGTGCAGGCGCTCAGGCGAAGCGGCGGCCCAGCGCGCGGTACGTCCAGCCGGCGTCGCGCCAGCGGGCCGGGTCGAGGGCGTTGCGCCCGTCGACGACGCGGCGTTGCTCCACGAGCTCGCCGAGGCAGGCGGGGTCGAGCTCGCGGTACTGGCGCCACTCGGTCAGGTGCAGCACGACGTGCGCTCCCTCCACGGCCTGCTCGACGGTGTCGGCGTACGCGAGGTCCGGCCAGGCGTGCCGGGCGTTGTCCAGGGCCTGCGGGTCGTGCACCGTGACGTGCGCGCCCTGCAGCTTCACCTGGGCCGCGACCGACAGCGCGGGGGAGTCGCGGATGTCGTCGCTGTCGGGCTTGAAGGCCGCGCCGAGCACCGCGACGCGCTTGCCGATGAACGAGCCGTCGCACTGCTCGCGCGCCAGGTCGACCATGCGTGACCGACGGCGCATGTTGATGGCGTCGACCTCGCGCAGGAAGGTCAGGGCCTGGTCGGCGCCGAGCTCGCCGGCGCGGGCCATGAAGGCCCGGATGTCCTTGGGGAGGCAGCCGCCGCCGAAGCCGAGGCCGGCGCCGAGGAACTTGCGTCC
>DASSTJ010000043.1:0-6695 GCA_035707965.1 Actinomycetales bacterium
GTGTCGACCCGGCCCTCGAGCGGCGCGTCGACGGCGAACCCGTGGTTGTGGCTGGTCACGTGCACCTGGCCGGTCAGCCGGTCCTGCACCGGCTGGTTGACGCCGCGATGGCCGTACTTGAGCTTGTAGGTGCCGAGGCCGAGCGCGCGGCCCAGGATCTGGTTGCCGAAGCAGATGCCGAACACCGGTTTGCGCCCCAGCACCCCGGTCATCGCCTCGACGGCGTAGTCGGCCGTCGCCGGGTCGCCCGGACCGTTGGAGAAGAACACGCCATCGGGGTCGACCGCGAGGATGTCGTCTGCGGTCGCCGTGGCGGGAAGCACGTGCACCTCGCACCCGGCCTGGCTGAGGTAGCGCGGGGTCGAGGCCTTGATGCCGAGGTCGATCGCGGCCACGCGGTATCTCCTGCCACCCGAGGCAGCCACGACGTAGGGCTGCGGCGTGGTCACCTCGCGCGCGAGGTCGGAGCCCTCCATTGTCGGGCTCGCGAGCACGCGCGCGGCCAGCGCGTCGGGATCGGTGTCGACGCTGGAGACGCCGACCCGCATCGCACCGCGCTCGCGCAGGTGCCTGGTCAGCGCGCGGGTGTCGACACCGCTGATGCCGACCACCCCTTGAGCGGCGAGCTCCTCGTCGAGGCTGCGCTGCGAACGCCAGTTGGAGGGCACCCGGGCGGGGTCGCGCACGACGTAGCCGGCGACCCAGATCCGGCGGGACTCGGGGTCCTCGTCGTTGACGCCGGTGTTGCCGATGTGCGGGGCGGTCATGACGACGACCTGCCGGTGGTACGACGGGTCGGTGAGGGTCTCCTGGTAGCCGGTCATGCCGGTGTTGAAGACCGCTTCCCCGACGGTCTCGCCGACGGCGCCGTAGGCCTCGCCGCGGAACGCCCGCCCGTCCTCCAGGACCAGGATGGCTGGTTCTCTCATGCGGGCTTCCCGTCCATGACGGTGGGCCGGCCGCGCAGGAACGTCGCGACGACGCGGGCGGGCAGCTCGCGTCCGGCGTAGGGCGTGTTGCGGCTGCGGCTTGCCGTCTGCGCCGGGTCGACGACCCAGCGGGCATCGGGATCGATGAGTACGACGTTGGCGGGCGCACCCGGGACGAGCTGCTGTCCTTGTTCGGCCAGGCGGCCGATGTGAGCGGGGCGGACGGACATGCGGTCGGCGACTCCCTTCCAGTCGAGCGCGCCGGTGGCGACCATCGTGTCGACGACGATCGAGAGCGCGGTCTCGAGGCCGAGCATGCCGAACGCCGCGGCGGCCCACTCGG
The DNA here is from genome assembly GCA_035707965.1 of Actinomycetales bacterium. Taxonomy (GTDB): domain Bacteria; phylum Actinomycetota; class Actinomycetes; order Actinomycetales; family Angustibacteraceae; genus DASSTJ01. The sequence goes on from DASSTJ010000043.1 coordinate 1,273, forward strand.
TCTCCTTGTCCTCCAGCGGGTGCGGCGCGTGGTCGGTGGCGACGGCGTCGATGGTGCCGTCGGCCAGCCCGGCACGGAGCGCGGCGACGTCGGCGGCCGTGCGCAGCGGCGGGTTGACCTTGAAGACCGGGTCGTAGGACGTGGCCAGGTCGTCGGTCAGCAGGAGGTGGTGCGGCGTCACCTCGGCGGTGACGTCCCAGCCCTTGCTCTTGGCCCAGCGGACCAGCTCGACCGACCCGGCGGTCGACACGTGGCACACGTGCAGCCGGGAGCCGACGTGCGCGGCGAGCAGGCAGTCGCGCGCGATGACCGCCTCCTCGGCGACGGCCGGCCAGCCGACCAGGCCGAGCTGCGCGGAGACGACGCCCTCGTTGAGCTGCGCGCCCTCCGTGAGCCGCGGGTCCTGCGCGTGCTGCGCGATGACCCCGTCGAAGGCTTTGACGTAGTCGAGCGCCCGGCGCATGAGCAGCGGGTCGTGCACGCACCTGCCGTCGTCGGAGAACACCCGCACCCGGGCGGCGGAGTCGGCCATCGCACCGAGCTCGGCGAGCCGTTCGCCACCGAGCCCGACGGTGACCGCACCGACGGGGTGCACCTCGCAGTGACCGGCCTCCTGCCCGAGCCGCCAGACCTGCTCGACGACACCCGCGGTGTCGGCGACGGGCTCGGTGTTGGCCATCGCGTGCACTGCGGTGTAGCCGCCGAGGGCGGCGGCGAGGGTGCCGGTCTCGACCGTCTCGGCGTCCTCGCGGCCGGGCTCGCGCAGGTGGGTGTGCAGGTCGACCAGGCCCGGCAGCGCGACGAGGCCGCCGGCGTCGTAGGCCGTGGCGCCCGCCGGCGCCTCCTCGACGATGCGGCCGTCGGCGAGGTGCAGGTCGGTGGGCTCACCGCCGTAGGGCCGCACGCCCCGCAGGGTGCAGGCGCTCATTCAGTCCCTCCGAGCAGCAGGTAGAGCACGGCCATCCGGACGCTCACGCCGTTGGCGACCTGCTCGACGATCGTGGACCGGACGGAGTCGGCGACCTCGGCGGCGATCTCGACGCCGCGGTTCATCGGTCCGGGGTGCATCACGATCGCGTCGTCGGGCAGGGCAGCCATCCGTGGGGCGTCGAGCCCGTAGCGCCGGGAGTACTCGCGGGTGGTCGGGAAGTAGGCCGCGTGCATCCGCTCGCGCTGCACCCGCAGCATCATGACGACGTCGCTCTTGGGCAGCACGTCGTCGAGGTCGTAGGAGACCTCCGCCGGCCAGGCGTCGACCCCGACCGGCAGCAGGGTGGGCGGCGCGACCAGGGTCACCTGGGCGCCGAGCGTGTGCAGCAGCAGCACGTTCGAACGCGCGACCCGCGAGTGCAGCACGTCGCCGACGATGGCGACGTTGAGCCCCTCGACCCGACCGAGCCGCGAGCGCATCGTGTAGGCGTCGAGCAGCGCCTGGGTCGGGTGCTCGTGGGTACCGTCGCCGGCGTTGACGACCGCGCCGTGGACCCACTGCGCCAGCCGGTGCGGGGCGCCGCTGGCACTGTGCCGGCAGATCACGCCGTCGGCGCCCATCGCCTCGAGGGTCAGCGCGGTGTCCTTGAGCGACTCGCCCTTGGACACGCTGCTGCCCTTGGCCGAGAACGTGATGACGTCGGCGGACAACCGCTTCGCCGCGACCTCGAACGACGTGCGGGTGCGGGTGGAGTCCTCGAAGAACAGGTTGACGACCGTGCGGCCGCGCAGGGTCGGCAGCTTCTTGATCGGCCGGTCGGCGACCCGGGCGAGCTCCTCGGCGGTGTCGAGCACGAGCTCGGCCTCGTCACGGGTGAGGTCGCCCGCGGAGAGCAGGTGCTTCATGCGTCACCTCCGATCGCGTCGTCAGCGGGACCGAGCAGCACGGCGTCGCGGCCGTCGTGCTCGTCGAGCAGCACGCTGACGGTCTCGCGCAGCGAGGTGGGGAGGTTCTTGCCCACGTAGTCGGCGCGGATGGGCAGCTCGCGATGCCCTCGGTCGACGAGCACAGCGAGCTGGACCGCGCGCGGGCGCCCGAGGTCGTTCAGCGCGTCGAGCGCGGCGCGGACCGTGCGCCCGGAGAAGAGCACGTCGTCGACGAGGACCACCGTGCGCCCGTCGACCCCGCTGGCCGGCAGGTCGGTCTCGGCGAGCGGGCGTACGCCGCGCATGCGCAGGTCGTCGCGGTACATCGTCACGTCGAGGGAGCCCACCGGTACGTCGGTCGACTGGACCGCGGCGATCCGGTCGGCCAGCCGGCGGGCGAGATCGACTCCACGGGTCGGGATGCCGAGGAGGACGACGTCGCCGGCGCCCTTGGTGCGCTCGATCACCTCGTGGGCGATCCGGGTCAGGGCACGCGCAATGTCGTCGGCGTCGAGGACGGTGCGGCGATCGGAGGGCGCCGGCCCGGCGGGATCGCCGGCAGCAGCGGCGGAGCCGCGAAACGGTGTGGGGGCATGCGCCACCAGGGACCCCCTTCCCTGCCTCACGGGACAGGCCTTAAAGGACGTCGGTGCGTTCTACGCTACCAGGCGGCCCGGCCGCGTCCCCGCGCAGGAGTTGTGCGCCGTACGCCGAATCCCGAGCCGAGTCGGACAAATACCCCGGGATAGGCGCGTCGGGGTGCTTGACGATCATGAAGCGCGGCAATACCGTCACGGAGGGTAACCGTGCCCCGGTACGCTCTACCCCTCCACTCGCTGGCTCGCGCCCCCGCGCCGACGAAGGACAGACGATGACCGACAGCAGGGACGAGATCGACCTCACGGCGGCGGAGCCCGGCACCAGCGCCTACGCCAAGGCGCTCGGCTCGCGGCTGCGAGGCATCCGCATGCAGCAAGGTCTGTCGCTGCACGGCGTCGAGGAGAAGTCCGAGGGACGCTGGAAGGCCGTGGTCGTCGGCTCCTACGAGCGCGGCGACCGGGCGGTCACGGTGCAGCGGCTGGCCGAGCTCGCCGACTTCTACGGCGTACCCATCGCCGAGCTGCTCCCCCACGGCGGCGGCAGCGTCGCGACCCCCGAGCCTCCCCCGCGCATCGTCATCGACCTCGAGAAGCTGTCCGACGTGCCGGCCGACGACGCGGCTCCGCTGCACCGCTACGCGCAGACGATCCAGAACCAGCGCGGCGACTACAACGGCCGGGTGCTCTCCATCCGGCAGGACGACCTGCGCTCGCTGGCCGTGATCTACAACCAGTCGGCCCACGAGGTCGCCGAGCAGTTCATCCACTGGGGGGTTCTCAATCCCGAAGCCCGCCGCGCGGTGGACGCTTAGCTCGCCGGAACCGGCTAGACCACGAGGTCAGGCTTCAGTCCCAGAAGCCTTGAGAGCAGGCCGTTGACGAAAGCCGGCGACTCGTCGGTCGAGAGGTTCTTCGCCAGTTCGACCGCTTCGTCGATGACGACCGGATCCGGCACGTCGTCGCGCCAGAGCAGCTCGTAGGTCGCGACCTGCAGGATCGTGAGGTCGACGGGCGGCATCCGGTCGAGCGTCCAGCCGACCGCGTGCGACGCGATCAGCTCGTCGATGCGGGCGCGGTGCGCGACCACGCCCTCGACGAGCGCGACGGCGTAGTCCGGCACGGGCGGGTCGGCCTGCGCCAGACGTTGGGCGAGGGTCTCGACCGGGTCGGTGCCGCGCAGCGTGGCCTCGAACAGCACGTCGACGGCGCGCTTGCGTGCCTTGCTGCGCGCGGCCACCGCTAGGAGGTCACCCGGCCCAGATACCGACCGTCACGGGTGTCGACCTTGATCTTCTCGCCGGTGGTGAGGAACAGCGGGACCTGAACGGTCGCGCCGGTCTCGAGCGTCGCGGGCTTGTTGCCACCAGTGGAGCGGTCGCCCTGCAGGCCCGGCTCGGTGTAGGTGATCGTGAGCTCGACGCTCGCCGGCAGCTCGACGTAGAGCGGGGTGCCTGCGTGCGTGGCGACCGTGGCGGTCATGTTCTCGAGCAGGTAGGGCGTGGCGTCGGTCACCACGTCGGCCGGCACCGGCAGCTGCTCGTAGGACGCGGTGTCCATGAAGACGTAGTTGTCGCCGTCCTGGTAGAGGTACTGCATCTCGCGCTTGTCGACGGTGGCCACGTCGACCTTCACGCCGGCGTTGAACGTCTTCTCGACGACCTGCCCCGTCAGCACGTTCTTCAGCTTGGTGCGCACGAACGCGCCACCCTTGCCGGGCTTGACGTGCTGGAACTCCACGACGTTCCAGAGCACGCCGTCGAGGTCGAGCGTCATGCCGTTCTTCAGGTCGTTGGTGGTCGCCACGCGCGTGCGCTCCCGCTCACAGGACCAGCAGGTCCTTGGTCGTCGTCGTCAGCAGCTCCGGCCCGTCCGCGCGGACCACGAGGGTGTCCTCGATGCGGCAACCGCCGCGCCCCGGGAGGTAGACCCCCGGCTCGACGGTGACGGGCACTGCCTCGTCGAGTGTAGCCGTGCTCGTGGACCCGATCATCGGCGCTTCGTGGATCTCCAGCCCGACCCCGTGGCCGAGCCCGTGCGGGTAGTTCGCGCCGTGACCGGCGGCCTCGATGACGGCGCGCGCGGCGGCGTCCACCGCCCGGGTCTCGGCCCCGACGGCGAGCGCCCGCCGGCCCTGCCGCTGCGCCTCCCGCACCAGGTCGTAGAGCTCCTGCTGCCACGCGGCCACCGGGCCGAGGGCGATGGTCCGGGTCATGTCGGAGTGGTAGCCGTCGACCCGGGCGCCGAAGTCGATCGTCACAAGATCGCCCGTCGCCAGCGGGCGGTCGGCGGCGCCGTGGTGCGGCATGGCGCCGTTGGGCCCGCTCGCGACGATCGTGTCGAACGCCGGCGCCTCGGCACCCAGGTCGCGCATCCGGTCCTCGAGGGCGCGGGCGACCTCGGCCTCGGTGACGCCGGGCCTGATCCGCGGCAGGCAGTCGGCCAGGGCCTGGTCGGCGACAGCGGCGGCACGCGCGAGCGTCGCCACCTCGTCCTCGTCCTTGTGCTGGCGGAGCGACTCCACGAGCTGCCCGCTGCGCCGCAGTTCGGTGCTGCTGTCGGCCAGCTGCTCGTGCAGGGCGTCGTACGCCGACACCGTGAGGTCGTGCTCCTCGAACCCGAGCCGGCCGGAGACGCCCTTGGCGAGGGCGCCGAGGACGTTGCGGTCGGTGCGCACCGGCAGGTCGGGCGCCTGCTGCTGCGCCTGCTCCGCGTAACGGCCGTCGGTCGCCAGCACGGCGCGGCCGTCGGAGTGCAGCAGGAGAGCGCCGTTGGAGCCGGTGAACCCGGTGAGGTAGCGCACGTTGACCAGCCGGGTCACCAGCAGTGCATCGAGGTCGAGGGCGGCGACGGCGGTCGCCAGCCGGTGGCGACGGGACTCGGTGACGGGCACCGGCCCATCTTGCCCGTTCTCATTGCCAGGACCAGCGTGCCGCAGGATGCTGCACAGAACCGTCCGAGGGGGACCCC
>DASSTJ010000044.1:0-49469 GCA_035707965.1 Actinomycetales bacterium
CCATCAGGTCCATGTGGAACTGGAACCCGTTGATGCGCATGTCGAGCTGGTCGAACGTACCCATCGCCGGCCAGCCGTCCTTGTCGCCGAAGGCGATCGGGACCAGGCCGTCGGACTGCATCTGCTTCGACAGCGCCACGAGGTCGTCGAGCGTCTTCGGCGCCTCGTACCCCTTGTCGGCGAAGACGCTCTTGCGGTAGAAGATCGCCCAGGGGTAGTTGGTGAACGGGATGAAGTACTGCTTCCCGTCGTTGCCGGTCGACGCCTGCTTCAGGGCGTCGCTGAACCCATCCAGGTCCTTCCACACGTCACTGATGTCACCAGCCAGGCCCTTGTCGGCGAAGAACTTCATGCGGTACCCGGCGAACCAGGTGAAGACGTCGTCCGGGCTGCCCTGCAGGTAGCTGTTGATCTGCTCCTGGAACGTGTTGTGGTCGACGGTGTTCGTCTTGACCGTCAGGCCCTGGTGCGCCGCCTGGAACTTCGAGATCACCTCGGCGATGGCGGCCTTCGGCACCTCGTCCGACGCGTTGGAGCCGAAGGTGACCGTGCCGGTCGCCTTGGCGATGTCGCTCTTGCTCGTCGCGCCGCTCCCCCCACCGCACGCCGCGAGACCGGCCGCGGTCGCGAGACCGAAGGCACCACGCAGCAGGGTGCGGCGGTTCATGCCGAGGCCGGCCACGGACGAGGGGACGAGTGAGGCGAGGTACTCGGCTTCGGACTGCGGGCGGGACATCGTGCCTCCTCCAGGCATGCCGTGCAGATGAAAGGCCGGATCAACATGTTTCAACAAAAGTCCAGCCTCTGTTGGCGATCACAGTCCCGGCTGCGGGAACTCCTGTCAAGAGGTTCACGGTCACGGATTGGCGTCCCTGCACGGCTTCCGTGTCCAGCTGACCCGCGTCGCCGGTCACGGCAGACGGAGTGATTCGCAGACGAGTTTGTTCGTACGTGTTGACTTCCGGGTACTCTCCGCGACACCCTGCCGACCATGCGCGACTGGCCGACGCACCGCATCGCCCTCGGCGGGGACTACAACCCGGAGCAGTGGCCGCGTGACGTGTGGCGTGAGGACGTCGACCTGATGCGTGAGGCCGGCGTCACGTTCGCGACGGTCGGCGTGTTCGCGTGGTCGCTGCTCGAGCCGGAGCCCGGTCGCTTCGAGCTCGACTGGCTCGACGAGGTGCTCGGCCTGCTGGACGAAGGCGGCATCGCCGTCGACCTCGCCACGGCCACCGCCTCGCCGCCGCCGTGGCTGCCGCACCTGCACCCCGAGACCTTGCCCGTGACCCGCGACGGCCTCACGATGTGGCCGGGAGGCCGGCAGGCCTGGTGCCCCAGCTCACCGGTGTTCCGCGAGCACGCGGTGCGGCTCACCGAAGAGCTCGCGACCCGGTACCACGACCACCCCGCGCTGGCGATGTGGCACGTCTCCAACGAGTACGGCTGCCACAACGCCCCCTGCTACTGCGACGTCAGCGCAGCCGCCTTCCGCGACTGGCTGCGCGACCGGTACGGCGACGTCGAGGCGTTGAACGAGGCGTGGGGGACGGCCTTCTGGAGCCAGCGCTACGCGACGTTCGACCACGTGCTGCCGCCCCGGCTCGCGCCGACGACCAGCAACCCGACGCAGGAGCTGGACTACCGGCGGTTCACCTCCGACGCGCTGCTCGACCAGTACGCGGCCGAGCGCGAGGTGCTGCACCGGCTGTCCCCCGGCGTCCCGGTGACGACGAACTTCATGACGCTGAACCACTTTCGGCACCTCGACTACCACCGCTGGGCCCCCCTGCTGGACGTCGTCAGCACCGACCACTACCTCGTGGCGACGGAGCCGGACGCCGAGGCCGAGCTCGCGTTCAGCGGCGACCTCACCCGCGGGCTGGCCGGCGGTCGTCCGTGGCTGCTCATGGAGCACTCCTCGAGCGCCGTGAACTGGCAACCCGTGAACGTCGCGAAGGCGCCCGGGCAGATGCTGCGCAACAGCGTCGCGCACGTGGCGCACGGTGCGGACGGCCTCGGCTTCTTCCAGTGGCGGCAGTCCGTGGTCGGTGCCGAGAAGTTCCACTCCGCCCTCGTGCCCCACGCCGGCACCGGCACCGACCTCTGGCGGGACGTCGTCGGCCTGGGCGACGTGTGCGACCGCCTCGGTGAGGTCGTCGGCAGCCGCGTGGAGGCGAGCGTGGCACTGCTCTGGGACTACGAGGCCGGTTGGGCGTGCGACCTGCCGTCGCACCCCAGCAGCCTGCTCCGCTACGGCGACGACGCCCACGCCGTCCATGCCGCCCTGCTGCACCGTGGGATCGCCTGCGACGTCGTGCACCCGGAGTCCGACCTCAGCGGCTACCGCGTCGTCGTCGTCCCGACGCTCTACCTCATGCGCCGGGAGTCGGCCGCGGCCGTGGCGGCGGCCTCGTCGGCCGGGGCCCAGGTGCTCGTGACGTTCTTCTCCGGCATCGTCGACGAGGACGACCACGTGCGTCTCGGCGGGTACCCCGGCGCGCTGCGGGAGCTGCTCGGCATCCGCGTCGACGAGCTCCGCCCGCTCCAGCCGGGTGAGGTCGTCGAGCTGGACGACGGGACGCGCGGTTCGCTGTGGAGCGAGCGCGTCACGTTGCCTGCCGCCGGCGACGGCAAGCCCGCCGACGTGCTGGTGCGCTACGACGGCGGTGTGCTCGACGGCCTGCCCGCGCTCACCCGCCGCCAGGTCGGTGACGGCGCCGCCTGGTACGTCAGCACCCGCCTCGACCCCGCCGGCCTGGACCGGCTGCTCGAGCAGGTCCTCGACGCCGCTGGTGTGGCGGCTCCCGTCGAGGCGCCGCGCGGGGTCGAGCAGGTGCGGCGCCGCGGGGACGACGGCTCGTACCTGTTCCTCATCAGCCACCGGGACGACCAGGTGCAGCTCGCGGTACGCGGTCACGACCTGGTGGCCGACCTGCCGGTCGACGGCCGGCTGACGCTGGCGCCCGGAGCGGTGGCCGTCGTCCGCGAGGCCGTCGACAGCCCGGCCGAGGCGGTGGGCTGATGCTCGCCCGCCAACGCCAGGAGCACATCCTCGACCAGCTGCGCCGGCACGGCGGCGTGCGGGTCAGCGAGCTCGTGCGACTGCTCGACGTCTCGGACATGACCATCCGTCGTGACATCGAGACCCTGGCGCGCCGCGGCCTGCTCGAGCGCGTGCACGGCGGCGCCACGGCTCTGGGCGGACGATCAAGCGAGGAGCCCGGGTTCGCCGCCAAGTCCGAGCTGGCCCGCGAGCAGAAGCTGGCCATCGCCAGAGCGGCGGCAGACCTCGTCGGCGACGGCGAGTCCGTCGCCATCTCCGCAGGCACCACGACGCTCGCCGTCGCCCGAGAGCTGTTGCCCCGCAGCGATCTCACAGTCGTGACCAACTCGCCACCGGTCGCTGACCTCATGCACGACCCGGCCCGGCCGGACCGCACCGTCGTCCTCGTCGGGGGCGTGCGGACGCCGTCCAACGCCCTCGTCGGCCCGGTCGCGGTGGCGGCGCTGCGCACCCTGCACGTCGACACGCTGCTGCTCGGCGTGCACGGCGTCACGGAGAAGGCCGGCCTCACGACCCCCAACCTCCTCGAGGGCGAGACGAGCCGGGCGCTGGTCGCGTCGGCACGTCGCGTCGTCGTCACCGCGGACCACAGCAAGTGGGGCGTCATCGGCCTCGCGACCATCGCCGAGCTCGACCGGGTCGACGTGCTCGTCACGGACTCCGGGCTCGGCGCCGACGCCCGGCACTCGCTCGAGCAGGTCGTCGGTCAGCTCCTCGTCGCGGACGTCACCGGCGACGACACCGAGCAGGACGCCTCGTGACCGCCGAGACGTCGTCCACCCACCGGGTCCGGTGCACGGCCACGCGCCTCGCGGACGGGCGCGAGCTGCTCTACTTCGACGACACGGAGCCGTACGTCTCGGGCGCGGCCACGCGCGAGCTGCGGGACACGCGCGACCTCGGCGAGGCGGAGACCGCTGGCGAGTGCCGGTACGACCCGCTCACCGGCGAGTGGGTCACGATCGCCACGCACCGCATGGACCGCACGTTCCGGCCGCCGGCCGACGAGTGCCCCCTGTGCCCCACCGGTCGCGGCACGGTGCCGTCGGAGGTGCCGGCCGACGACTACGACGTCGTGGTGTTCGAGAACCGGTTCCCCTCGTTCAGCGAGCGGCTGCCGCTGGGCACCGCTCCCGGGCTGGTCGACGACGACCCGCTGTGGCCCCGACGTCCGGCGCTCGGACGCTGCGAGGTCGTGTGCTTCACGAGCCACCACGAGGGGCGGTTCGCCGACCTCACGCCGTCGCGGGCGCGCACGGTGATCGACGTGTGGGCCCAGCGGACGACGCAGCTCGGCCGACTGCCCGGCGTCGAGCAGGTCTTCGTGTTCGAGAACCGGGGACGCGAGATCGGCGTGACGCTGGGCCACCCGCACGGCCAGATCTACGCGTACCCCTTCGTCACGCCGCGCACCGAGCGCATGCACCAGCTCGCCGAGCGCCACCGCGAGCGGACCGGCAGGTCGCTGCTGGGCGACGTCCTCGACGCCGAACGGCGCGCCGGCACCCGCGTCGTCGTCACCGGAGAGCACTGGACGGCGTACGTGCCCGCCGCCGCCCGCTGGCCGGTCGAGGTGCACCTCGCACCGCACCGCGACGTGCCGGACCTGCCGTCACTGGACGACGGCGAGCGCGACGAGCTCGCCCGCGTCTACCTGGACCTCATGGCGCGGCTGGACGCCGTCTACGACACTGACGCTGGACCGGTGCGACTGCCGTACATCGCCGCCTGGCACCAGGCGCCCGTGCGCACCGGACGCGACCTTGCGCGGCTGCACCTGCAGGTCACGTCGGTGCTGCGCGCCCCCGGCAAGCTCAAGTACCTGGCCGGGTCGGAGTCGTCGATGGGGGCCTTCATCAACGACACGACGCCGGAGGGCATCGCCGGGCTGCTCCGCTCGGCAGGACGCGCCCCGCATGACAAGGTGGCTGGATGACCGAGCCCGTCTGGCTGCAGCCGCGTCCGGCCCAGGACCACGCGCAGCAGGCGGTCGAGGGCTATCGGCTCGCGTTCGGCTCGGAGCCGGACGGCGTGTGGTCGGCTCCCGGCCGGGTCAACCTCATCGGCGAGCACACCGACTACAACGGCGGTCTCTGCCTGCCTCTCGCGATCCCGTACCGCACGGTGGTCGCCGCCGGCCGGGCCGACGACGGCGTCCTGCAGCTGCGGTCGGCGCAGCTGCCTGCCGAGCCCTACGACGGTCGGCTGGACGACGTCGGCCCGGGGTCCCCGCAGGGCTGGGCCGCGTACGTCGCGGGCGTCCCGTGGGCAATCCGGCAGACCACCCCGCCGGCGGCGGACCGGCTCACCACGGGACTGCGCGTCTTCGTCGACAGCGACGTGCCGAGCGGGGCCGGGCTCTCGTCGTCCGCCGCCCTGAGCTGCAGCACCGCCCTGGCCGTCGACGAGCTGGCCGCCCTGGGCCTCGGCGGGGACGACGCGGGGCGCGCGGAGCTGGCCTCGGCCTGCGTCCTCGCCGAGAACGACGTCGCGGGCGCCCCCACCGGCGGCATGGACCAGCAGGCCGCCCTGCGCTGCACGGCCGGCCACGCGCTGCTGCTCGACTGCCGACCGGGCCTGCGCGCAGCGGACGCCACGCGGCAGGTGCCCCTCGCCCTGCACGAGCACGGGCTGACGCTGCTCGTCATCGACACGCAGGCGCCCCACGCCCTCGTCGACGGCCAGTACGCGCAGCGCCGCGCCGCGTGCCACGGTGCCGCGGCGCGGCTGGGCGTCGAGACCTTGCGCGACCTCGCCGACCGTCCGGTGGAGGAGGTGCTGGCCGCGCTCGAGGACGACGTGCAACGCAGGCGCGTGCGGCACGTGCTGTCGGAGATCGCACGCGTGCAGCAGGTGGTCGCCCTGCTCGACGAGGACCGCGTCGCCGAGACCGGTCTGCTGATGAACGCCTCGCACGCCAGCCTGCGCGACGACTACGAGGTGTCGTGCCGCGAGCTGGACGTCGCGGTCGAGCAGGCGACGAACGCCGGTGCGCTCGGCGCCCGCATGACCGGTGGCGGGTTCGGCGGGTCGGCCCTCGCCCTCGTGCCGACCGACGCGGTCGAGGAGGTGGCCAGCGCCGTCGTCCGTGCCTACGCCGAGGAGGGGCTGCGCGCGCCGCGCTTCGCCCACGCCGACCCCTCGCCAGCCGGCAGCCGGTACCGCTGAGGCGGCTAGCTCCCGCTGTCGATGGCGAGCAGTCCCTGGCGGTAGGCGTCCAGCGCACCGCCGAGGTTGCCTCCGGCGTTGCGGAGGTCCCCGAGGTGCCGGTAGGTGCGCGCCTCCTCCAGCAGCTCTTCCGCCTGGTGGAACAGCGTGATCGCCCGCTCCAGGCGGTGGATCGCGGTGGGGACGTCGTCCTCGTCGGCCGCGATCAGGCCGAGGCACCGCTCCGACTCCGCGTACGCGGCAGGCGAGTTCACCAGCTCGGGGTAGTCCTCGACGCCCTCGATCAGCTCTCGGGCGCGGTCGAACTGGCCGAGGCGACGCACGATGTCGGCCAGCTCGATCGTCACGAGCGCCTCGTCGTACCGCGACTGCGTCTCGACGAAGATCTCGCGCGCCTGCTCCATGGCCTGCGCCGCGCCCTTCAGGTCGGGTTTGGGGCCACGTGCCGCCACCCAGCCGCGCGTCCAGTGGCACTGGCCGACGTCCGTACGCATCTCGAGCTGGTCGTACAGCTCGGTGGCCCGGGCCACCGCGGTGCGGGCCTCGTCGACGCGGTTGGACTGCAGGAAACCGCGAGCCACCGCCCGGTACATGTCGGCCCGCTGCTGCGGGTCCTCCACCTGCGGGGCGAGGTGCAGCGCCGTCTCGGCGGCCTTGAGCGCCCGCGCCGTCATGCCCAGGTCCATGTAGGGGGCGACGGCATGGGCGTTGAGCACCATGAGCGCCATGGGGTCCGGCAGGCCGGCGCGGTCGAGGGACTCGAGCTCGCGCTCGATCGCCAGCAGCGCACGACGCACGTCACCGAGGACGCGCAGGCACCTGGCCTGACCGGCGACCGCGGCGGCCCGGGTCGGGTCCGGCTCGTCGCGCAGGAGCCGCTCGGCCTGCTCGTAGTAGCCGAGGCCGCCGCGTGGGTTGCCGGAGCGGAGCGTCCAGAAGCCCAGCGCCACCAACGCCTGCGCGTGCAGCCGGCGAAGGCCGTGCTGCTCGGCGAGGGTGCGCACCGCCTCGATCTCGGACCGTCCCTGCGCGGCGTCGCCCATCGACGACAGCCGGCGCGCCTCGGCCAGGCGCAGCTCCAGCGTCGCGGTGGACGGTCGACCGTCCCGCAGCTCCTCGACGTCGATGCCGAGCCGCCCGGCCAGGTACTCGATCGCGTCGGCGGACGGCTGCCGGCGTCCGGCCTCGATGGACGACACGTACGCCGTGGTGTACCGGTCGCCGGCCAGCTCGCGCTGCGTCATGGCCAGGGCCGTGCGCACTGAGCGCAGTCGCGTCCCGATGTCCTGACCGCTCGGTGTCACCGCACCGCCACCGCCTCTCGTGCCACCGCAGTGTGGCGCGCGCGACATTCTACGACCGTCACGTGCACGCCATGTGACCGTCGCGCTGGGCGTTCACCCGGCCGGACGTCGTCCGGTCGGGTCAGCCCAGCTGGGCGTCGAGCGCCCGGGCCACCTGGCGGCCCGAGAAGAGGCACCCGCCCAGGAACGTGCCTTCGAGCGAGCGGTACCCGTGCAGCCCACCACCACCGAACCCCGCCACCTCACCGGCGGCGACGAGGCCGGGCACGGGCTCGCCCGACCGGTCGAGGACTCGTCCGGCCAGGTCGGTGTGCAGGCCGCCGAGGGTCTTCCGCGTGAGCACCCGAAGACGCACGGCGACGAGCGGGCCTGCCGCGGGGTCGAGCAGGCGGTGCGGCGACGCCACGCGGATCAGCCGGTCACCGCGGTACGAGCGCGCGCTGCGCAGGGCGGCGATCTGCAGGTCCTTGGTGAACGGGTTGTCGAGCTCGCGGTCGCGCGCGACCACCTCGCGGCGCACGCGCTCCACGTCGAGCAGCGGCGTCGGCGTGAGCGCGTTCATGCCCTCGACGAGCTGCTCCACGGTGTCGGCCACGACGAAGTCCTCGCCACGCTTCTTGAACGCCTCGACCGGCCCCGGCGCCCCAGGCCGGACCCGCCCGAGCACCTGCCGCACGCTGCGGCCGGTGAGGTCCGGGTTCTGCTCCGAGCCGGAGAGGGCGAACTCCTTCTCGATGATCTTCTGCGACAGCACGAACCACGAGTGGTCGTGGCCCGTCGTGCGCAGGTGCGCCAGCGTGCCGAGCGTGTCGAACCCGGGGAAGTTCGGGACCGGCAGGCGGTGGCCCTCGGCGTCGAGCCAGAGGGACGACGGCCCGGGGAGGATGCGGATGCCGTGACCGCTCCACACCGGGTCCCAGTTGGCGATGCCCTCCGTGTAGTGCCACATGCGGTCCGGGTTGACCACCGCGCCGCCCGCCGCCTGCGTGATGCCCAGCATGCGGCCGTCGACGTGGTCTGGCACGCCCGTGAGCAGGTCGTCCGGCGGGGAGCCGAGCCGAGCCGGCCAGCTGCGCCGGACCAGCTCGTGGTTCGCCCCGATCCCGCCCGAGGTGACGGCGACCGCGGGTGCGTGCAGCTCGAACTCGCCCACCGGCGTGCGCGAGCTGGGCTCGGCGCGGCGGACGTCGCTGGGCTCCAGCAGCGTGCCGCGGACGCCGTCCACGACCCCCGCCGTGGTCGTCAGCTCGTCCACCCGGTGGCGGAACCTCAGCTCGACGTCCCCCCGGAGGATGGCGTCGCGCACGCGCCGCACGAAGGGCTCCAGCAGGCCAGGGCCGGTGCCCCAGGTGATGTGGAAGCGCGGCACCGAGTTGCCGGGACCACTGGCAAGGCCTCCCCCACGCTCGGCCCAGCCGACGACCGGGAAGAAGCGAACGCCCTGATCGCGCAGCCACGCCCGCTTCTCGCCGCTGGCGAAGTCGACGTAGGCCCGTGCCCACTCGCGGCCCCAGCGGTCCTCGGGGCGGTCCCAACCCGCCGTCCCGAGCCAGTCCTGCCAGGCCAGCTCGACGCCGTCCCGGATGCCCATGCGTCGCTGCTCCGGCGAGTCGACGAGGAAGAGCCCCCCGAACGACCAGTACGCCTGACCGCCCAGCGACTGCTGCGGCTCCTGGTCGACCACGACGACCCGACGCCCGGCGTCGGCCAGCTCGGCGGTGGCCACGAGGCCCGCGAGGCCGGCCCCGACCACGATGACGTCGGCGTCCACCGCCCCAGCCTACGGACGCCGACCCGCTGGCCGTCTCCCCGATCGAACTTGGTCAACCTTGTGTACGCCATCTGCCCGTATGCCGTACACAAGGTTGACCAAGTTCGGGGAGGGAGCCGGTGCTGGGGTCAGGGGCGGATGAAGTCCTGCACGGCGGTCCAGGCGCCCGAGCTGTCCTTGACGGCGGCCGTGCCGACCTGCGTCAGCCTGGGGTCGAGGATGTTGGCGCGGTGACCCGGCGACCCCATCCACAGGGCGACCATGGCGGACGCCGAGATGTTGCCGCGGGCGATGTTCTCGGCCGCGCGAGTCGCGCCGCAGGCGCTCATGATCGGGCTCAGCGACTGGTGGGCGAACTCCCCGGTCGAGGCCAGGTGCGCCGCCCAGCTCTCGGCGTACCGGTCCGGGCAGGAGGCGGCCGCCAGCGGCGCGAGGCCGCGGGACGTGCGCTCGCGGTTGACCAGCGAGAGCAGCTGCGACTCGTACGTGCTCGACCCGCTGCTGGAGACGGTGGTCGTCCTGGTGGTCGGCTTGGGCTTGGGCTTCGCCTTGGTGGTCGTCCGCGCCTTGGTCGTGCGCGCCGCGGTGGTGGTGCGGTGCGACGGCTTCGCGCGCGCAGCCGACAGGTCGCGGCTGGCCGACGTCGTGCGGGCCTTCGTCGCCGGTGACGTGGGCACGGCGGTGGGTGACGTCGCGGTGGCGGACGGCGTGGTGGCCGCGCCCGTCGGCAGCGCCGAGGTGGTGGAGGTAGCCGGAGACTGGGTGACGGCGTCGCTCGCCTGACCCCCGTCGGATGACGCAGCGGAGTCGTTCATGAGCACTGCGCCACCGGTCGTGAGGACGGCGACACCGGCCGCCGCGACCGCTCCGATCACCTTGCGTTGAATCATCACCCACCCAGAGTAACGAATGGGTGTCCGGTTAGTCCAGCCCCGTCCACTGTGTGATCGATCGGCGGCCTCCGGGCGCCGGACATCGGCCGTCGTAGATCGTTGTCAGGGCAGACGACAGCGCCTCGGTCGCCGCCGCAGATCGCGTCAGACGTCGTAGTCGACGACGAGCGGGGCGTGGTCGCTCCACCGCTCGTCGTACGTCGGCGCGCGGCCGACCTCCGCCTTGACCGCTCGGGCGGCGAACCCGGCAGTCGCGAGCTGGTAGTCGATGCGCCAGCCCACGTCGCGGTCGAACGCCTGGCCCCGCCAGGTCCACCACGTGTAGGGGCCGGGCCCGGCGCCGGCAGTCGCCCGGTGCACGTCCACCCAGTGCCCGCCCTCGAACCAGCGGTCGAAGAACGCGCGCTCCGACTCCAGGAAGCCGGCCTTGCCGCGGTTGCCCTTCCAGTTCTTGATATCGACCTCGCGGTGCGCGACGTTGAGGTCACCGGTGATCACGGCGTGCCCGCCGACCTCACCCAGCGCCCGCAGACCACCCATGCGCACCGTCATCGCCTCGAGGAAGCGCTCCTTCTCGTCCTGTCGTGGCGTGCCTGCCTGGCCGGTGTGCACGTAGCACGACACCACGGTCACCGGCCCGGACGTCGTCGACACGTCCACCTCGACCCACCGGCCCGTGCCCTCGAACTCCTCGTGCCCGACGCCGACACGGATCTCGCTCGGCTGCTCCCGGGTGAGGACGGCGACTCCCGCCCGGCCCTTGGCCGCGGCCTCGGAGTGCGCGACGTGCCATCCGCGAAAGCCGCCGCCGTCCAGGACCTGCTGCAGCTGGTCGGCGCTGGCTCGCACCTCCTGCAGGGTGATGACGTCGGCCTCGGCCGACGCGAGCCACGCCAGGCCGCCTCGTCGAGCCGCCGCCCGGATGCCGTTGACGTTCGCGGTGACCAGACGAAGCATGCGGCCATTCTGCCCGAGTCCGCCGACAGCTCCGGACGGATTCTGTCCGCCTCCTCAGGCAGGCTCGGCGCCATGACAGACCGCATCCACGATCGGGAGATCCCCTGATGGCGCGCGACGTGCAGATCACCTTCGACTGCGGCGACCCCGCCGCCCTGGCCGCGTTCTGGGCGCAGGCGCTCCACAGCCAGGTGCAGTCTCCCCCCGAGGGCTTCGACTCGTGGGACCAGGCGCTCGAGGCGTGGGGCGTGCCGGCCGAGCGCCGCAACGACGCCTCAGCCGTCGTCGACCCGGACGGCGTCGCACCGCGGCTGTTCTTCCAGCGGGTACCCGAGGGCAAGCGGGCCAAGAACCGCGTCCACCTCGACGTGCGCGCAGCGCCCGGCACGGGCGGCGACGAGCGCATGGCCGCGCTCGAGGCGGAGGCCGAGCGGCTCGTCGCGCTCGGCGCCACGCGCCTGCAGCGACACGAGCCCGGTCCCCCGATGGACGCCGGCCACATCGTCATGGCCGACCCCGAGGGCAACGAGTTCTGCCTGGACTGACGCCGCGGTGCTGACCGGGCGACACCGGAGCGCTGCACCGAACCACCAGTGGCCGCCGCACGCACGACGACGGCGCGCTCCCGAGCGGGAGCGCGCCGTCGCGCGTCGGCCGGCGGCCGTCGTCCGGTGCTCTTGACCCGGACGAACCGGCTCAGGCCTGCGCCTTGGCCAGGTTCTCGTCGAGCGCCGCGAGGAACTCCTCGGTCGTCAGCCACGACTGGTCCGGGCCGACGAGCAGCGCGAGGTCCTTCGTCATCTTGCCGCTCTCGACCGTCTCGACGCAGACGCGCTCGAGGGTCTCGGCGAAGCCGGTGACCTCGGGCGTGCTGTCGAGCTTGCCGCGGTGCTTGAGGCCACCCGTCCACGCGAAGATCGAGGCGATCGGGTTGGTCGACGTCGGCTTGCCTGCCTGGTGCTGGCGGTAGTGGCGCGTGACGGTGCCGTGCGCGGCCTCGGCCTCGACCGTCTTGCCGTCCGGGGTCATCAGCACCGACGTCATGAGGCCGAGCGAGCCGAAGCCCTGCGCGACCGTGTCGGACTGCACGTCGCCGTCGTAGTTCTTGCACGCCCAGACGTAGCCGCCCTCCCACTTGAGGGACGCCGCCACCATGTCGTCGATGAGGCGGTGCTCGTACGTGAGGCCGGCCGCGTCGTACTGGGCCTTGAACTCCTCGTCGAACACCTGGGCGAAGATGTCCTTGAAGGCGCCGTCGTAGGCCTTGAGGATCGTGTTCTTCGTCGACAGGTAGACGGGGTAGCCGCGCTGCAGACCGTACGCGAACGACGCGCGTGCGAAGTCGCGGATCGAGTCGTTGTAGTTGTACATGCCCATCGCGACGCCGCCGTCCGGCCCGTAGTCGGCGACGACGTGCTGGATCGGCTCGGAGCCGTCGGCCGGAGTGAAGGTGATCGTCAGCTCGCCGGCACCGGGCACCTTGAAGTTGGTCGCCTTGTACTGGTCGCCATGGGCGTGGCGGCCGATGATGATCGGCTTCGTCCAGCCCGGGACCAGCCGCGGGATGTTCGAGATGATGATCGGCTCCCGGAAGATGACGCCGCCCAGGATGTTGCGGATCGTGCCGTTCGGCGACTTCCACATCTCGGAGAGGCCGAACTCCTTCACCCGCGCCTCGTCCGGCGTGATCGTCGCGCACTTCACGCCGACGCCGTACTGCTTGATGGCGTTCGCCGCGTCGACCGTCACCTGGTCGCCGGTGGCGTCCCGGTGCTCGATGCCGAGGTCGTAGTACTTGAGGTCGACGTCGAGGTAGGGGTGGATCAGGCGGTCCTTGATGAACTGCCAGATGATGCGCGTCATCTCGTCGCCGTCGAGCTCGACGACCGGTCCTTCGACCTTGATCTTCGCCATGCGTCCGTCTCCTGTCGCAGATTGCTTGACGTCAAGATATCCGCACCCTGGGGCACCGCGCCAACCGCCTCCGGTCGCGGACGCACCGCCTGGTCACCACCATGATCCCCATGGCAGGTGACGCAACAGCGACCGACCAGGCGCACCGCACGGACCCCGTCGACGCCAGCGGCGTCGAGGACGACGACAGCACGCTCGGCCCGATCCGCAGCATGCGCCTCGCGAAGCGGGCCCGCTACGGTCGCCGGCTCGCGATCGTCGCGCTGTGGCTGGTCGTCGTCGCCGGAGCGGTGGGCCTGCTCGGGGTGCACGCGCGAACGGTGTCGACCAGCTCCGACGGCATGCACGCCTCACTCACCTACGCGGGCATCGCGCGCGCCGGTTGGGACGTGCCCTGGCACCTCGTGCTCACGAAGGACGGTGGCTTCTCAGACGGCAGCATCACGGTCGCGGTCAGCCGGTCGTTCTTCGACATCTACGAGACGCAGGGCTTCCACCCGTCGCCGGACAGCGAGACGAGCGACGCCCGCTACGTCTACCTCGAGTTCGCGCCACCGCCCGGCGACACCCTGGTCATCGACTACGACGCCTACATCCAGCCCACCGCGCAGATCGGCCGCCGCAGCGACCTCAAGGTCATCACCGACGGGCAGGAGCGCCTGAGCCTCGACTGGCACACGTTCCTGTTCCCGTGAGCCGGGGGTGAGCCAGGAGAGCCCGTCGTGAGCCACTGCCCGTCCGCACCAGCCCGAGGAGTGCCATGGAGATCGTCTTTCGCGCGGCCGTCATGTACGTGTTCCTGTGGATCGTCACCAGGGCGACCGGCAAGGCGACCCTCGGCGAGCTGAGCACCTTCCAGCTCGTCTTCTACATCGTCCTCGGCGACCTCATCCAGCAGGGCGTGACGCTGCAGGACTACTCGGTCACCGGCGCCGTGCTGGCCATCTCGGTGTTCGCCGTGCTCACCGTCGCCGTGTCGTGGGCCAACCTGCGCTGGCCGAGGGCGCGGCCGCTGATCCACGGCGCGCCGGTCGTCGTCGTGTCGGACGGCGAGATGCGCGGCGACCTCATGCAGGTCGAGCGGCTCTCGGTCGACGACCTCTACGAGGCGGCGCGCGCCAACGGCATCGAGCGCATGTCGCAGGTGCGGCTGGCTGTGCTCGAGGCCGACGGGCAGATCAGCTTCTTCAAGCGGGACGGCGAGCACGAGGAGCCGAGGAGACGTCCGGAGCACTGAGGTCGTCCGCCGCCGACCGCTCCAGCACCTCGACGTCGTCGCCGACGGCCAGGCGGCCCTCGGACGTCGGGATCACCCGGATCCCGAACCAGGTCTTGCCGTCCCACCGACGGTGGCGGGCCAACGTGCGCAACGGCTCCTTGCCACCGCCGGTCGTGACCGGGTCGAGCGTGGTGAGGACGCAGCGGTCGCACTGCTCGGCGAACCGGTAGGTCACGCCGCCGAGTCGCACGCGCTGCCAGCGGTCCTCCTCGAACGGCTCGAGGTCGCCCTCCACGACGACGCTCGGCCGGAAGCGCAGCATCGCGAGCGGCTGCGGCTGCGGCTCACCGCGGCGCTCCGCCTCCTCGCGCACCCAGGCGTCCAGCTGCCGGAGCGAGGCCGTGCTGGTCAGCAGCAGGGGTCCGGCGTCCGCGAGGCTCAGCGGGTCGCCGTCCTGCCCTCCGTGCTTCGGTGACACCGAGCGCCGGCGCGGGTCGTCGAGCCAGACGAGGCGCAGCGGCTCGCCCAGCACCGCGGACAGCCAGGCGTCGGCGGCCGCGCCCGCCGAGGTCGCCCGGTCGAGCCGCGACAGGCCGACGGGGACGTCGGCCGGCCCGGTCGGAGGGGCGACGCGCAGGGACGACGCCCCGTCGGCCTCGAGCGTGACGCCGCCCTCGTCGTCCGGCGTGGCCCGCACGGACAGCAGGGCGTGGCGCTCCCGGGCGGTCACGACCTCGCCGCCCGAGTCGACCACCATCCAGCGCCGGTCGCCGCGCAGCCCCCAGGGCTCGACGGCCGCGTCGCGCACCTCGATGCCTGCCAGCGACTTGACGGGGTACACCCGCACAGAGGAGACGATGGTCACGTCCGCACGCTACTGGGCGGGGACTATCGTCGAGTCGCCGCACCCGACGTCGAAGGAGCCCATGTGACCACCACCCCCAAGAAGGTCGCCGTCACCGGCGCCGCGGGCCAGATCGGCTACAGCCTGCTGTTCCGCATCGCCAGCGGGGCGATCTTCGGGCCCGACCAGCCCGTGGAGCTGCGCCTGCTCGAGATCACGCCGGCGCTGGGCGCCCTCGAGGGTGTCGTCATGGAGCTCGACGACTGCGCCTTCCCGCTGCTACGCGGTGTGGAGGCGGGCGACGACCCGAACACGATCTTCGACGGCGTGAACCTCGCGCTCCTCGTCGGCGCCCGCCCGCGCACCAAGGGCATGGAGCGCGGCGACCTGCTCGAGGCCAACGGCGCGATCTTCACCGGCCAGGGCAAGGCCATCAACGACCACGCAGCCGACGACGTCAGGGTGCTGGTGACCGGCAACCCGGCGAACACCAACGCGCTCATCGCGATGAGCAACGCTCCCGACGTCCCGACCGAGCGCTTCACCGCCCTGACCCGGCTCGACCACAACCGCGCCATCGCGCAGCTCGCCGCGAAGACGGGTGCCGCCGTGACGGACATCCAGCGCATGACCATCTGGGGCAACCACTCCGCCACCCAGTACCCGGACCTCTTCCACGCGCAGGTGCGCGGCCGGAACGCGGCCGAGGTCGTGGACGACCAGTCGTGGCTCGAGAACGACTTCATCCCGACGGTGCAGAAGCGCGGCGCGGCGGTCATCGAGGCGCGCGGGTCGTCGTCGGCCGCGAGCGCTGCCAACGCCACCTGCAACCACGCGCGCGACTGGTTCGCCGGAACGGCCGAGGGCGACTGGACGTCGATGGCGGTGCGCTCCGACGGCTCCTACGGCGTCACCGAGGGCCTGGTCTCGTCGTTCCCGGTGACCGTGCAGGACGGCCGGTGGCAGATCGTCCAGGGGCTGGACGTCAACGAGTTCTCGCGCGGCCGCATCGACGCCAGCGTGGCCGAGCTCGCGGACGAGCGCGACGCCGTGAAGCAGCTCGGTCTGATCGGCTGACCCCTCGTGCCGCAGCACAGCTGAGCCCGCACTCCCGAGGGCCCGTGCCGCCGTCCGGCGGCACGGGCCCTCGGCGTCCCGGCTCAGGAACCGGCGAGGTTGAGGGTGGAGGCGAGCACGGCGCAGGCCGCTGCGGCGCCGAGCAGCAGCACGACGTCGGTGGTGCGCGAGCGGGCCGCCACGGCGCCGACGAGTGACGAGGGCAGGAACGCGCGGAGCAGGCCTGCGAGGCCGAGGGCGGCCGCGAGCAGGTAGCCGCCGAGCCGCACGTGGTCGAGCAGCACCGCGACGACGGCGACCAGCACGCCGACGGCCAGGAGCAGCCACGGACCGATCAGGCGCGGCATCACCGGACGCGGCGGGGCGGACGGCGACGACACCGGCGCGGACCCGCCCTGCCCGGCGGGGCCGTCGGTCACGAGGCGACCGCCGCCACGTCCCGTCCGGCGAGCTGCTGCTCGGCCCGCTCGACGACGTTCGCGAGCAGCATGGCGCGCGTCATCGGGCCGACGCCGCCGGGCATGGGCGCCAGCCAGCTCGCGACATCACGAACGTCGTCCGCGACGTCGCCGACCAGCCGGGCCTTGCCGTCGTCGCCGACGACCCGCGTCGTCCCGACGTCCAGCACGACGGCACCCGGCCGGACCATGTCGGCCGTGACGAGCCCCGCGCTGCCGGCGGCCGCCACGACGACGTCGCCCTGACGCACCAGCGAGCCGAGGTCGCGCGTGCCGGTGTGGCACAGCGTGACGGTGGCGTTGACCGTCCGACGCGTGAGCAGCAGGCCAAGTGGGCGGCCGGACGTCGTGCCCCGTCCCACCACCACGACGTGGGCACCGTCGAGTGGGACGTCGTACCGGCGCAGCAGCTCGACGATGCCGCGGGGGGTGCAAGGCAGGGGGGCGCGCGAGGCGCCCGCGACGTCGAGCACGAGCCTGCCGAGGTTCACCGGGTGCAGCCCGTCGGCGTCCTTGTCGGGGTCGATGCGCTCCAGCACCGGGTCGGGGTCGAGACCGCGCGGCAGCGGCAGCTGCACGATGAAGCCGGTGCAGTCGTGGTCGGCGTTGAGCTCGTCGACGGCGCGCTCCACGTCGGCCTGCGTGGCGGTGGCCGGCAGGTCGCGCCGGATGCTCGCCAGGCCGATCTGCGCGCAGTCGCGGTGCTTGCCGGCGACGTAGGACTGGCTGCCGGGGTCGTCGCCGACGAGCACCGTGCCCAGGCCGGGCACGATGCCGGCCTCCCGCAGCGCCGCGACGCGGCGGGCGAGGTCGTCCCGGATCGACGCTGCCGTCGCCTTGCCGTCGAGGATCTGCGCCACCATGCGGGCATCCTCCCACGGGGGACGATCACGCTCCGCGTCCGGTTCGCCACGTTGGCGCCCGTTGCCTGGTCCGATGGGGTCGCGCCCGCGAGCCACGGTCGCGCCGGTCGGGTGACGCGTGCCACGCTGACGACCACTCATCCTCCTGGAGGGCCGTCATGCTCAGCCTGCTCAACGGATCGGCACTGGGGTTCGATCTGGTGCGGCTGCAGAACGGACCGCTGGTCGCCGACATGGTCCTGGCCGCGCTCGCCATCCAGCCCGAGGACCTCACGCACGTCCCGGCCGGGGACCGGGCGCACGTGGCGCCACCGCACCTGGCCGTGCCGCGCAGCGACCTGCCCAACGGCACCTCCGTGCTCCCACCGGGTGAGCTCACCCTGCGCGACGTCCCGGCGCGGGCCTCGCAGCCGGACACGTCGCTCACGGCCCTCACGTCGCTGCTGACGTCGGCGACCATCGGCAGCCTCGAGGCCCTCGTGAGCATGCTGCGCCGCGAGGTCTTCGCGTGGACGTGGCAGCGGCAGGCGGACGGCGAGACCCTGGCGAGCCGGACGCCGGAGGCAGGCCGGCTGCAGACGACGTGCCTCGCGGCGGTCAGCGCCGCGTACGGCGCCGTCGACCTCGACGAGCCGCGGATCGCGGAGGCGCTCACGCGCTGGCACCGGCTGCACGCGGGACTCCCCCGTCGCTCCGTGCCCCTGGGACCGCAGCAGATGCAGCTCGCGGTGCTCCTGGCACGCATCCAGTCCCTGCAGCCCCACGAGGTGAAGCAGATCCTGGACGCTTACCACCGGCACCAGCCCACCCAGCTGTGGGCACCGGCCGTCCACGAGGCGACGTGGGCCGCCTACCTGTCCGGACGCGTCGCCGCAGCCGCTGCCGCGCAGCTGCACCTCGTCGCCGCGGTGCGCGCCGCCGAGGTCTCGCTGGACGACATCGCCGCCGGGTTCTGGAACGCCGTCAGCGGCGCCGTGAGCGCCCTCGTCGTGCAGGACCTGCTGGACGACGTGTCCTGCGACCTCCTGCTCGCCCGCTACCCCGTGCTGGCGCGACCACAGCTCTGACGAACGTCTAAGGATCCCCGGCGCGGAGCCGATGACTAGGGCGTGAAGGCACTCGTCATCGACGACTCCCGCGCCATGCGCAAGATCCTGCGCAGGGTGCTCGAGCGCATGGGGTTCGAGGTGTCCGAGGCGGAGAACGGCCAGGCCGCTCTCGACGCCATCGAGCAGCAGGGCCCACCGGACATCGCGCTGGTCGACTGGAACATGCCCGTGATGGACGGGCTGCAGTTCGTCGTGACCCTTCGAGCGCAGCGGCAGTACCGCGACGTCACGCTCATGATGGTCACCACCGAGAGCGAGTACTCGCAGATCGTCCGAGCACTGGCAGCGGGCGCCCACGAGTACCTCATCAAGCCCTTCACGGCCGACGCCGTCGAGGAGAAGCTCGCGATCCTCGGCATGGTCGGGGTCTGAAGGTCGCCCGCCACGTCATCCACGTCAGCGCCACGGCAGTGGTCCACCTACGTCACGAGCAGCGGTACAGCACCGCAAAGGGGAGCAGCTCCAAGATGAAGATCCTGATCGTCGACGACAGCCGCGTCATGCGGTCCATCGTCACGCGGACCCTCCGGCAGGCGGGGTTCGACGCCCACGACGTCGTCCAGGCCGGCAACGGCGTCGAGGCTCTGGAGGTCATGGCGGACGAAGACCCGGACCTCGTGCTCTCCGACTGGAACATGCCGGAGATGACCGGCATCGAACTGCTGCGAACCCTGCGCGGCCAGGGGGACGCCACCCCGTTCGGCTTCGTGACGTCGGAGGGCTCCGCCGAGATGCGCCAGCGGGCCGAGGACGCCGGCGCCCTGTTCCTCATCGCCAAGCCGTTCACCCCGGAGACGTTCGCCGAGGCCCTCGAGCCGGTGCTGGGCTGAGCCGTGGAGCCTGAGTCCCTCACCGAGCTGCCACCGAACAAGGCCGTCAAGGACGTCTTCGAGGACCTGCTGGGCCGGGACGTCGAGGTGGCGCCCTCGGCTGACCGCACGCCGGTGGGCCCCGGCCACCTCACCATGGAGGCGGTCTACGTCGACGACCAGATGCGCATGCGGGCCGTCATCGTCACGGACCTCGCGCTCACCGCGTACGCGGCGGCCGCTATCGGGCTGGTCCCGCCGGGCGGTGCGGAGGCCGCGATCGAGGACGGCGAGCTGAGCGAGTCGCTGGTGGACAACATCAGTGAGGTCTTCAACATCATGGCCGGCCTCTTCAACACCGCGGGGTCGCCGCACGTCCGCCTCTACGCGTGGTACCCGCCCGGCGAGCCGGCGCCCGCCGACGTCGCCGACCTCACGGCGTCCATCGTCGGCCGCAACGACCTCGACGTGAGCATCGCCGGCTACGGCGACGGCCAGATCGGCATCGTCATCGCCTGACCGCCGGGCCACGGTCAGCCGGCCGGGCCTCAGCATCGGGCCGCCGCCGCCGATAAGAACACCAGCACGGCACCAACGACCAGCACCGCACCAACGATCAGCACCGACCCAGGAGGACGTCGTGGACGAGATGGACGAGATCGTCCAGGAGTTCCTCGTCGAGAGCCACGAGAACCTCGACCAGCTCGACCACGACCTCGTCGAGCTCGAGCAGGACCCGGCGTCACGCGCCCTCCTGTCGAGCATCTTCCGCACGATCCACACGATCAAGGGCACCAGCGGCTTCCTGGCGTTCTCGCAGCTCGAGAGCGTGACGCACGTGGGTGAGAGCCTGCTGAGCCGGCTGCGCGACGGTGCGCTGCAGCTCACCCCCGACATGACGAGCGCGCTGCTTGCCATGGTCGACACCGTCCGGGCGCTCCTCGGCGACATCGAGCGGACCGGGCAGGAGGGTAGCGACGACCACAGCGAGCTCATCGCGGTGCTGACCGCCCTGCAGGAGACGGCCCCCACCCTGCAGGAGACGGACGCCGAGCCGAGCGGGCCTGCCGCGGGCACCGCCACCGGAGCGACAGCTGAGGAGACGACCGCGGCAGCCGTCACGACGTCCGACCGGCTCCTGGGCGAGCTGCTCGTCGGTCAGGGCGCCGTGAGCGAGGACGAGGTGACCCTCGCGCTCGCCGCGCAGGAGGTCGGGGACGACCGGCGCATCGGCGAGATCCTCGTCAACGTCGGCGACACCACCCCGGAGGCGGTGGCGCAAGCGCTCGACTCGCAGCACGAGGGACGACGGTCCGCCGCGGACAGCACGATCCGGGTCGACGTCGACCTGCTCGACACGCTCATGAACCTCGTCGGCGAGCTCGTGCTGACGCGCAACCAGATCGTGCAGCGCGCCGCGACCCGCCAGGACCCTGACCTGCTGCGGACGACGCACCGGCTCAACCTCATCGCCGGCGAGCTGCAGGAAGGCGTGATGCGCACGCGCATGCAGGCGATCGACACGGTGTGGAGCAAGCTGCCGCGCGTCGTCCGCGACCTCTCCGTGCAGCTCGGCAAGCAGGTGCGCGTCCACATGGAGGGCCGCGACACCGAGCTCGACAAGACCATCCTCGAGTCCGTCAAGGACCCGCTGACGCACCTGGTGCGCAACTCGGTCGACCACGGCATCGAGGCCCCCGACGTCCGGCGGGCCCAGGGCAAGCCGGCCGAGGGCACGCTGACCCTGCGGGCGTTCCACGAGGGTGGCCAGGTCAACATCGAGATCTGCGACGACGGTGCCGGTATCGACCCCGCCAAGCTGCGCGACCGCGCCGTGTCTCGCGGGCTGATGAGCGCTGAGGCCGCGGCACGCCTCACCGAGCGCGAAGCGCTCAACCTCATCTTCGCGCCCGGGTTCTCCACCGCTGAGAAGGTCACCAACGTGTCCGGCCGCGGGGTGGGCATGGACGTCGTCAAGACCAACATCGAGAAGATCGGCGGCCTGGTCGACGTCCACAGCGTGCTCGGCGCGGGCACGACGATCCGCGTCAAGATCCCGCTGACCCTGGCCATCATCCCGGCCCTGGTCGTGTCGGCCGACGGGCGCCGCTACGCGATCCCCCAGGTGAGCCTGCTCGAGCTGCTGCGCCTCGACGCCGCCGGCGGCGGGCCGCGGGTCGAGACGATCCACGGCACCCCGGTCTACCGGCTGCGCGGTCAGCTGCTGCCGCTGGTCTCGCTGCGGCAGCAGCTCGGTCTGGACGACGGAGCCGGCGACGCCACGTACATCGCCGTGCTGCAGGCCGACGACCGCCAGTTCGGCCTCGTGGTGGACGACATCCGCGACACCGAGGAGATCGTGGTCAAGCCGCTCGGCGGCCTGCTGCGGCACATCGACGTGTACGCCGGGGCGACCATCATGGGCGACGGCGAGGTCGCGCTGATCCTCGACACGATGGCGCTGGCGCAGCACGCAGGAGTGGTCTCCGAGGCGTCCGGCCGGCAAGAGACCGCCGAGGCCGCCCAGACGACGTCCGCGGAGCGCGCGCACCTGCTGCTGACCGGCCTGTCCGACGGCCGTCAGGTCGCCCTCCCACTCGACGCCGTGGACCGGCTCGAGGAGATCCCGGCCGACCGCGTCGAGCGGATCGGCGGGCAGGAGGTCGTCCAGTACCGCGGCCGGGTGCTGCCCCTCGTGCGGCTGGACGCCGTCTACGGAGCCCACGGCGAGGAGAGCACCGGGGGCGACCTGCTGCAGGTCGTCGTGTGCGGTCACGAGGGCGCGCTGGTCGGCTTCGTCGTCCGCTCGATCCTCGACATCGTCGACGCCGAGCTCGACGTGCGGTCGGTCCTCGACTCCGGCGGACGCCTCGGCTCCGCGGTCGTGAGCGGCAGCGTGACCGAGCTCGTCGACGTGGCTCACGCGGTCGGCGCCCTGGGCGACCTGCTGCGTGCGCAGGCACGGGCCGTGCAGGACCAGCAGACCGGGCACCTCTCCTCCGAGCACGTGGCGGTGTGACATGACGCGGCAGTTCTGCACGTTCCGGCTCGACGGCCACCTCTTCGGCGTTCCGGTCGAGACCGTCCAGGAGGTGCTGCGGCACCAGTCGATGACCGTGGTGCCGCTGGCGCCCGTGGAGGTGAGCGGCCTGCTCAACCTCCGGGGCCAGATCGTCGTGACCGTCGACCTGCGTGTCCGGCTGGACCTGCCGCCGCGGGAGGCGGACACCGCGAGCGTCAACGTGGTCGTCCGCACGCATGACGGCACGGTGAGCCTGCTCGTCGACCAGATCGGCGACGTGCTCGAGCCGACGCAGGCAGACTTCGAGCCGGTCCCCGAGACCGTGCCGGCGTCGTTGCGCGAGGTCGTCGAGCAGGTCTGCAAGCTGGACGGCGAGCTCATGCTCGTCCTCGACACCGAGAGGGCCGTGCAGCCGTCGGTCCCGGTCGGTGCGCTGTGAGACGGCGGAAGGGTCGGGCGGCCGCGACCGACCGGCGCCGCACACGGTCGGCACGGCGCGCGGCCCTGCGTGGCTTCCGTGACCTGAGGACGTCGCACAAGCTGCTCGTGCTGGCGTTCGTGTGCTTCCTGCCGACGGCCGTCGTGTCCGCTGTGGGGGTCAAGCAGCTCGACGGGCTCAACACCGCCCAGGTGGCCGATGCCCAGATGTGGCAGGCGTCCGCGGCCCTGCACCACCTGGACACGCGCAACAGCGAGCTCAAGTCTGACGCCTACCGCGCGCTCGTCGAGTACGACGTGTCCAGTGACACGCGGGAAGACATCGCCTCCGTGGAGGAGGTCTACAACGAGCTCGAGGCCCTCCACCTGCCGAAGCGGCTCGAGGACCGGATGGGCCCGCTGAAGAACGCGCTCGACGGCAACAACACGTTCGTCCAGCAGTTCGTCGCCATGGCGCACGAGGACCGCAACGCCGCGATCTCCCGCGAGGCGCAGGTCCGCGAGCAGAACAACCGGCTCGACGCGACGCTGGACGGGCTCCGTGCCGAGGTCGACGCCGCGCTCGCGGCGTCGCACGCCCACGTGACGAAGCTGAGGGAGCAGCTGCCCGTCATCGTCGGCATCACGCTCGCGATCGGCGTCGGCGTGGCGCTCATGCTGACCGTGCTGATCAGCCGGCTGCTGGTGCGGCCCCTGAAGACCACGGTGGACGTTCTCAACGACGTCGCCGACGGTCGCCTCGACGTCGAGCTGCGCCTGTCCAGCAAGGACGAGGCCGGCCAGATGGCCGTGGCCCTCAACGCCGCGCTGGGCCGCATCCGCTCCTCCATCGCCGCCATGGGAGAGAACGCGCACGCGCTCGCCTCGGCGTCCGAGGAGCTGTCCACCGTCGCCGGCGAGCTCACCGGCTCGGCCGAGGAGTCCGCGACCCAGGCCCAGCTCGTCTCGGCGGCCGCTGAGCAGGTCTCGCACAACGTCCAGACGGCTGCTACCGGCACCGAGGAGATGACCGCCTCCATCCGTGAGATCGCGGCGAACGCCACGGACGCGGCGGGAGTGGCCAACCGGGCCGTCGCGGTGGCCGAGCGGACCAACGCCACGGTCGCCAAGCTCGGTGAGTCGTCAGCCGAGATCGGCAACGTCATCAAGGTCATCACCACGATCGCCGAGCAGACCAACCTGCTGGCCCTCAACGCCACCATCGAAGCAGCCCGCGCCGGCGAGTCCGGCAAGGGCTTCGCGGTCGTCGCGGGCGAGGTGAAGGAGCTGGCGCAGGAGACGGGCAAGGCGACCGAGGACATCAGCCGTCGCATCGAGGCGATCCAGACCGACACGGCGGACGCGGTCGCGGCCATCGCGCAGATCAGTCAGATCATCGCGTCCATCAGCGACACCCAGACGACGATCGCCTCCGCGGTCGAGGAGCAGACGGCCACGACCAACGAGATGGGGCGCAACGTGACCGAGGCCTCCTCGGGGTCGTCCGAGATCGCCCGCAACATCACGGCGGTGGCTGACGCGGCGGCTGCGGCGACGCGTGGGGCGAGCGACACGGCACAGGCCGCCGGCGAGCTGGCGCGCATGGCGTCCGACATGCAGCAGCTGCTCGGGCAGTTCCGGTACTGACGCGGTCCCGGAACAGCACATGCGCCCGATCTCCGTCATGGTCGTCGACGACTCCGTGGTCGTCCGGCGGCTCGTCACCGACGTCCTCAGCGCCGACCCCGACATCACCGTCGTCGGCACGGCGCCCAACGGACGCATCGCCATCGCCAAGATGCCGCAGCTGAACCCCGACGTCATCAGCCTCGACGTCGAGATGCCCGTGATGGACGGGCTGGAGACGTTGCGCGAGCTGCGCACGACGTACCCCGACGTGCCGGTCATCATGTTCAGCACGCTGACCGAGCGGGGCGCCACCGCCACGCTGGAGGCCCTCGAGCTGGGCGCCCAGGACTACGTCACCAAGCCGGCCAACGTCGGCAGCGTCCAGGCGTCGATGGCCAGCGTCCGCGAGCAGCTGGTGCCGAAGATCAAGGCGCTCCACCGGTCGCGCCCTGGCTCTCGCGCGGCTGCGCTCGGACTGCCCCACCAGGCCCGCGACACTGCGGCCGGCCCGGGGCAGGCGGCTGCGGCGCCCGTGCTGCGGACGGCGGTGCCCCGCGAGCCCGTGGGCGTCGTCGTCCTGGGCGTGTCGACCGGTGGGCCGGACGCCCTGGCCACTGTGCTCCCCGCACTGCCCGCCACGCTGGCCGTGCCGGTGGTCGTCGTCCAGCACATGCCGCCGACGTTCACCCGCCTGCTGGCGCAGCGGCTCGACGGGCGCAGCGCGCTCGAGGTCCGCGAGGCGCAGGACGGCGACGAGGTGCGCGCGGGACGCGTGCTGCTGGCGCCCGGCGACTTCCACCTCCGGGTGCACCGCAGCGGCACGTCGGTCGTCGCGCGGCTCGACCAGGGGACGCCGGAGAACTTCTGCCGTCCCAGTGTCGACGTGCTCTTCCGGTCGGCAGCCCAGCTCTACGGCGGCGGCTGCCTGGCGGTCGTGCTGACCGGCATGGGGTCGGACGGCGCACGTGGCGCCGGTGACGTCGTCGCCGCCGGCGGCCAGGTGCTCGCCCAGGACCAGGCGACCAGCGTGGTGTGGGGCATGCCGGGCGCCGTGGCGCAGGCGGGGCTCGCCACCCGGCTGCTGCCCCTGCCCGAGGTCGCCGGCGCCATCAGAAGGCTGGTCGAGCGGAGCCCTCACCTCGCGGCAGGCGCGCGATGACCGTCGTCCCCGCCGACTTCACCTACATCGCGGACCTTGTCCGGCGCGAGTCGGCCATCGTGCTGGAGCCCGGCAAGGAGTACCTCGTCGAGTCACGGCTGCTCCCGGTCGCGCGCGAAGCCGGCTTCGAGTCGATCGCTGCTCTCGTGCAGCAGCTGCGGCTCGGGCCCGTGACGGAGCTGCGCGACAGCGTGGTCGAGGCCATGACCACGAACGAGACGTCGTTCTTCCGCGACGTCCACCCGTTCACCGCTCTCGCCGACACCGTGCTGCCCGAGCTCGTGGAGGCCCGCCGAGCCCACCGACGCATCGACGTCTGGTGCGCCGCGGCCTCCAGCGGGCAGGAGCCCTACAGCGTCGCGATGCTCGTCGACGAGCTGCTCGGCGGGCAGCCGGGGTGGCAGACGCGGATCCTGGCGACCGACATCGCGCCCAGCATGCTGGAGCGCACCCGCACCGGCGTCTACAGCCAGCTGGAGGTGAACCGCGGCCTTCCCGTGCAGCGGCTGCTGCGGCACTTCGAGCGCCAGGGGCACCAGTGGCGAGCCAAGGACAACCTGCGGTCGATGATCCGCACGCAGACGGTGAACCTCGACGGCACGTGGCCGGCGATGCCGACGATGGACGTCGTCCTGCTGCGCAACGTCCTCATCTACTTCGACGTGCCGACCAAGAAGCGCATCCTGGCCCGCGTGCGTGAGGTGCTCCGCCCGGACGGCTACCTCTTCCTCGGCGGGGCGGAGACCACTCTCGGCCTCGACGACGAGTACGAACGCGTCCAGGTGGGACGCGCCCCCGCCTACCGGCTCAGGGCCGGCCTGGCGTCATCGATAAGGAGCACGGCATGAGCGTCACCACCACCGACCTCGAGCAGATCGTGGAGGAGGTCCTCAGCACCTTCCTGCCGGACCTCACGCCCGCGAACCCCGAGGACGCCGAACCGACCACCGTCGCCGCCATCGTGCACGTCAGCGGCACCTGGACCGGGTCCGTGGTCGTGGCCTGCTCGGACGACCTCGCGACCCGCACCGCCGCGGCCATGCTCGAGGCCGAGCCCGCGGGGCTGACCGGCGAGGACATCAGCGACGCGCTCGGCGAGGTCGCCAACATGATCGGTGGCGGGGTGAAGGCGATGATGCCGGAGCCGAGCGTCCTGTCCCTTCCGGTCGTCACGTTCGGCGGCGGCCAGAACTTCGTGCCGGGCACCATCGAGGTGCAGTTCAGCCGCTGGACCTGCAGCGGCCAGCCGCTCAACGTCACGGTGCTGGAGCACGACTTCACCAGCTGAGCCTCGAGCCGGGCCACCTGCGGCTGGCGGCCGCCGTCAGTGGGCGAAGTGTCTGACCCCCGTGAGGTACAACGTCACGTCCGCGTTCCGCGCGGCCTCGGCCACCTCCTCGTCGCGGATCGAGCCACCCGGGTGCACGACGGCCCGGACGCCGGCGTCGAGCAGCACCTGCAGCCCGTCGGCGAACGGGAAGAACGCGTCGGATGCCGCGACCGAGCCTTGAGCCCGGTCCGCGCCGGCGCGCTCCACCGCCAGCCGGCAGGAGTCGACGCGGTTCACCTGCCCCATGCCGATCCCGACCGTCGCGCCGTCCTTGGCGAGCAGGATGGCGTTGGAGCGCACGCCGCGCACCGCTCGCCACGCGAACGTGAGGTCAGCCAGCGTCGCGTCGTCCGCCGGCTGGCCGGACACCAGCGTCCAGGTTGCCGGGTCGTCACCGGGCGCGTCGACGCCGTCACGGGTCTGCACGAGCACCCCGCCGCTGATCGCCCGGAGCTCGACCGGGTCGGTCTGCAGGGGTGACGGCAGCCGCAGGACGCGCAGGTTCTTCTTGCCCGACAGCACCTGCAGCGCCTCGTCCTCGTAGTCAGGGGCCACCAGCACCTCGGTGAACACGTCGGCCACCTGCCGTGCCATCGCCGCCGTGACCGCCCGGTTGGCCGCGATCACTCCCCCGTAGGCGGACACCGGGTCGCAGGCGTGGGCCTTGGCGTGCGCCTCGGCGACGTCGCCGCCGGTCGCCACACCACAGGGGTTGGCGTGCTTGACGACCGCGACCGCAGGCGCCTCGAAGTCGAACGCCGACCGGAGTGCCGCGTCGGCGTCCACGTAGTTGTTGTACGACATCTCCTTGCCGCCCAGCTGCTCGGCGTGCGCGAGCCCCAGGCGCCAGTGCCGGTAGAGCGCCGCCGCCTGATGGGGGTTCTCGCCGTAGCGGAGCACCGCAGCGCGGTCCCAGGTGGCACCCGTCCACGACGGGAAGGCCACGTCCTCCTCCGGCGCGAGGACGGTGCCCATCCACGAAGCGACCGCGACGTCGTAGGAGGCGCTGTGCGCGAACGCCTCGGCCGCGAGCCTGCGTCGCTGCGCGAGCGTGAACCCACCGGCCCGCACGGCTGCCAGCACGTCGTCGTACCCGTCCGGCGACGTGACGACCGCAACGCTTCCGTGGTTCTTGGCCGCTGCCCGCACCATCGACGGGCCCCCGATGTCGATCTGCTCGATGCACTCGTCCGGGGCGGCCCCCGATGCCACCGTGTCCCGGAAGGGGTACAGGTTGCTGACCACCAGGTCGAACGGCTCGACGTCGAGCTCGGCGAGCTGCCGCTCGTGGTCGGGGTTGCTGCGGTCGGCGAGGATGCCGGCGTGCACCCGCGGGTGCAGCGTCTTCACCCGTCCGTCCAGGCACTCCGGGAAGCCGGTGAGCTGCTCCACCAGCGTGACGGGCACGCCGGCGTCGGCGATGCGCCCCGCCGTCGAGCCGGTCGACACCAGCGCCACCCCGGCGGCGTGCAGACCGCGAGCCAGCTCGGGCAGGCCCTGCTTGTCGTACACCGACACCAGCGCGCGACGCACGGGCCGGCGACCCGCCGCCCCGTCGTCCAGGTGCTGGCCGCTCGTGCTCTCGCTCATCCGATGGTGACCTTCCTGTCGCTGATGGTCCAGCCGTCGCGGGCCATGCGGCCCACCACGTCCACGAGCATGTCGCGCTCGCTGGCCTTGATCCGTTCGTGGAGGGAGTCGACGTCGTCGTCGTCGCGGACCTCGACGGCGCGTTGCGCCACGACGGGGCCGGTGTCGACCCCGGCGTCCACGACGAAGAGCGTCGCGCCGGTCACCTTGACGCCGTAGGCCAGCGCGTCCGCTGGCGCTCGGGTGCCCGGGAAGGACGGCGAGAGCGCTGGATGGGTGTTGAGCGTGCGGCCGCCGAACCGGTCGAGGAACGCGCGCCCGCACAGCTTCATGAAGCCGGCGAGCAGCACCAGGTCGGGCTCGTGGGCCGCCACCTGGGCGGCGAGGGCGGCGTCCCAGGCGGCGCGGTCGCCGTGGTCGGCGAGCCGCTCGACGAACGTCGGCACACCATGGCGCTCAGCACGCGCCAGGCCCTCGACACCGGGCCGGTCGGAGCCGACGGCCACGACCTGGACGCCGTACGAGGGATCCTCGCAGGCGTCGAGGAGCGGCTGCATGGTGGTGCCCGCACCGGAGACCAGGATGACGAGGCGCAGGGGCGCGTGCGAGGCGGACCCCGGGGAACCGGCCGGCGTCCGCGCAGGCTGCGTCGTCACGGACGCTCACAGTAGTCCGTGCGGAGACGGCCCCCGACATCGTGGTCGTCGACCCGTTCAGTGACGCGATCTGGCGTGACGCTCGGGCGCGGCGCGCCAGGATGCATCACTCAGCCGCGCGACGGGCCACGATCCAGGCGGTAGCCGTGGCGCCGGCCGTCACCTCGAGGAGCAGTGCGAGCCCGACGCGCCAGGCCGTGGGGCCGACGTCCGCCAGGTGCCCCGGCCCGGCGGAACCGGCGCTGAGCAGCGCGAGCAGCGTGAGCAGCGCCGCGAGCAGGACGGAGGCGACAGCCGCGTCGAGCACGGCCGCCGCAACCGGCGAACGATCCTCGTCGACGTCCTCGCTCCACGCGGCGCGTGCGCACCACCACCCGACGACCCCACCGACGAGCACCGGCAGGAGCACGGCGCCCTGAGCGACAGCCGGCAGCGGGCCGGGTGGGGGCAGAGCGCCCAGCACCGGCAGCAGCGGCAGCAGGCCGATGGTGGACGCCGCCGGGGTGACCGCGGTGCCCACGCCGACGGCGAAGCCCGGGCCGGCGCACCAGGACACCCCCCACACCACGAGGTTCGGCAGGGCCGCGAGCTGACCGAGCGACAGCACCAGCGTGCCGAGGACGCCGGGGTCCAGCGCCCCGTGCACGGTCAGCACCCGCTGGTGACCCAGCACCACCGCGGCCACGACGAGCACCACGCCGATCACCAGGAGGACCGCGCTGCCGACCAGGGCCGGCCCGGTCGCGCGCCGCACCCGGTGCGGCAGGTGCCACCAGTCCGCCAGGACGGTCGCGAGCGGTTGCCGCCGCCCCGTCGCGATCGGACCCACGTGCGCGCGCACGGCGGACGCGCCACCGGCGCCCAGTGGCAGCACCAGGCCGGCCACCAGCGCGTGCCACCACACCGGCCGCACACCCGCCCCGTGGGCCAGCACAGCACCACCGACCAGCACCGTGGCGTAGCCCGCGGCCAGGCCGGCGACCGGGGCACCGATGCGGCGCAGCACGGTTGCCGTGCCGACACCGTCCCGAGCGGGAGCCGAGAGCGCCAGGCGCCGCCCGGCCCGCCAGCACAGCCACACGGGGAGCGCCGTCAGGCCCAGCGGGAGCAGGTGCACCCCTCCGCCCGGCAGGTGCAGGGCCACCCCGTGCACCGCCAGCCACACCTGGGTGGCGATCCGCACGGCCTGTCCCCACGTGGTGCTCGTCCCGGCGGTCGCCCACACGAGCAGCACCGGCAGGGCCACGGTGAGCAGCGACACGAGCGCCGACCAGGCGCCCATCAGGACACCGCCCAGCCACCCCTGCGGCTCATGGGACGCGATGGCGTGCTCGCGGGCCAGCTCGATCCGGGACGCGAGCCTCGACGGGACCGAGGACGGTCCCGACGACGACGGTGACGACGACGACGGTGACGACGATGAGGGACCGCGCGCCTGGCGGGAGGGGCGGTCGGTGCGCAGTCGGTCGAGGAGGCTCATCTCACCGTCCATGGTCGCCGCCTGACGTGGTCGAGTCCGGCATCCTGGCGGTCGTCGGGGTGTCGCGGCGTTGCGATCGCACGTCAGCGACGACAACCCCGGCCACTGCAACCTCGCGCCCTGCTCAGGCGTGTCGATGATGTGACCACCGTGACGGAGAGGGGCAGCGTGCCCGCGCCAGACGCCGAGAAGGCGCACGAGACGTCCGACGCCGCCACCACGTCGTTCGACGACTTCTACCGGGCGACCAGCCGACGGCTGCTGCACCAGGTCTACGCGCTCACCGGCGACCTGGCCGAGGCGCAGGACTGCGTGCAGGAGGCGTACGCCCGCGCCTGGCAGCGGTGGGCACGGGTGCGCCGGCACGACGACCCGGAAGCCTGGGTGCGCACCGTGGCTCGCCGCATCGCCGTGTCGCGGTGGCGGCGCACGCGGACGGCCATGGGGTACCTGCTGCACCACGGCCGGCCCGAGGCGACGTCCGCGCCCAGCGAGGACCACGCGCTGCTCGTCCGGGCGCTGCGTGACCTCAGCCAGCCGCAGCGCGACGCCGTGGTGCTGCACCACCTCGTCGGCCTCAGCGTCGAGGAGGTCGCGCAGCGCACCGCGTCACCCGTCGGCACCGTGAAGGCGCGCCTGCACCGCGGACGCGCTGCTCTCGCTCAGGTGATCGGCGACCTCGACCCACCACCGGAAGCAGCTGACGCACCCGCGACCGCCGACGAGGAGACCCGCCATGACCAGTGACCTCCGTGACCCGCTGGGCCACGCGCTGGACGAGCTGCGTGGCGACGTCGTCCACGCCCAGCTGCCCGCGCCCCACGAGATCCGCGCCCGTGGCGACCGGCGGGCCCGTCGTCAGCGTGCGGCTCGCGGCGCCGGTGCCGTCGTCGCCGTGGCTGCGATCGCCGTCGGCAGCGCCACGCTGCCGGGGGCGCTGTCCGGCGGTCCGGGCCACCGGGTGCCGCCTGCGGGCAAGACGCCGTCGGTGACCGCCACGACCCCGACGCCGGCGCCCAGCTCTCGTGACCGCTCGGTCGTGGATGTCACCCCCGTCGGCGTCGGCGACGTGCCACGGGCGTACTTCTTGCCTGGCACTCAGTGGACCGGTCCGGACCTCGCGCACGGCCAGCAGATCCGGTCGACGCAGGTCAAGGAGTTCGAGGGCAGCGTGCAGCGGTTCCAGTGCGACCCTGACGCCGAGCTGAGCGGCGACGTCGCGTTCGTCCAGCTGGCCCGTGCCGACGGCACCATGGCGGGAACGCAGAAGGTGCGGCTGCTCAGCGACCCGACGGTCGCGACGCGCTTCACCGACACGACGGTGGACGCGATCCTCCGCTGCACCGAACGTCTGCGGGAGCAGGCCAAGCAGGCGGCCGGCGAGCTGGCGCCCGGCGACACGGTGCCGACGCCGACGGCTGAGGTCACGGAGGACACGGCTGCTCGCATGGACGACGGCACCGGCTCGGTGCGTCTGTTCCGCACGGTCACCGACTACGGGACAGGCGCCGGCTCGCGCCTCATCGAGTGGGTCGCTGTCGCGCGTGAGGGGTCGGCTGTGACGTTCATCAGCCTCAACCAGTTCCAGAAGGGCGACGTGTCGTTCGACGCGCTGCGTCGCATCGCGACCGAGGCACGGCAGCAGATGGCATGGGCCGCCACCCAGCAGTAGGTGGCGGCCCGGCCGGACGTCCGCGCTGCGCTCAGGCGTTCTGCGCCTGCATGATGTCGCGCATCAGGGCGGCGGTCTCGGACGGCGTCTTGCCGACCTTCACGCCCGCTGCCTCGAGGGCCTCCTTCTTCGCCTGCGCCGTGCCGGACGACCCCGACACGATGGCGCCGGCGTGGCCCATCGTCTTGCCCTCAGGTGCGGTGAAGCCTGCCACGTACCCGACGACCGGCTTGGTGACGTTGTCCTGGACGTAGGCCGCCGCCCGCTCCTCGGCGTCGCCACCGATCTCCCCGATCATGACGATCGCGTCGGTGTCCGGGTCGTTCTGGAACGCCTCGAGCGCGTCGATGTGCGTCGTGCCGATGACCGGGTCGCCGCCGATGCCGATGGCGGTGGAGAAGCCGAAGTCCCGCAGCTCGTACATCATCTGGTACGTCAGGGTGCCGGACTTGCTGACCAGGCCGATGCGGCCTGGCCCGGAGATGTTGGCCGGGATGATGCCGACGTTCGACTGACCGGGGCTGATGATGCCGGGGCAGTTCGGGCCGATGATCCGCGTGCCGCCGTGGGCTTGCGCGTAGGCGAAGAACTCGGCCGTGTCCTTGACCGGGACGCCCTCGGTGATCACCACGACGAGCGGCATGCCCGCGTCGACGGCCTCGACGACGGCGGCCTTGGTGCCGGCCGGCGGTACGAAGACCACCGACACGTCGGCGCCCGTCTCCTTCATGGCCTCGACGACGGTGCCGAACACGGGGACGGCGGTGCCGTCGAAGTCGACCGTCTGACCGGCCTTCTTGGGGTTCGTGCCACCGACGACGTCGGTGCCCGAGGCGAGCATGCGGGCGGTGTGCTTGCGCCCCTCCGAGCCCGTCATGCCCTGGACGATGACCTTGCTGTCCTTGGTGAGGAAGATCGCCATGGTCGCCCCTCTCCTTACTTCGCAGCCGCGAGCTCGGCCGCCTTGTGAGCGGCGCCGTCCATGGTCTCTTCCAGGGAGACGAGCGGGTGGTTCGCGTCTCGCAGGATGCGCCGGCCCTCCTCCACGTTGTTGCCGTCGAGCCGGACGACGAGCGGCTTGGTCGCCTGGTCGCCCAGCATGGTGAGGGCGTCGACGATGCCGTTCGCCACGGCATCGCAGGCCGTGATGCCGCCGAAGACGTTGACGAACACGCTCTTGACCTGCTGGTCGCCGAGGATGATGCCGAGGCCGTCCGCCATGACCTGCGCCGAGGCGCCGCCACCGATGTCGAGGAAGTTGGCGGGTTTGACCCCGCTGAACTGCTCGCCCGCGTAGGCGACGACGTCCAGCGTGCTCATGACCAGGCCGGCACCGTTGCCGATGATGCCGACCTCACCGTCGAGCTTGACGTAGTTGAGGTCCTTGGCCTTGGCGGCGGCCTCGAGCGGGTCGGCGGCCGCCTTGTCGACGAGCGCCTCGTGGCCGGGGTGACGGAAGGCCGCGTTGTCGTCCAGCGTCACCTTGCCGTCGAGGGCGATGATGCGGCCGTCCTCGGTGCGCACCAGCGGGTTGACCTCGACCAGCGTGGCGTCCTCGTCGCGGTAGACGTCCCAGAGCTTCTGCGCGACCTGGACGACGCCGTCGGCGACCTCGCCGCTGAAGCCGGCAACCTGCGCGATCTCGCGCGCCTTCCCCTCGTCGATGCCCACGAGCGGGTCGACCGCGACGCGGGCGAGCGCCTCGGGACGCTCGACCGCCAGCTGCTCGATCTCCATGCCGCCTTCGCGGGACGCCATGGCGAGGTAGGTGCGGTTCGAGCGGTCGAGCAGCACCGAGAAGTAGTACTCCTCGGCGATCTTCGCGCCGGCGGCCACCATCACCCGGTGCACGGTGTGACCCTTGATGTCCATGCCGAGGATCTGCTCGGCGGCAGCGGCCGCCTCCTCGGGCGAGTGCGCCAGCTTCACGCCGCCGGCCTTGCCGCGACCACCGACCTTCACCTGGGCCTTGACCACGACCGTCGAGGACCCGCTGCTCGTCGCGATCTGCTCAGCGGCGGCGCGTGCGGCCTCCGGGGTGTCGGCGACCAGTCCGTCGAGCACGGGCACGCCGTGCTCCTCGAACAGATCACGGGCCTGGTACTCGAAGAGGTCCACCTGGTCGTTCCTCGCCTTCCTGCGACGCCGTCGTCGGACCCGCTCGGGCCGGTCGGCAGCCTAGTCGTGGGTCCGAGCCGCGGCGACGCCGGGAGGCGCGAGTGCGACGAATCGCACACCGGAAGGCCGGTCAGTCGGTAGTGACGTTCTCGCGCACCCAGTCGA
The DNA here is from genome assembly GCA_035707965.1 of Actinomycetales bacterium. Classification (GTDB taxonomy): domain Bacteria; phylum Actinomycetota; class Actinomycetes; order Actinomycetales; family Angustibacteraceae; genus DASSTJ01. The sequence continues at coordinate 34,692 of DASSTJ010000044.1, forward strand.
CGATGGAGGCCGTCGTCGCACCGGGCGTGAACACCTTGGCCACGCCGAGCCGCTCGAGCTCAGGGATGTCGGCGTCCGGGATGATGCCGCCGCCGAAGACGAGGATGTCGGCGGCGTCGCGCTCCTTGAGCAGCTCGACGACCCTGGCGAACAACGTCATGTGGGCGCCGGACAGCACCGACAGGCCCACCACGTCGGCGTCCTCGGCGATGGCGGCCTCGACGATCTGCTCGGGCGTCTGGTGCAGGCCGGTGTAGACCACCTCCATGCCGGCGTCCCGCAGCGCGCGGGCGACGACCTTCGCGCCGCGGTCGTGGCCGTCGAGGCCGGGCTTGGCGACGACGACGCGGACGGGGACGCTGCCCATGGCGGACCTCCAGGCACTCGAGCACGCGACGGCGGGGACGAACCGACGCCCAGCAGCGTAGTGCCTGGGTGTCGTCGCGCGATCTGCCGCCCGCCTCGCTACGGTCAGCGGCACGACATGCCGATCAGGACGTCGACGCCGCCGCCCCGCGCGACGGGGACAGGAACGAGGGACGCCATGAGCCTGCAGCGGACCGAGCGCCAGGGACGCCAGCCCGGTGCGCGGGACGACCGCGGGTACCAGAGCCGGCCGGTCGGCCTGGGCGGCGCGCTGCTGCGCGGCGCGGGCACGCTGCTCTCGCCCAGCGGGCTGCGCGGCGCGGCGGTCGAGACCATGTGGGTCGGGACGCACGTGGCGCTCTACCCGTGGGGGCTGGTCGGCGGCGGCCTGCGAGCCGTCGAGGGCGCCGGTCACCGGTTCGGCGTCGGCCACCTGCCGCCGGTGCAGCGCGGCCTGCTCATCGGGGACGTCGAGGCGGCCGGGACGCCGATCCTCCTGGTCCACGGGATGGTCGACAACCGGTCGATCTTCACGCTGCTGCGCCGGGGTCTGCTGCGCCGGGGGTTCGGTCGCGTTCTCACGCTCAACTACTCACCCCTCACCGGCGATGTCCGCGCCGCGGCGCGCGACCTGGCCGAGCGCGTCGAGCAGCTCGTGGCCGACACCGGCTACGAGCGGGTGCACGTCATCGGCCACAGCCTCGGCGGCCTCATCGCCAGGTACTACGTGCAGCGGCTGGGGGGTCACGAGCGGGTCCACAGCCTCGTCACCCTGGGCACCCCGCACGGTGGCACGTCCGCCGCCCGCCTGCTGCCGGCCACCACCCTGGGCCGCCAGCTGCGTCCGGGCAGCGAGCTGGTCGCCGAGCTGGCGGAGCCGGCGCCCGAGGTCACCACCCGCTTCGTGGCGTACTGGTCCGACCTCGACCAGCTGATCATCCCCAAGCGCAACGCGCGGATCGTGCACGGCGACCTCCGGGTGCGCAACGAGCTCGTCCGACGGGTCGGGCACATGTCGCTCCCGATCGACCCTCGCGTCGTCCATGGCGTCAGCACCGAGCTGGCGCAGCTCGGCGCGGACGGGACGACGTCCGTCCCCGGCGTGGCAGCCCTGCATCACGCACGGTGACGCCGTCCAGCCGCCGGTTCGACCAACGACGAGCCGGACCGGTCTGCGGGCCGGCACTTGATGACACTCCGTCGTCCTCCGTATGGTCGTCCTCGACCCGACCGCGCAGGAGGGTCAGGAAGCACCCGCCGAACCCGAGCGTCAGTCGAACCGGAGGAGCCACGTGCCGGCAGGCAGCACCTACGTCGGTCGCCACCGAGGTCGGCACCGCGCGATCCCCGAGCAGCGCACGCGCGGCCTCACCCTTCCCGGGGCGGCGGCCGCAGCACTGACGATCACCGCCACCGGCGCGGCCGTCCTGCCGGGACTCGGCGGGGCCAGCGCGTCGGCGACGGAGGGTCACCGCCCCACCACCGAGCCCTCGCACGAGCAGCAGGCGGCCGCGACCACCGGCGTCGCGGCGTCCCTGCGGGACCGCGACCTCGTGGCCCGCGCCCAGCGTGCCCGCGAGCGCGCCAGCCGCGACCACGCCCGTCAGCAGATCATCGAGAGACGTGAGGCCGCCCTGGCCCGGGCGCACCGCTGGGTGCTGCCCGTCACCCACTACCGGTTCACGTCGACGTTCGGAACGCGCTGGGGCCGGCTGCACGCGGGCGACGACCTGGCCGCCCCCGTCGGCACCCGCATCGGCTCGCTCTCGTCAGGCACCGTGATCTTCGCCGGCACCGAGAGCGGCTACGGCAACAAGGTCGAGGTACGGCACTGGGACGGCACCGTGAGCTGGTACGGCCACATGTCGAGCATCGCCGTCAAGGTGGGCGACAAGGTCGCCCCGGGCGACAAGCTGGGAGAGGTGGGCAACACGGGGCACTCCACCGGCCCGCACCTGCACCTCGAGATCCACCCCGGCGGCGGTGTCGCCGTCAATCCCGCCGCCTGGCTCGCCAAGCACGGCCTGCACCTCTGACCGGCGCCTTCCGTCCCTCGTCAGCCGGAGGCAGTGGCCCGGTCGCCGCGGCCGTTCTGGTTCGCGCGGGCGGCGTCGTCCCGGGGGCCTGACGCGTCCCGGTCCCCTCCTGCGGCGACCTCGTTGTTGCTGGTGCTCTCGCGCTGCTCCAGCCCGACGGCCGCGCGCAGCTCGGCGATGTCCGTGTGCAACGAGCTGCCCTCGCGGCCCTTCTCCATCTCCTTCATCAGGTCGGCGAGCCCGTCCGCGATCGCGTTGAGCTTGTGCTGCACCGCCTGGTCGGCCCTCGTCTGGCTGTTCTGCAGCAGCGCGACCATGAGGAACGTGACGATCGTGGTCAGCGTGTTGATGATGAGCTGCCAGGTGTCGATGTCCTTCAAGACGAAGATCGACGGGGCCCACAGGACCACGAGCAGCACGCAGAACACGAAGAACCAGGCACGGCTCGCCAGACGCGACGCGCCCTCCGCGAACTTGTCGAACCCACCGACCTCGTCGGACACGTCGGTGGGGACGATGGGACGTTCGGACACCAACACCTCCTGCGACTTCCACGAGGCACCTCCTCGCTCCGCCTCGACGGTAGTGCCGCCGCGAGCCGGGCGCGCGCCGAGCGCCTCCACCCGCAATCGGCTCGCACCGACCGCCGGTGCCGTCGTCCGAAGGCGTCACCTACCCTCGTCACCGTGCTCCTGCCCGTCACCATCGCCGTCCTCGTCTGCGCGTCGGCTCTCGCCGTCGCGTCCGGCATCGTGACCGCGCGCGACCGCCGGGCCGGCACGGGGCTGCTCCTGCTCGCCGGCGTCACCGAGCTGGCGGTGGTCGCGCAGCTCGTGGCGGGTGTCGTCCTGCTGACGTCCAGCAGCCACGACGTGAGCGCCGCGCTGTTCATCGCCTACCTCGTCGGCCTCGTGGTCGTCGTGCCGCTGGCCGTCTTCTGGGCACTGGGCGAGCCGACCCGGTGGGGGCCGGGCGTCCTGACCGTGGCCGCGCTCGTCGTCCTCGTCCTGGTCGCTCGTCTGCACCAGCTCTGGTCCGGCACCGGTGCCTGACGGCACACCCCCGCAGCCGATCGAGACGGCGGACGACGGCAGCCGGGCGGGGCGGGGACCTGGCCGCATCCTCGTGGCGGTGTACGCCGTCTTCGCGCTCGCGGCGACGGGGCGAGCGACCCTGCAGATCAGCGAGTACTTCCACCGCGCGCCGGTGGCGTACCTGCTGTCCGCGCTGGCCGCCGTGATCTACCTGGTGGCGACGGTGGCACTGGCGCGTGGCGACCGCACGAGCGTGAAGGTGGCCACCGTGTCGTGCACCATCGAGCTCCTCGGCGTGCTCGTGGTCGGCGCTCTCAGCTACGTGGACCACGAGGCGTTCCCCGACAAGACGGTGTGGTCCCACTTCGGCAGCGGCTACGGCTACGTCCCTCTCGTGCTGCCGGTGGTCGGCCTGCTGTGGCTGCGGCAGGTCCGTCGCCACCGGGCACCGGTCGCGTGAGGACGTACCGCGAGCTCTTCTCCGTGGGCGAGTTCCGCGTGCTGTTCGGCACCCAGTGCCTCGTCATGGCGTCGGTGTCGATCGGCAGCCTCGCTCTGGGCACGATCACCTACTCCGCCACGGCGTCGCCTGTCCTGACGGCCCTCGCCATGTTCGGCGGGCCCCTGGTGCAGCTCGTCGGCTCCCAGTTCCTGCTCTCGCTGTCCGACCTGCTCCGGCCCCGGTCGGCCCTCCTCCTCGTCGGTTGCACGATGATGGTCTGCGAGGCGCTGCAAGCGCTTCCCGGTCTCGCCTGGCCGTCGCGGTTCCTCCTCATGGCGGTCCCCTGGCTCGTCATGTCGGCCACCAGCGGCACACGCGTCGCCCTGATGTCGGAGATCCTGCCGCCGCAGGCGTTCGTGCTCGGGCGGTCCACCATGAACATCGCGGTGGGCGTCATGCAGGTGGCCGGCTACAGCACCGGCGGCGTGCTGCTGCTCGCCCTGTCCACCACCGACCTCTTCCTGGTCTCGGCTGGCTTCCTCCTGCTGGCGGTCGTGTGGCTGCGGTTCGGCCTGGCCGACCGCCCCGCGCGGGCGAGTGACGCGAAGGTCGTGCGACGCACCCGCCAGGTGAACCGCCACCTGCTCTCGTCACCTGTCCTGCGGCCCCTCTACCTCTACCTGTGGGTGCCGAACGGGCTCGTCGTGGGCTGCGAGGCGCTGTTCGTGCCCTTCGCGGGGCACCACGCCGGCTACCTCTTCGCCGTCACGGCCGGCGGCATGCTGCTGGGCGACGTCGTCGTCGGCCGATTCGTGCCCGAACGCGTCCGGGACAGGCTGATCGGGCCGCTCCGGCTGCTCCTCGCTGTCCCGTACCTGGCCTGCTTCTTCGGGCCCTCGGTGGCCGTCGTGGCTGTGCTGGGCATGGTGGCCTCGTTCGGCTACTCGGCCAGCCTGCCGCTGCAGGAGCGCCTGCTCGCGCACACCCACGCCTCACACCGGGGCCAGGTGCTGGGCCTGGCGTCCGTCGGGCTGATGGTGCTGCAGGCCTCCGGTGCCCTGCTCGGTGGCGCCGTCGGTCAGCTGCTCACGCACGTCGTCGCCACGCCGAGCGCCGCGGCTGCGAAGGCGATGAGCGTGATGGCTGCCACGTCGGTGCTGGTGACGCTGGGGCTCAGTCGTGGGCTCGCCCGGTCGGCCCTGCCGGATGTCGCCACCAGGCCGCCGTCCGTCTGAGCCGCCGTCGGCACCTGCCTCAGCCGTGCTCGCGGCGCGGTGCCTGCGGCGCGGGCGCGGTCTGCGGCGGCCCCAGGTTCGGCTGGTCGGGGTCGTTCACGAGCTCGACGTCGACCCCGTCGCCCTCGCGTCGACGGCCCTCGGCGCCGCCGCCGGCGCCACCCTCGTCCGCCGTCTGCGCGCCCTCGACGCCGTCGCCCGCCGGAGCCTCACCGACCGACGCGAGCGCCTGCTCCTCGGAACCGCTGCGCTGCACGGCGTCCGGCCCCGGTGTGCTCGACTCGTACGGCTCCGGGTCGAGGCCGGGGTCGGGCTCTGATGGACGCTTGCTGTGCTTCCCGGTCATGCTGCCCAGCCTGCCGAGGCAGGCCGTGGCTCGCACCCCGAGCCGTTACAGCTTCTCGACCGGGGCGTACCGCAGGAGCAGCCGCTTGGTGCCCTCGTCGCGGAAGTCGACGTGCGCGACGGACTTGTCGCCGTCGCCCTCGACGCGCACCACCGTGCCGAGGCCGAAGGTGTCGTGCGTGACCTTGTCGCCCGGCTCGAGGTGCAGGATCGGTCGGTTGCCCGGCGAGCGGACGCCCGGCCGCTGAGCCAGGCGCGCCACCGCGGGGGTCGACGCCGAACCCGACCCGACGCCCAGGCCCTGCGTGCGGCGCCAGTCGAGGAGCTCCCCCGGCAGCTCGTCGAGGAACCGCGACGCCGGGTTGTAGGACGGCGCTCCCCAGGCGCTGCGCACCACGGCGCGGGTCAGGTACAGCCGCTCGCGAGCTCGAGTGATGCCCACGTAGGCGAGACGTCGCTCCTCGGCGAGCTCGTCGGTGTCGGCCAGCGCCCGCATGTGCGGGAACACGCCGTCCTCCAGCCCCGTGAGGAAGACGACCGGGAACTCCAGCCCCTTCGCGGTGTGCAGCGTCATCAGCGTGACGACGCCGTTGTCGTGCGCCTCCGCGGCGTCGACGTCCGGGCTGTCCGGGATGTCGTCGGCATCGGCGACCAGCGAGACCCGTTCGAGGAAGTCGGTCAGCGAGCCCTCCGGACTGCTCTCCTCGAACTCGCGCGCGACCTGCACGAGCTCGGCGAGGTTCTCGACCCGCGTGTCGTCCTGGGGGTCGTGGCTCGCCTGCAGCTCGGCCAGGTAGCCGGTCTGCTCCAGCACCGCCTCGAGCACGGTCGCCGGGCCGGCCCCGCCGTCCACGATCGTGCGCAGGTCCTCGAGCAGCTGGGTGAACGCCCGGATGCAGGTCAGCGATCGCGTGGCGATGCCGGGCGCCTCGTCCGCTCGCGCCAGCGCCTCGACGAACGGGATGCGCTCGCGGTCGGCGAGCACCGACACCACGGCCTCGGCCCGGTCGCCGATGCCGCGCTTGGGCACGTTGAGGATGCGCCGCAGGTTGACCGTGTCAGCGCCGTTGGCGAGTACCCGCAGGTAGGCCAACGCGTCCTTCACCTCGCGCCGTTCGTAGAAGCGCGTGCCCCCGACGATCTTGTAGGGAAGGCCGACGCGGACCAGCACCTCTTCCAGCGCCCGGGACTGCGCGTTGGTGCGGTAGAACACCGCCACGTCACCGGGGCGAACGCCGTGCTCGTCGTGCAGCCGGTCGATCTCCTCGGCCACGTAGGCCGCTTCGTCGTGCTCGGAGTCGGCCACGTACCCGACGATCTGCGGTCCCTCGCCCGCCGCCGTCCACAGCTTCTTCGGCTTGCGGTCGGGGTTGCGCGCGATGACGGCGTTCGCGGCCGACAGGATCGTCTGCGTCGACCGGTAGTTCTGCTCGAGCAGGATCGTCGTGGCGTCGGGGTAGTCGCTCTCGAACTCCACGATGTTGCGGATGCTGGCACCGCGGAAGGCGTAGATGGACTGGTCGGCGTCGCCGACGACGGTCAGCTCGGCCGGCGGCACGTCGACCTCGCGGCCCTCGCGGACGACCGAGCCGTCGACGGCCAGGACGGGCTTGCGCTCGAGCACCTCGCTGGTCGAGCCGCCGACCAGCTCGCGGATCAGCACGTACTGGGCGTGGTTCGTGTCCTGGTACTCGTCGACGAGCACGTGCCGGAACCGACGCCGGTAGTGCTCCGCGACGTCCGGGAAGGCCTGCAGCACGTTCACCGTGGTCATGATGAGGTCGTCGAAGTCGAGCGCGTTCGCCTGGCGCAGCCGCTGCTGGTACATGCGGTACGCCTCCGCCAACGTCTGCTCGGCCGGCGTGCCCTGCTCGCCGGCCGCCCGCTCGGCGAACGTCTCCTCGTCGACCAGCTCGTTCTTGAGGTTCGACACCTGGGCGCTGAACGACCGGGGCGGGTAGCGCTTCGGGTCCAGACCCAGCTCGCGGCAGACCAGTGCCATCAGCCGCTGCGAGTCGGCCGCGTCGTAGATGGAGAACGACGACTTGAGCCCGACGCGCGTGGCCTCACGCCGCAGGATGCGCACGCAGGCGGAGTGGAACGTCGACACCCACATGGACGCCGCCCGGGGCCCGACGAGCGCCGCCACGCGCTCCTTCATCTCGCCGGCCGCCTTGTTCGTGAACGTGATCGCGAGGATCTGACCGGGCCGCGCACCGCGCGCCGCGAGCAGGTACGCGATGCGGTGCGTGAGCACGCGCGTCTTGCCCGAGCCGGCGCCTGCCACGATGAGCAGCGGAGAGCCCTCGTGCAGCACGGCTGCCCGCTGCGGCGGGTTGAGACCCTCGAGCAGCGAGTCCACGTCGGCAGGTCGGTGCGGCGCCGGCGTCCCGCTCGACGTGCCACCCTCCGTCGTGGGCGGCAGGGACGCCGCCGGTCGCTGGGCCCGACCGGCCGGGGTGCCCAGCCCGGTCAGGGGCAGGTCGTCGAAGAGGGTGCTCATCTCACCGTCCAGAGTACGTGGCCGCCCCGACAGCCAGGCTTCTCGCCGACCCAGCCTCCGACGCCCCGTCGCCCTAGCATGGCGATGATCAGCGCCCTACCGGAGGAGGACTCCGCATGCCGATGCCCGACAGCGAGGTGGAGCGCGTGCTCGCCGTCGCCGCCCATCCGGACGACATCGACTTCGGGGCCTCCGGCACCATGGCGACGTTCGTCGACACGGGCATCGAGGTCACCTACCTGATCTGCACCTACGGCGACCAGGGCGGCTTCGACGAGACCCCGCGTGAGGAGATGCCGGTGCTGCGCGAGGCGGAGCAGCGCGCTGCCGCGGCGGCCGTCGGCGTGACGGACGTACGGTTCCTCACCGGCTACCGCGACGGCTGGCTGGAGCCGACGTTCGAGCTGCAGCGCGACATCGTGCGCGTCATCCGACAGGTGCGGCCGCGGCGCATGCTCGTCCCCAGCCCGGAGCGCTGGTGGGAGCGCATCCACGCCAGCCACCCTGACCACCTGGCCTGCGGCGAGGCCGCGATCCGCGCCATCTACCCGGCGGCCCGCAACCCCTTCGCGTGGCCGGAGCTCATCACCGACGAGGGCCTCGAGCCGTGGACGGTCGACGAGACGTGGCTGATGGCCCACCCGGCCAGCGCGCACGGTGTCGACATCACCGACGTGTTCGACCGCAAGGTGGCCGCGCTCACCGCCCACGCCAGCCAGACCGGACGCATGGGTGACCAGCTGGCCACGATGCTGGCGGAGTGGGGCCACGCCAACGCCGTCAGCGTCGGCCTGTCCGCCGACCGCATGGCCGAGACGTTCAAGGTCGTGCTCACCGCGTGACGACCGTGGCTGCGGCGGGAGGAGCACCCGATGGCCGGCGCTGAGGCGCAGATCACCGAGGTCTTCCGCTGGGTCGACCTCACCGGCGTCCTCGCCAACGCCGTCCTCGGCGGAGTCATCGCCCGCTCGGCACGGCTGGACCCGATCGGTTTCGCGATCCTGGCGATCCTGTCCGGGCTCGGCGGCGGCATCATCCGCGACACGCTGCTGCAGCACGGTCCTCCCGTGGCCCTCACCGACTACGCCTACATCATCACGGCGCTGATCGGAGCCGCGATCGCCTTCCTCACGCGGGTGGAGGGCCGCTTCTGGAACCGCGTGTGGCCGGTCGTCGACGCGTTGGCGCTCGGCGCGTGGGCGGCCGCCGGCGCCCAGAAGACGCTCGCCGTCGGCCTCGGGTGGCTGCCCGCCCTCCTGCTCGGGGCCATCACCGCCGTCGGTGGCGGCTTCACCAGGGACGTCGTGCTGCGACGCGTGCCGGGAGTGCTCGGCGGCAACACCCTCTACGCCACGTGCGCGCTCGTCGCGAGCGCCGTCATGATCGGCTTCTGGCACTCGTCGCTCGTGACGGTCGGCACCGTGGTCGCGACCGGTGTCGGCGCCGGGCTGTGCCTCGTGGCGCGCTGGCAGAACTGGGTGCTGCCGACGGGGGACGACGAGTGGTCACCGGCGCGCTTCGTGATCGACCGCTACGCCGATCCCGAGCGCTGGCGCCACCGGGTGCGGTCGGTGCGCCGCCGCAGCCGACCCTGAGCACGGCCCGCGACCCCCCGCCCGCTGGGCCGCGTGGCGCATTCGATCACTGTGGGCCGGGACTCTCTCCACAGCGGCCGTGGCAAGCGGTCAGCGGCTCTGGGCCTGGGTCACGCTGACCTCCTTGTCGCCGTTGGCGCCGTCCAGCAGCTGGCGGGTGCCGAGCGGCTGGTCGAGGTGGATCGTCAGGCGGGACACGCAGGACGGCAGGTCAGCGCCGCCACCGTGCCACACCGGCCCGGTCACGAGCACCGAGACGGCCGAGGCGCCCTGGGTGAGCGAGGCGCTGTAGGGCATGCGGGCGTCCGGCGAGCAGTTCGCGAGGTCGAGCTCGACGGCGCGCGCCTGCGCCGCCGGCACCATCACGACGGCTGACTGGATGGCGACCCGGTCCTGCTCGTAGCCGCCGGACGAGCACGCCGTCAGGGCCGGCAGGACGCCCACGACGACAGCCCCGAGCACCACCCGGCTCAGCGCGCCACGCCTGTCCACGACGCCCACGTTACGACGGCGACTCTGGACAGTTCGCCGGGGGCACCGCTGTCAGGTTGCGCCTGTGTTGCCCCCGGCACCTCCGGCGGTACCGTGCACGTCCTGTCAAACCGGGACACGTCCCACCCCACACCGGAGGAACGATGAAGCTCGCCAGACCAGGACGGGTGCGACGCCGCTGGACGGTCGTCGCGCTCGCTGCGGCACTCGTGGCCGCTGCGGCCGCTCCCGCCGCCGCGAACCCCGGCAGGGGCCACGGCCACGGCCACGGCGCGACGCACGACTACCACCTGACCGTGATGGGCACGACCGACCTGCACGGCAACGCGCTGAACTGGGACTACTTCAAGAACGCGGAGTACACCGACAGTGCCAGCAACGACGTCGGGCTCGCGAAGATCTCCACCCTGGTGAACCAGGTGCGCGCCGACCGCGGGCGGCGCAACACGCTGCTGATCGACGCCGGCGACACGATCCAGGGCACCCCGCTCGCCTACTACTACGCCAAGATCGACCCGATCTCGAAGAAGAACATCCACCCGATGGCCGCCGCGATGAACGCGATCGGCTACGACGCCGCAGCGCTCGGCAACCACGAGTTCAACTACGGCATCCCGCTGCTGCGCACCTTCCAGCGGCAGCTCGACTTCCCGCTGCTCGGGGCGAACGCGGTCGACGACGCCACCGGCAAGCCGGCCTTCCCGCCGTACGTCATCAAGACCGTGAAGCCCAAGAACGGCAAGCCGATCAAGGTGGGCATCCTCGGCCTGACGAACCCCGGCATCGCGATCTGGGACAAGGCGAACGTCGAGGGCAAGATGCGGTTCCCGGGTCTCGTGGAGCAGGCGAAGATCTACGTGCCCAAGCTGCGCAAGGCCGGGGCGGACGTCGTCATCGTCTCGGCCCACTCGGGCGCCGACACGTCGTCGTCCTACGGTGACGCGCTGCCGTACCCGGAGAACGCGGCCACGCTCGTGGCGCAGCAGGTGCCGGGCATCGACGCGATCCTCGTCGGCCACGCGCACGTCGAGATCCCCGAGCGCATCGTGAAGAACGAGGTCACCGGCAAGGACGTCGTCCTGTCCGAGCCGCTCAAGTGGGGCGAGCGCCTGTCGGTGTTCGACCTGGACCTGTCGTTCAACCGCGGTCACTGGACGGTCAGCTCGGTGCACTCGTCGGTGCTCAACTCGAACACCGTGCCGGAGGACCCGAAGATCGTGAAGCTGCTCACCCCGGACCACGACGCGGTCGTGCAGTACGTCAACAGCGTCATCGGCAAGGCGACCGAGGCGATGTCGGCGTCAACCGCCCGCTACGAGGACGCGGCGGCGCTCGACTTCATCAACTACGTGCAGGCTCAGGCGGTGAAGTCCGAGCTGACCGGTGACGCGGCGAACCTTCCGGTCCTGTCGATCGCCGCACCGTTCAACAAGGACGCCGCGATCCCCGCGGGTGACGTCTCGGTGCGCGACATCGCCGGGCTCTACATCTACGACAACACGCTGCTCGGCATCCAGATGACGGGCGCGGAGATCAAGGCGTACCTGGAGAAGTCGGCCGAGTACTTCAAGCCGGCGACCAGCGCCGGCCCGTACGCGCCGGACGACCTCACCAACGCGCCGACGGACACCGCGCCGAACGGCACGCCGGACTACAACTACGACGTCATGGGTGGGCTCGACGCACCGCTCACCTACGACATCGACCTGTCGCAGCCGGTGGGTTCGCGCGTCGTCGGGCTCGAGTACGACGGCGCACCGGTGACCGACGACCAGCAGTTCGTCGTGGCCATCAACAACTACCGGCAGTCCGGCGGAGGCAACTTCCCGGGCGTCACGACGGCTCCGGTCGTCTACAACCGGCAGGTGGAGATCCGGCAGCTGCTGATCGACTGGGTCACCGCCAACGGCACCATCGACCCGTCGGTCTTCTCCAGCACCAACCCTGACTGGCAGCTCACGTACGGCGGCACTCCGATCACCTTCACCCCGTGACCTGAGTCCGCGATCCGCGCGAGACGGGGCACCCGAGCTGGCTCGGGTGCCCCGTTTCGCGCGTTCCAGGGCAGCTGCTGCCTCAGAGCAGGCGTCGGTCGGCCGCCCACTTCGTGAGCTCGTGCCGGCTGGAGAGCTGCAGCTTGCGCAGCACGGCCGAGACGTGGGTCTCGACGGTCTTCACCGAGATGAACAGCTCCTTGGCGACCTCCTTGTAGGCGTAGCCACGCGCGATCAGCCGCATCACCTCACGCTCCCGGGCGCTGAGCCGGTCGAGCTCGGGATCGACGGACGGCGCCTCCTGACCGGCGAAGGCGTCGAGCACGAAGCCAGCGAGCCGGGGGCTGAACACGGCGTCGCCGTCCGCCACCCGACCGATGGCCTGCACGAGCTCGGCGCCCGTGATCGTCTTGGTGACGTAGCCGCGAGCACCGGCCCGGATGACCCCGATGACGTCCTGCGCGGCGTCGCTGACCGAGAGGGCCAGGAACCGAGCGCGCGCACCGCGAGCCGCGCACTGCGCGAGGACCTCGACGCCCCCACCACCCGGCAGGTGCACGTCGAGCAGGACGACGTCGGGGTCGTGAGCGAGGACGGCGGCCACCGCCTCCTCGACGTCAGCGGCCTCGGCGACGACGTCCACGGCATCCCCCAGCTCGGCCCGCACCCCGCTGCGGAACATCGCGTGGTCGTCGACCACCACCACCCGCACGCGCCCTGGCCGGCTCTCGACGTCCGCGGTCTCGCTCGTCACTGCTCCTCCTCCGGGTCATCTGCGGCGGCACCATGACTGGTCGCACCGAGCTCCATCGACAGGTGCACCTCGGTGCCGTCGCCGGGAGCGCTCTTGACGGTCGCGCGACCACCGTGCCGTTCCATGCGTCCGACCACCGACCCGCGCAGCCCGAGCCGGTCGCTCGGCACCGCCGCCGGGTCGAAGCCCGAGCCGCGGTCACGCACGAAGACGTCGACCTGCCGTCCCTCCACCTCCGCGTAGACGTCGACGGCCGGCGCGCCAGAGTGCCGGGCCGCGTTGAGCATGGCCTCGCGAGACGCCCGGACGACGGCCACCAGCGCCTCGTCCACGGGAGCGTCGCCGACGAGCACGACCTCCACCGGGACGCCGTGCAGCGTCTCGACCTCGGCCGCGGCCTCCTCCAGCGCCGCGCGCAGGCTGGACGCCGGCTCTGCGGCGTCCTCGTACAGCCACGACCGCAGGTCGCGCTCCTGCGCCCGTGCGAGGGCCACGACGGCTCGGGGGTCGTCGGCCTTGCGCTGGATCAGCGCCAGCGTCTGCAGGACCGAGTCGTGAAGATGGGCAGCCACGTCGGCCTGCTGCTGCGACAGCAGCTTCTCGCGGCGCTCGGCGTCGACCTGCTGCACGAGCCGCCAGAGGAACGGCCCCACGACCAGCCCCAGGCCCACGACCACCACGCCGAGCAGCAGCAGGGTGTCGCCGATCGTCGGCGGACCGGAGTGCCCGACGACCAGCGTCAGCAGGCCGACCCCGACGAGCCCGACGCCCCCGACGATCCGCAGGACGGTCAGCGGGCGGTTCGGGCCGGACGCCGGCTCCCGGGCCGCCCTGGCCGTGCGGGCACGGTCGGTCACGTCGGCCTGCGCCCAGATCAGGGCCAGCCCCGCTCCCACGATGAGCATCGGGAACAGCACGCGCGGCGGCGGGCCCCACCCGAACCGCGTGAGCAGGAGCACCAGGCCGAGGGCCAGCGCTCCGAGCGCGACGAGCTGGCCGAGGTCGCCGCGGTGCACCGCACGCAACGGCCGCCACCCGGTCCGGGACGCGGCCGCGAGCCCTGCGGGCTCGTCGTCGTCCACGACCGGGGCGAACACCCACAGCGCCCCGTACACCGCGACGCCGAAACCACCCAGACCGGCCAGGACGGCGAACGCGATCCGCACGTGCAGCACCGGCAGTCCGAGGTGCTCGGCCACACCGGCGGCGACGCCGCCGAGCAGCCGTCCGTCCGCGACGCGCCGCAGCCGCTCGCTGCGCGCAGGCGCGGCCGCGGGTCGGGACTGCGTCCTCGGGCTGGTCGGCACGAGGCCATCCTCTCGTGCCCACGCGCCCGGAGGGGATGGGTGACCTCCCCACGCGCGCCCCGGCGCCGGCCAGGGACGGGTCAGGGGTCCCTCAGGGTCGTCACCGATGGTGGCGGAACGCCGTCGGCGGCCAGGATCGATGCCATGAACGAGAACCAGCGCGACACCGGCTCGCAGCCGGAGGAGACGGTCGGCTCACCGAGCCAGCCCTCCGCTCCCGACGCCACCGAGCGCCTCACCACCGCCCCGACCGGGGAGCGGCGGACCGAGTCGTCCGGTGGCTCCGCGGGCTCGCCGCCCCCGCCGACTCCCCCGTCCTACGGCGCCGGCGGAACCTACGGAGGCGGAAGCTACGGAGCCGGCTACGGAGCCGGCTACGGAGCGGGTCCGCAGCCGGGCGCTGCGCCGGGGCAGAGCACCGGTGACCGGCTCCTCGCCGACCTCAAGGCCCTGCGCCGCAGCCGGGACGACCGGGTGGTCGCCGGCGTCTGCGGCGGTGTGGCCCGACAGCTGGGCATCGACCCGCTGCTCGTGCGGGTGGTGACCGGCGTGCTGTTCTTCTTCGGCGCGGGCGTCGTGCTCTACGCGCTTGGCTGGCTGCTGCTGCCGACGGACGACGGGTCCCCGTCGGTCGGCGAGCAGGCCGTGTCCCGTGGCGGTGCCCCGTCGTCGTCC
>DASSTJ010000045.1:0-2527 GCA_035707965.1 Actinomycetales bacterium
GACCGCTCTCGACGGGCGCGGCGACCAGCTCGGTCAGAACCTCGTCCGTCTCGACCGCTACCTGCAGGCGCTCAACCCGCACCTGCCGGTCCTGCAGCAGGACATCGCCCTGCTCGCCGACACAGTAGGCATCTACGCCGACGCTGCGCCCGATCTGTTCCGGCTCACCGAGTCGCTCCGGGTGACGAACCGGACCGTCGTCGACAAGCAGCAGCAGCTGGCGGCCTTCCTCGTCGGCACCGCCGGCTTCGCCGACAACGCCGCCGGCTTCCTGCACGACACCGAGCAGCGGATCATCCAGGTCGGTCGGGTGTCCCGCCCGACTCTGGAGCTGCTCGCGCGCTACTCGCCCGTCTACCCCTGCCTGGCCGGCGGCCTGGCCGGGTGGCTGCCGCGGATCAACGGGGCGTTCAGCGGAGGTACATTCCACATCACCGTCGAGGTCGTGCCGCCGCGCCAGCCCTACCGGCCGGGCGAGGAGCCCCGCTGGGCCGACAAGCGCGGCCCGCATTGCTACGGGCTGCCGAACCCCGGTGGCAGCCAGGCGAACCCGTACCCGGGCCTCCACTTCAACGACGGCACCCGACCGGCCAGCACCGCCTCACCGCTGTCGTCGCTGCCCGCTGGCCTCTTCGGGGCCGCCGCCGACTCGGGCACGGCCGGGACGGCGGAGGAACAGCAGGTCGTGGCAGCGCTCCTCAGCCGCGACAGCGGCGGCCAGCCCAGCGGCATACAGACGCTGTTGGCGGGACCGCTCCTGCGCGGGACGGTGGTGAGCAACGGATGACGACCCGATCGAGCCTCGTCAAGCTGCTCATCTTTGCTGCGGTCACCATCGCCGCGACGAGCGTCCTCGCACTCACCATCGCGAACGTCCAGCGTGGCGACAAGGCGACCTACACGGCGTTGTTCACCGACGCGACCGGTGTGCAGCCGGGCCAGGACGTCCGGATCGCCGGCGTACGCGTCGGTGAGGTCACCGACGTGCGCGTGGCACCGAACCGGGACGGCGACGGCGCGAGCGCGGAGGTCGAGTTCCGAGTGCTCCGGACATCGCCGCTCACCCAGGGCACCGAGGCGACGATCAAGTACCGCAACCTCGTCGGCCAGCGCTACGTCGCCCTGACCCAGGGCGTCGGCGGGGCCACACCGCTGCCCGGCGGGGCCGTCATCCCGCTCCAGCGAACGCACCCGGCGCTCGACCTCACCGTGCTGTTCAACGGGTTCAAGCCGCTCTTCGCGGCGCTCTCGCCCAAGGACGTCAACGAGCTCTCCGGCCTGATCGTGCAGACGCTGCAGGGCGAGGGCGGCGACATCAACTCGCTGCTGTCGAGGACCGCCTCGCTCACCTCGGCCATCGCCGACCGCGATGCCGTCATCGGCCGCACCGTCGACAACCTCAACGCCGTGCTCGGCACGGTCGACGAGCACGACACCCAGCTCGCCTCCCTCATCGACCAGCTGCAGCGCTTCACGAGCGGACTCGCCGCCGACCGCGAGACGATCGGCGCCACCCTCGACGGGATCAACTCCCTCTCGGCGGAGACCGCGAAGCTGCTCGTCACGACGAGGCCGGCCATCAAGGACGACGTCGCCCAGCTGCGCACGCTCGCCGGGACGCTGACGAAGCCGGACAACGCGAAGCTCTTCGAGGAGTTCATCACGACCGTCCCGACGCGGATCAGCACGCTGACCCGCACCGCGAGCTATGGCTCCTGGTTCAACTTCTACCTATGCCGGTTCGACACCAAGCGACCGATCCTGCCGGGGGTCAGCCCGAGCTACAACGTCTCGTCGGCGAGGTGCTCGTCATGAGGTGGTCGACCGTGCCGTTCCGCGAGCGGAACCCCATCCCCATTGGGGCGATCGGACTGCTCGTCATCGCCCTGCTGCTCGTCCTGGCCTTCAACGCCGAGAAGCTGCCGCTCATCGGTGGGGGCACCAGCTACAGCGCCGCGTTCAGCGAGGCCGGCGGCATCAAGCCCGACGACGACGTGCGCGTCGCCGGCGTCAAGGTCGGCAAGGTCACCGGTGTCGACCTCGAGGGCACCCACGTGCGGGTCGACTTCCGGATCACAGAGGACGTCGGCTTCGGCACCCTCACCAGCGCGTCCGTCCGGATGAAGACCATCCTGGGGGAGAAGTACCTCGCCCTCGACCCGCACGGTCCGGGGCGCCTCGCCGCCGACGCCCAGATCCCGCTGCAGCGGACGGTCAGCTCCTACGACATCGTCAACGCGTTCCAGGACCTCACGACGACGACCGAACGCATCGACACCGACCAGCTCGCGGAGTCGCTGACCGTCCTCGCGACCGAGTTCAAGGACAGTCCCGAGCACGTGCGGGCCGCGCTCGACGGGCTCTCCCGCCTCTCCCGGACCGTCGCGAGCCGGGACGCCGAGCTGTCCCGCCTGCTCGAGCACGCGAACAAGGTGAGCGGGCTCGTCGCGAGTCGCAACGAGCAGGTCGGGCGGATCATCAACGCCGCCGACCTGCTCATGGTCGAGCTGGCCAAGCGGCGTGAGCA
>DASSTJ010000046.1:0-63847 GCA_035707965.1 Actinomycetales bacterium
CCGCGGGGGCCCCGAGCACTGCCGCTCCGGGACCGACCGCCGATACGGCGCCCACCGTCGTCAAGATCGTCATCGCGGGCGGCTTCGCCGTCGGCAAGACGACCTTCATCGGGTCCCTGTCCGACATCGAGCCGCTCTCGACCGAGGCGGCCATGACCGAGCACTCGGTCGGCGTCGACGACGCCGGCGGCGTGTCCGACCGCAAGACCACCACCACCGTCGCCATGGACTTCGGCCGCATCTCGCTGCCGGGCAACCTGTGGCTGTACCTGTTCGGCACCCCCGGCCAGGACCGGTTCCTCTTCATGTGGGACGACCTGGTGCAGGGTGCGATCGGTGCGGTCGTGCTGGTCGACACCGAGCGGCTCGAGCAGTGCTTCCCGGCCGTCGACTACTTCGAGGCGCGCCAGATCCCGTTCGTCGTCGCGGTGAACTGCTTCGACGGCGTGGCGCGGCACCAGCTCGAGGACGTCCGCGAGGCGCTCGCCGTGCCGGCGCACGTACCGATGCTGTACACCGACGCCCGCACGCGTGCGGCCACGAAGCAGACGCTCATCTCGCTGGTCCAGCTGGCGATGCAGCGCCTGCAGACCGCCTGAGCGCACGGCCACCGCAGCACGACCGCAGTACGAGCACGATGGCAGTACCAGCACCACCGCTCGTCGTCCTGATCGGCATCCTGAGCGAGAGCCCTCGCACGGACCTCCGGGTCCGGGCGGGGGCTCTTCGCACGCCGGGCGACGTCTCAGCAGGCGGACACCTGCGGGTCCGGGGAAGATCGATGGGGTGAGGCGTGGTTGCCGCCCACGACGGCGACCGGTCCGTCCCTCGACCTCGGTCGCTGCCGGCGTCCGGGAGCAGACCCAGCGAAGAAGCAGAGGTGCCCTGTGCGTGTCTACGACGACGTGACGTCCCTGGTGGGGCGGACCCCGCTGGTGCGGCTGCGCCGCATCACCGACGGTGCCGGTGCGACCGTGCTGGCGAAGCTCGAGTTCTACAACCCCGCCAACAGCGTCAAGGACCGGATCGGCGTCTCGATGGTCGAGGCGGCGGAACGGTCCGGCGAGCTCAAGCCGGGGGGCACGATCGTGGAGGCGACGAGCGGCAACACCGGCATCGCGCTCGCGATGGTCGGCGCGGCCCGTGGCTACAAGGTCGTGCTCACGATGCCCGAGACCATGAGTCGCGAGCGGCGGGCCCTGCTCCGGGCGTTCGGAGCCGAGCTCGTGCTCACGCCCGGCAGCGGCGGCATGAGCGGGGCCGTCGAGAAGGCGGAAGAGATCGGCCGTGAGCGCGGCGCCGTGCTGGTGCGGCAGTTCGCCAACCCGGCGAACGTCGAGGTGCACCGCCGCACGACGGCCGAGGAGATCTGGGACGACACCGACGGCACCGTGGACATCGTGGTCGCCGGCATCGGCACGGGGGGCACGATCACGGGTGTGGGACAGGTGCTCAAGGAGCGCAAGCCCGACGTGCGCATGGTCGCGGTCGAGCCGGCCGAGTCGGCCATCCTCAACGGCGGTCAGCCCGGACCGCACAAGATCCAGGGCCTCGGCGCCAACTTCGTGCCCGAGATCCTCGACACGAGCATCTACGACGAGGTCGTGGACGTCGACGCCGAGAGTGCCGTGCAGTGGGCGCGGCGGGCAGCGTCGGAAGAGGGACTCCTGGTGGGGCTCTCGTCCGGCGCGGCGCTCAAGGCAGCCGTCGAGGTGGCGAAGCGCCCGGAGAACGAGGGCAAGACGATCGTGGTGATCATCCCCAGCTTCGGCGAGCGCTACCTCAGCACCATCCTCTACAGCGACCTCATGGACTGACGGCGTGCCGGCTGGTCAGGGTGCGCCCGGCTGGCGTGCGCGCATCGCGGAGGACCTCGAGGCCGCGGCCCGGCGGGACCCTGCGGCGCGCAGCCGCCTCGAGCTGCTGCTCTGCTACCCGGGGCTGCACGCCGTGTGGGTGCACCGGTGGGCGCACCGGCTCTGGCAGCAGCCGGGCGGGCGCCTGCCGGCGAGGCTGCTCTCGCAGCTGAACCGCTGGGTGACGGGCGTCGAGATCCACCCCGGGGCGGTCATCGGCCGGCGCCTCTTCATCGACCACGCCATGGGGGTGGTCATCGGCGAGACCGCCGAGATCGGGGACGACGTCATGCTGTACCACGGCGTGACGCTGGGCGGTCGCAGCCTGCAACGGGTCAAGCGCCACCCGACCCTGTGCGACGGCGTCACGGTGGGGGCCGGAGCGACCGTGCTCGGCCCGGTCACGGTGGGGGAGTGCGCGCAGGTCGGCGCGAACGCGGTGGTCGTCAAGGACGTCCCGGCGCACGCGGTGGTCGTCGGCGTCCCCGGCCGCGTCCGTCGTCCGGCTGCGGCTACCGCCGACACCTACGACGTCTGGGCCGACCCGGCCCTGTTCATCTGACGCGCTCTCCCCAGCCCTCCCGGAGCGCGGCCGTGAGCGCGCCGCCGCTCCGGGGGGCGCAGAGGTAGTTCCCCTGCAGGTGGGTGGCGCCCAGCTCGAGCAGGGCCTGCCGTTGCTCGCCGGTCTCGACCCCCTCGATGACCACCGTGCGGCGAAGGTTGTGCCCGAGCAGCAGCACGGTGGTCACGACAGCCCGGGCCTCCGCGTGGGCCAGCAGGTCGTGAGTGAAGGCCTGGTCCACCTTCAGCGTGCGGGCGGGGATCTCGACCAGCCGGCTCAGCGACGAGTACCCGGTACCGAAGTCGTCGATCGCCAGCTCCGCACCCAGGTCGCGCAGCTCGTCGAGGTTCCGTGCGGTCGCCTGCGGCTTGGAGAACAGGCCGTTCTCCGTGATCTCGATCGTGAGCCGTTGGGGTGCGATGCCCTGGTCAGCGAGGATGCGACCCACGGCGTCCGCCAGCCCCGGCCAGGTGAGCTCTGGCGGAGAGACGTTGAAGAAGAGCCGCGGTGGTGCCTGTGCGCCGAAGAGGTCGTCCCACGTGGCGAGCTGCCGGCAGGCGGCGGTGAGGAGGTGACGACCGATGTCGGTGATGAACCCGCTGCGGATCGCCGTGTCGACGAACGCGGAGGCGGTGAGCAGGCCGCGGCTGGGGTGGCGCCAGCGAGCGAGCGCCTCGACCGCGTAGATCGTCCCGGTGGCGCCGTCGCGCTCGAACGCGAAGCTCTCGTCCACGATCGGCTGGTAGTGCACCTCGAGCTGGTCCGTCGGCAGTGCCTGTCGTAGCTGGCTCAGCAGCAGCTCGCGCCGCTCGTGCCGCGTCCGGTCTGCTGCGTAGACGTCCGGGTCGAACACCGCGTAGCGGCCGGGGCCGATGTGCTTGGCGCGGTACATCGCCGAGTCGGCATGGGAGATGAGCGCCTCCGGCGTGGCCTGCGGGTCGTCCGTGACGGCGACACCGATGCTCACCGACGGCTGGACGTCGCGCCCGTCGATGCGCACCGGCTCGAGGAGCTCCTCGAGGATGCGCGTGGCGACCGCGACGGCCTCGTCCCGGTGGCCCAGGCGTTCCAGCAGGACGACGAACTCGTCTCCGCCGAAGCGCGCCAGCAGGTCACCCTCGCGCAGCGCGGCCCGGAAGCGGTCGGCGCAGGTGCGCAGCAGCGCGTCGCCCGCGAGGTGGCCCACGGTGTCGTTGACGTACTTCAGTCCGTCGAGGTCGATGAAGAGCACGGCGATCGACTCGGGGTGACGGGTCATGCGGCTCAGCACGTGCTGCAGCTGCTCGAGCAGCACCCACCGCACGATCAGGCCGGTGAGCGGGTCATGCATGGCCTGGCGGGCCAGCTCGCGCTGCGCGAGGCTGGCCTTCGCCCGATCGTGGTCGACCGCGAGATGGGTCGAGGCCAGTCGGGCCAGCGTGGCCAGCGCCGCCATCTCCGCTTCGCTGAAACGACCCGTCGCTGAGCGGTACACGTCCATCACGCCGAAGGTCTCGCCCCTCGACGTCAACGGCATGGTCGCGACCGCGTGCAGGTCGAGCAGCGCAGCCGCCCCCTGGTACCCCGGCCAGCTGCCCTCGACGACGACGTCCCCGAGGTTGAGCGGCTGACCGCTGACGTAGGTGGCGTGGCACGGACCCTCCTGCAGCTCTTCCTGCAGGCGCTCCAGCTCCTCCACCGGGCCGGAGGACGCGAGCGCGACCTGCAGGGTGCCGCCGGTGCCGCCGGGCACCAGGACGCCGGCACCGTCCACCTGCAGCACCCTCGTCGTCGCGAGCAGCAGGTGGCGCAGGATCTCCAGGCTGCCCACGTCGTCCGCGACCGTGGACGCGATGTCGTCGACCGCCGCGAGCAGCACGGCGGTGTCGACCGTCCGGTCGGGGTCTGAAGCGAACGGGTCATGCACGACTCGTACCTCGCCGTCATCGGCCTGGGCGCAACCCACGGCTTCTCCACGGACGCCCCTGGGTCATACCCCGCGCAGTCGTCGGCACACGGCGCAGGTCGCCCCGCCGACGAGAGCGGCAGACCCTAGTAGACGAGCCCGATCTGCCGCCGCACCTCGTCCATCGTGCGCATGATGCTCAGCGACTCGTCGAGCGGCATGACGGGGCTCTCGGTCTCGCCGGCCCGCAGGCAGCGCACCACCTCGGACGCCTGGTGTCGCAGGCCGTGCCCGACATGCGGCTCGTCGAAGCGCTCGAGCACCACGCCGTCGCGCGAGATCACGGTGAAGGACGACGGCTGGTACCAGACCGTGTCGACCTCGAGCCGTGCCTCGGTGCCGACGATCGTCGCGCGAGTAGGGCTTCGGGCCAGCAGGGTCGTCGTGAGCACCGCCTGAGCGCCGCCCACGTGATCGAGGATCATCGACGTCTGGGCGTCGACGCCGGTGAAGGCCTTCGAGCTGCGTGCGGTCACGACGTCGGGCGTGCCCAGCACCATGCTGGCGAACGACAGCGGGTAGATGCCGAGGTCCAGCAGCGCACCGCCTCCCAGCGAGGGCGCGAAGAGCCGGTGCTCGGCGTCGGACGCGAACCACTGGCCGTGGTCGGCGGTGACGGTGACGACCTCACCGAGCGTCCCCGCGGCGAGCACCTCGCGGATGCGGGCCATGTGCGGGTGGAACCGCGTCCACATGGCTTCCATGAGGAAGACGCCCGCCTGGCGCGCCGCGTCCACCAGGTCGCTCGCCTCGGCGGCGTCCATCGTGAACGGCTTCTCGACGAGCACCGCCTTGCCCGCCTGGATCGCGAGCATCGCCGCGTCGTGGTGGCCCGGGTGCGGGGTCGCCACGTAGACGACATCGACCTCCGGGTCGGTCACGAGCTCCGCGTACGACGCGTGCCGACGTCCGACCGCGTGCCGCTCACCGAAGGCGACCGCCGAGGCCTGCGACCGCGAGCCGACGGCCGAGACCACCACGTCGTCAAGAAGTCGGAGGTCGTCGGTGAACGCGGAGGCGATGTAACCGGTGCCGACGACACCGAAGCGGATGGGGCGGCCGGTCAGCTCGGGCATGCCCGCAGCCTAGGGGCGCGCCGTGCGGCGGGACTCAGACGGGACGTCGGCGAGAGCGTGAGCGCTGCCCCGCCCCGCTGCCCCGCGGGTTCGACTGGTGGTACCCGGTCGCCGCGGGCGCCGAGGCGCCGGGTCGTGACGAGCCGCCGCGACGGCGCCGCGAGCGCGGCTGGCCGGTGGCCGGGGCGGACGACGCGTGGCCGGCCTTCCGGGGTGCTGCCTGCTGCCGCACCGGCTCGGGCGCCGGCTCGACGCGCGGTGCCGGCGGGCCGACGAGCTCGCGCAGCACCGCGTCGCCGGGTGCCACGGCGGTCTGCCGGGGCGAGATGCCGGCCTGGCGCGTGAGGGTGCGCACGTCGCCGTGCTGGTCGGGCGTCATGAGGGTGACCACGACTCCCTGCGCGCCGGCGCGGGCCGTGCGTCCGGACCGGTGCGTGTACGCCTTGTGCTCGGCCGGCGGGTCGACGTGGACGACGAGGTTCACGTCGTCCACATGGATGCCACGCGCGGCGATGTCAGTGGCGACCAGCACGCGCACGCTGCCGTCGGAGAACGCTGCCAGGTTCCGCTCGCGTGCGTTCTGCGACAGGTTGCCGTGGAGGTCAACGGCCGGGATGCCGGCGGCGGTGAGCTGTCGCGCCAGCTTCTTGGCGGTGTGCTTGGTGCG
Source organism: Actinomycetales bacterium (assembly GCA_035707965.1). Classification (GTDB taxonomy): domain Bacteria; phylum Actinomycetota; class Actinomycetes; order Actinomycetales; family Angustibacteraceae; genus DASSTJ01. The sequence goes on from DASSTJ010000046.1 coordinate 6,107, forward strand.
CAGGAACAGCAGGCTGCGGTTCTGGCCGCCCGCGAGCTCGCGGACGACGGCGGGCTTGTCGTCCTTGGCGACCGCGAAGACGTGGTGGGTCATGGCAGCGCTCGCCGCCTTGGGGGTCGCCACCGAGTGCGTCACGGGGTCGTGCAGGTACCGCTTGACGATGACGTCGATGCCGTTGTCCAGCGTGGCCGAGAAGAGCAGCCGCTGCGTGCCGCGGGGCGTGCGGTCGAGGAGGCGCTTCACGCCGGGCAGGAAGCCGAGGTCGGCCATGTGGTCCGCCTCGTCCAGCACCGTCACCTCGATCGCGTCGAGGTGCACGTGCCCCTGACCGATGAGGTCTTCGAGGCGGCCGGGGCACGCGACGAGGACGTCGACGCCGGCCCGCAGCGCGGTCACCTGGGGGTTCTGGCCGACGCCGCCGAACACGGTGGTGACCGTCAGACCCATGGCGCTGGCCAGGGGGGTGAGCGTCCCCGCGACCTGGCTGGCGAGCTCGCGGGTGGGCAGCAGCACCAGTGCTCGTGGGCGACCGGGGCGTCGCGGGCGGCCGCTCGCCGCGAGAGCCGCGACCGTCGGCAGCGCGAACGCGACCGTCTTGCCGCTGCCCGTGCGGCCGCGGCCGAGCACGTCGCGGCCGGCGAGCGAGTCGGGCAGCGTGGCCGCCTGGATGGGGAACGCGGTGGTGATGCCGCTCGCGGCCAGGGACTCGACCAGGGGGCGCGGGACGCCGAGCTGCGCGAAGCCCGGCGCGGACGTCGGGACGTCGGCCGCGGGCAGGGGTGCGGACGTGCGGGCAGAACGGGATGACGACACGAAGGGGTACAGCCTCTCGGGAGGGTTACTGGTGGTGGCCGCTCTGCGTGGCAACCCCGCGCTCCCGCGGCACAACCCTCGCGCTCGGGCTCCGACCCGGCGCTCGCACTCGACCGCGGCTCGCTGCTGCTCCGCGAAGGAGCGCGCGAACCGCAGTCACTATTGTGCCCTATCCGCCGGTCGCCACCTACTCCACCCCGTCGGGCAACGCCACCGCGACGGGCAACGGCCAGGCGTCAGAGTCGCCGTGCGACAGGATGTGCGCCAGGACGACCCCCGGCCGGTCCTGCTCCGGCGGCAGCGCCGTGACCCAGACCGTCGCGGTCACCGGGTGGCCGTTCGCGTGCAGGTAGCGCTTGGTCACGCGCTGCCGCGTCTGCTCCTGCGCCTCGAGGAGGTCCAGGTTCTTCGCGTCACGGTCCCGGTCGTCAGGGTGCGTGATGTCGGCGACCAGGACGTCGTGCAGGTCGTCCCCGGACCGGCCGAGCATGCTCGCGAACGTGTCGTTCGCGCGCACGATGCGCCCGTCGAACGTCGACATGGCCATGCCGATCGGCGCTCCGTCGAACGCCCAGCGCAGCTGCGCCTCGAGGCCGGCGCGCTGGTGCTCGGCCTCCATCTCGGCCGTCACGTCCTTGCTGGTGGACACGGCCTCGCGCAACGACCCGTCGGGATGGGTGAGCACCTGCACCCGCGTCGTGAACCAGCGCCAGGAGCCGTCCCGGTGCTGCACGCGGTAGGGCGGCAGGCTGCGGGTGCGCAGTCGGCCGGGGTCGTCCAGGGCAGGGAGGGGGTCCGGGAGTGCCGCCGGGAGGTACGACGGTCCCTTCGTGCCGATGAGCTCCGTGGGCCGGTAGCCGAGCAGGTGCAGGCAGCCCAGCGACGCGTAGGTGATGACGCGGTTCGCGTCGGTGACGACGACCAGCTCGTCGGTGCCGCCGAGCTGGATCGGCGCGGGGGCGGCTGGGTCGTAGGGCGAGCGCACCTGCACGACGTCGTGAGGGGCCGTGCCGGACGACGGGTCGTACGGCCGCGCCATGAGGTAGCCCTGGGCGAGGTCGCAGCCCATCGAGACGAGCTGCTGCGCCTGCTCGGGCAGCTCGATGCCCTCGGCGCAGACCCGCAGGCCCAGGCTGTGGGCGGCCTCGATCACGATCCTGCTCACGACCGCGTCATGGGCCCGCTCGTGCACGCGCGCGACGAACGTGCGCTCGATCTTCACCACGTCGAAGGGCAGCCGGCTGAGCAGCGTCAGCGGTGACTGCCCGACCCCGAAGTCGTCGAGCGCCAGGTGCACGCCCATGGTGCGCAGCTCGCCGAGCTGGGCCGCCGTGCCCTCGACGTCGCCCAGCGCCGCGGTCTCGGTCAGCTCGAGCACCAGCCGGTGGGGCGGCAGGCCGCTGTCGGTGAGGGCACGCGCGACCTCGCGGGTGAAGCCGGGCTCGGCCAGCTGGAGGGCCGACACGTTGACGGAGACGAAGCGTCCCTCGGGGAGGTGCTGCCACGTCGCCGCCACGGCGCACGCCTCGTTCAGGACGTGGCGACCGAGCTCGACGATGTGGCCGCGCTCCTCGGCGACCCGGATGAACCGGTCCGGCGGGACGGTGCCGAGCACCGGGTCGGTCCACCGCGCGAGTGCCTCGCAGCCGACGACTCGCATGGACGGCAGCGAGACGACCGGCTGCATGTGCACGCGGATGGCCCCGGACCGTACGGCGTCGGCCAGCCGAGCGGCGAGCTCCTGCGTGGACGCGCCGTGGCTCATCGCGCAGACCGCCTTCCCTCCTCAGGACGCCGCTCTCCCGGAGCGCACTCGGCCCACCCTACGGAGGGCTGATTGCTCCGGTCGAGCCCGGTGGGTCCCGAGGGGGGGCCGACACGCGGCCTCGGTCAACGTCCGCGAGCCAGCCGGCTGACTCCCTTCACGGCCGCCGTGCCGACCGCCGCGGCCCCTGCCAAGCCCGCCGCGACGGCACCGTGGTGCTGCGACGCCCACAGCTGCCACGCGCGGTTCGTCGCCCGTCGGTCGAACTGGCCGTGAGCCCCGAAGTCGTGGCCGCGTGGGCCGTCGGCGGGCTTCCAGAGGTTCTGCGGCTGGTCCGGGTCGCGCGGCTGCGAGGTCTGCTGGCTGGAGAAGCCGGTCTTCGCCAGGTACCGGTCGAGCAGGCCGGGCGCGACGGCGTTCGCGACCAGCGTCCCGACCGTCGAGGCGCCCACCCAGTACTCGCGGCGCTGCGGGTGGTCCGCCGCGTAGAGCACGGCGCGCGCGGCCACCTCCGGCTCGAAGATCGGGGGAACGGGCTGCGCCTGGTGCGGCAGCTTGGACCGCACCCAGGAGAACTGCGGGGTGTTCACCGCCGGCATCTGCACCATCGTCGTGTGCACCTTGCTGTGCTCGTGCAGCAGCTCGGTGCGCAGCGACTCGTTGAAACCCTGGATGGCGTGCTTCGCCCCGCAGTAGGCGCTCTGCAGAGGGATGCCGCGGTAGGCGAGCGCGGACCCGACCTGCACGATCGTGCCGTGGTCGCGCGGCTTCATGGAGCGCAGGGCCGCCATGGTGCCGTACACGTACCCGAGGTAGGACACCTCCGTCGTCCGCTTGAACTCGGCCGGACTGATCTCGCTGAACGGCGCGAAGACCGAGCTGAACGCCACGTTGACCCAGACGTCGATCGGGCCGAGCTTCTCCTCGACGTCGGCAGCCGCGGCGTGCACGGCGTCGCTGTCGGACACGTCGAGGGGCAGCACCAGCGGTTCACCGCCGGCGTCCCGGACGTCGTCCGCGGCTGCCTCCAGGCCCTTCTCGCCGCGCGCGATCAGGCCGATCTTCGCGCCCCGCTGCGCGAACGCACGGACCACGGCCCGCCCGATCCCGCCGCTGGCGCCGGTGACGACGACGACCTGCGTCATGACGCGCCGCCCTCGGCCGTGGCGGCGGTGCCGGACGGAACGGAATAATCGGTGTATAGCCGCATTTTTTGGACGTTAGCATCGGCCGCCGCTCCCCGCAGAACGGGCGCCTCACAGGTGCTTGGCAGGTGCGGCACAGCGTCGCCCAAGGTGCCGCCACTTCACTGAGGAGCGGCGCCGCTGGAGGCGCCCTGACTCCAAGGAGCGCGCATGAGGTCGACACGGGTGCCAGGGCTGGTGCTGGCCGGAGCGGTGGGGCTGGCCGGCGTCGGGGCCGGCGTCGTGATCGGCCCGGCAGCGGCCTCGGCGGCGACGTCCAGCGCCACGAAGGCGGTCGGCAGCCGCGTCACCGCCATCAAGGACGCCCTGGCCGGTCTCGTCAAGGACGGCACGATCACGCAGGCGCAGGCCGACAAGGTCGCCACCACCCTCGACAAGAACCTGCCCGGCCCCGACCGTCGAGCTCACGGCATGCGCTTCGGCGCCGGCCTCGACGAGGCCGCGAGCATCATCGGCGTCAGCGAGTCCGACCTGCGGAGCCAGCTGCAGAGCGGGAAGACCCTCGCGCAGATCGCCGGGAGCAAGGGCATGAGCCAGACCACGCTCGTCGACAAGCTCGTCGCGGCAGCGAAGTCGCAGCTCGCCGCGGCCGTGAAGTCCGGTCGGTTGACGCAGAAGCAGGCCGACGCCATCGGCGCCGACCTGAGGACGCGCATCACCAGGCTGGTGACGAGCACCGGGCCGATGGGTCACCGCGGCCACGATGGAGGACGAGGGTTTGGCGGGCCTGGTCCGTGGAGCGACGGTCCGGGGGGCGGGGACGGCAGCGGGGGCACCGGTGCGAGCTCCACGCCGTCCGGCTGGAGCCCGGCGAGCGCCTGAGTCGGCGCTGCGACCGAGCTCAGCGCAGGCGCACCTTCGCCCCGGTACGGGCCAGCTCGATGTACGTCTGGCCCGGTGCCACCACCAGCGGGCTCCCGTCGTCCAGCGTGAACGTGAAGAGCGCGTTGATCGCGCCCTTGGACCATGTGCCCGTCACGTAGCGCCCGCCGTGCGCGTAGATGAACGTGCCCTTCGTGTTGATGACACCGTGCACGGGCTCGACGCCGCCGGCACCGCTGTAGATCTTCTTGTACTGCTGGCTCGCGAGGATGACGAGCACGTTGTCGGTCGCCACGCGGGTGCCGTTCGCCAGCACGTGCTTGCCCCACGGCATGCTGCGCAGGTACCGCCCGGACTTGTCGTCGAAGCTGTACGTCATGTCGTAGGTGTCGCCCTGCTTCCACGGCACCTGGACGGTGCGGGCGCCTCTGCCGTCCACGGTGCTCGGCTGCGTCTCGCCGGTGGCGAAGGGCAGGTACAGCTGGGACGGACCCTGCCGGAACTTGGTCGTCTGCTTGGCGAGTGCCTTCGGGTGGCAGACGACGGCGCGGTCGTAGTACGTCCTTCCCTGGTACTTGCGCACGCGGGCGGGGTCGATCGAGTACGACCCGGTGCCCTTCGTGGCCATGTAGGTCTTGGTGCCCTCGACGTAGGCGCCGTAGTGCTTGACGTAGTTGCCCACCCAGCCGGTGGCCCCGGTGTTGCCGACGATCGCGCCGATCGGGGCCAGCATCGGCACGTCGACGGGCCGGATCGACCGAACGGGAGCGACGTCGTCCGGCAGGTGCGAGTGGAAGATCGGCATCAGCCGGGTGCCGCTGTACCCGCTCGAGTCGCGGTAACCGTCGAGCTCCACGACCACGATGTCGGCCTTGTCGAGGCCGACCTGCGGGTGCTCGCGCCGGTTGTCCGGCACCTTGACGGCGACGGCCGTGTGCTTGGCCTTGGCCGGGTCGCTCAGCAGCTGGCCGGTGAGGGGCCAGCGGGGACGCGTGTCGGCCGTGACGGACGGCGTGGGGCTGGGTGAGGGGGACGGCGTCCCGGTCGGCTTCGCCGCCGGCTTGCCGTCGGAGCAGCCGGTCAGGGCGATGCCGGCTGTGCCCAGGGCACCCAGCAGCAGCGTCCGACGGTCCAACGGGTTCATGCCTGGTCCTCTCCGGAGCGCACCTGACGTCACGGCCCCACTCGGCGCGCCGATCATAAGCGAGCGCGGCCCTCTCCCGGCACGCGCCCGACAGCGGTCGCCGCCCGATCGGCCGTGGCCGGAGGTGGCAGGTCGTCCGAACGGACGATGCGTCGGTGGTCCGAGCGTCGGCCAGGTCCGCCCGTTCGACCGCTGCCGCGACGCGACGGCGCGCCCGACGCTGAGGGGGTCATCGTGGGCCGACTGCAGACGTCGCCCGCAGCACCAGCTCTGAAGGAGTCATCATGACCCGTCGTCTCGTCGCACTGCAGATTCGCGCCCGCCAGGCCACGGACCGCGACCACGGCGCCACCGCGGTGGAGTACGGCCTGATGGTGTCGCTCATCGCCGTGGCGATCATCACCGCCGTGGCGCTCATCGGCACCAACCTCTCGACGATGTTCAACGCCGTGGCCGGCCGCATCGCCACCGTCATCCCGTGACCCACCGTCCCTGACGACGATGACGCGCACCCGTCGGTCGGGGGAGCCGCACGCCGCTCCTCCGACCGACGAGTCCGGTGCCACGGCGGTCGAGTACGCGCTCGTGACGGTGCTCGTCGCCGCGGCGATCGCGTCCGCGGTCGCAGTCTTCGGCCAGGCGGTCCTGGCCCTCTTCCAGTCCGTCCCGAATCCCTTGCCCTAGGGAGCTCACGTGTTCGCAGTGCTGCGGCGGGTGCACCGTTCGCGGGGGACCGACCCGCACGCCGGCGCGGTCGCCGTGGAGTTCGCGCTCGTGCTGCCGGTCTTGCTGATGCTCGTCTTCGGCATCATCGACTTCGGCCGGGCCTACAACGCGAAGATCTCCCTCACGCAGGCTGCACGGGAGGGCGCTCGAGCCCGAGCGCTGGGCGCTGACACCGCCGCCACGGCGAGCAGGGTGCAGCTGGCGGCCGGCATGGTGTCCGGCTCCGTGGTGGTCGACGCCGGCAGCCCGTGCCCGGCCGTTCCGGCCGCGACCGACGTGGCGACGGTCAAGGTCACGTATGCGTTCACCTACATCACCCCGATCGGGGCCCTCGTGGGCTTCGTCGCTGGCCCGATCACGCTCTCCGGCAAGGGAGTCATGCGATGCCTCGGATGACGTTGATGCGGTGGGTCCGCCGCGCCGGCGCCCGGGAGGACGCCGGAGCCGTGGCCGTGCTGGTCGTGGTCCTCCTGGCGGGCGGCGTGCTGCTCGGCATGGCGGCGCTGACCATCGACGTCGGCTCGCTGTACGGCGAACGGCGACAGCTGCAGAACTCGGCTGACGCGGGCGCCCTCTCCCTGGCCCAGGACTGCGTCGCCCAGGCAGCCGCCTGCACCACCACCGGTGCCAGCATCACGGGTCTCGTCAACAGCAACGACACGTCGGACGGCACCAGCGCCGTCGCCGGCGTCTGCATCCGCACCGGTGGGGTCTCGACCGGGCTCTGCGGCGGAGGTGGCGGGTTGGCGGACTGCCCGGCGCCACCGGCCGGCATGGACAACTACGTCGAGGTGCGCACCTCCACCCGCACGTCGTCCGGTGGCACCCTGCTGCCGCCGGTGTTCGCGCAGGCCATCGTCAACGGCTACTCGGGCACGAGGGTGGGAGCCTGCACCCGGGTCGCCTGGGGTGGTCCACGCGGGCTGTCGAGCGCCGTCCCCCTGACGATCTCCAACTGCGAGTTCCAGCACTACGTCGGCAACCCGCCCAACTTCGCGCCGCCGCCGCCCTACCCGCCGACGCCAGGAGCCACCTGGCCAGCCGCGAGCTACGAGCACGTGATCTTCTTCCACGACACCACCGAGGCGCTGGCGGGGAGCTGCCCTACCGGACAGGCCGGAAGCGACGACCCGATCTCCGGCGGTTTCGGCTGGTTGGAGTCCACCAACTGCGTGGCCAGCAGCGACATCGTGAACTGGTTCGACGCCAGCCCGGGCACCTCACCCGGCAGCGACTGCCGGGCGGCCGAGTTCGCGAGCTCGTACGGCCAGCTCGTCGACATCCCGATCTACGACGGCACCAACGGCCTGAACGGCGCCAACGGCAAGTACCACATGCGCGGGTACGCCGCCTTCGTGCTGACCGGCTACTACCTCGGCGGCTCGTACAAGAAGCCGTCCCTCATGACCGGTCAGCTTCCGTGCGGGCAGACACCGACCACCGGTAGCCAGCGCTGTATCAGCGGCTTCTTCACCCACGACCTGACCCCGACGTCTGGCGTGATCGGTGGCGCCTTCCTGGGCGTCCCCGTCATCCAGATGATCGGCTGACCGAGCAGGAGGGATACACCATGGCCCGTCGTTCGCTCGCGGTCGTGTTCGCCGTCAGCCTGGCGGTCATCGGAGCCGCGCTCGTCCTCTTCTACGCGCGCAGCGCTGACGCCCGCGCCCTGGAGGGGCAGCAGGTGGTCGACGTCTACGTCGCCACCAAGGACATCCCGGCCGGCACGTCGGCCAAGGACGCGGTGGACCGTGGCTGGCTGCGCAAGGAGTCCTTCTCGCAGAAGGGTGTCCCGGCTGGGGCTCTCACCGACGTGGCCGGCCCGATCACCCAGCAGGTCGCCGCCACCGACATCGCGGCCGGCGAGATCGTGCTGACCAAGAGGTTCGCGGACCAGAAGCTCGGCCAGGCCGCGGTCACGGTTCCCGAAGGCTTCGTGGCCGTCACCGTGCAGCTGACGGATCCGGCGCGGATCGGGCCGTTCCTTCGTCCAGGTTCGAAGATCGCGCTCTACGACACGTACAACGCCAAGGACGCCAAGGTGGCGAACGCGGACCGCCCGAACGGAGCCAAGCTCACCAACCAGGACGGCGACCTGCACGTCACGAAGGTGCTGCTGCCGAATGTCGAGGTCCTGGGCGTCGGGGCCAACACGATCGGCGGCAACCAGGCGCCGACCGACCAGCGCGACGGCGCCCAACCCGTGCCCAGCGCGCTCGTCACCGTGGCCGTCTCGCCGGCCGACGCGCAACGGCTCGTCCACGCCACCCAGACCGGCACGTTGTACGCGGCCCTGCTGGGCGCGGGCGCCGAGGTGAAGGCAGGCGGTTCCGTGCTCGACACCACTCTCTTCTCAGGAGCGGCATCATGACGATCCTGCTCGAACCCCAGGTACGGGCAGTCGAGTCGGTGCAGTTCGCTCTTCCTGGCCCGGTCACCATCGTCGACGCCGCACCTGCGGCACTGCGCCAGCTCGTCGACAACCGTGCCGAGGTGCTGCTGGTCGTAGGCGCTGACGTCGACCAGGCCGTGGCGCTGCAGCTCTCCGAGCAGCTGCGGGTGGACCGGCCCGAGGTCGGTGTGGTGCTGCTGCGCCAGCGTCTCGACGTCACGGTGCTGGCCCACTCGCTCCGGGCAGGCGTCCGGGAGGTCGTGAACGCCGACGACCACGCGAGCCTGGGCGAGGCGTGCCGGCGCAGCGTCGAGCTGTCCCATCGCATGCTGGGCGTCTCCGCCTCGGCCGGTGCCCGTGAGGCCCGGCTGGTCACGGTGTTCTCCGCCAAGGGCGGCTGCGGCAAGACCACGGTGGCCACCAACCTCGCGGCGGCGCTCGCTGACGGCGGCACGTCCTCCGTCTGCCTGGTGGACCTCGACCTGGCCTTCGGTGACGTCGCGATCGCGCTGCAGCTGGTGCCTGCCCGGACGACGATCGACGCGGTCGCGATGTCGGGCTCGATCGACGAGATGGGCGCGCAGTCACTGGTGACGCCGCACTCGCCTGGGCTGGATGCCATCTGCGCACCGCTGGAACCGGGGGAGGCGGAACGCATCCCGGCCTCGACCGTCGTCGACCTGCTGCGTGTGCTGAAGCGCATGTACGACTACGTCGTCATCGACACCCCGCCGGCGTTCACCGAGCATGTCCTGGCCGCGTTCGACGTCTCGGACGTCTACGTCCTCCTGGCGACGCTGGACATCCCCGCCCTCAAGAACCTGCGGCTGACGCTCGACATGCTCGACGTCCTCGGGTACCCGCGCGACAGCTGGCAGGTCGTGCTGAACCGGTCCGACTCTCGGGTCGGGCTGTCGGTCGACGACGTGGTGAAGACCCTGAAGGCGCCCCTCGCCACGCAGATCCCCAGCAGCCGGGCCGTCTCCGCGTCGATCAACAAGGGGGTACCGATCGTGCTCGACGAACCCCGTCACCCGGTCTCGGCGGCGATCCGGCAGCTCGCCGACCGTGAGGTGCGCGTCCCGACGGCGGCCAAGGCGCCCAGCGCTCGTGCTGACGCGTCGCAGGCCAGCAGAAGCCGGTCGTTCCTCCGCAGGTCGGTGCGGGCGTGAACCTCTCCGACCGGCTCGACCAGGTCCGACGTCCGGTGCCGGCGCAGGTCACGGCGGAGGACGCGCCCGTCGGTCATCGCCTGTCGCGCCGGCCGGCGGACCCCTTCGCCGCCCTCAAGTCCGGAGTCCACCAGGCCTTGCTGGAGACCCTCGGTCCGAAGCTCTACGACCCGCGCATCGAGGCCGGCGAGCTCGAGCAGCGGGTGCGTCAGACCCTCCAGAACGTGCTCGAGACGGAGCAGACGCCGCTCTCGTCGTCCGACCGCACCCGCATCGCGCAGGAGATCTCGGACGACATCCTCGGGCACGGCCCCCTCGAGCCGTACCTGCGTGACCCCGAGGTCACCGAGATCATGGTCAACGGACCGGAGCAGGTGTACGTCGAGCGCGACGGCCGCATCCAGCTCACCGGCGCGAGCTTCACCTCCGACGGCCACCTGCGCAGGACGATCGACAAGATCGTGGGGCGGGTCGGCCGCCGTGTCGACGAGGCGAGCCCCATGGTGGACGCCCGGCTGGCCGACGGTTCACGGGTCAACGCGGTCATCGCTCCCGTCGCCCTCGACGGCAGCATGCTGACGATCCGCAAGTTCTCGCCGGACCCGTTCACCGACGACGACCTGATCACGTTCGGGACCATGACCCGGGCGGTCCGCGACGTGCTGCACGCCTGCGTCTACGGACGGCTCAACGTCGTCGTCACCGGGGGCACCGGCAGCGGCAAGACCACGACGCTCAACGTCATGAGCGGGTTCATCCCGGACGACGAGCGCATCGTCACGATCGAGGACGCCGCCGAGCTGCAGCTGCACCAGCAGCACGTGCTGCGCATGGAGTCGCGGCCGCCGAACATCGAGGGCCGCGGCGAGATCACCATCCGCGACCTCGTCCGCAACGCGCTGCGCATGCGTCCCGACCGGATCGTCGTCGGCGAGGTCCGGGACGGTGCGGCCCTCGACATGCTGCAGGCGATGAACACCGGCCACGACGGCTCCATCACCACGGTGCACGCCAACTCACCGCGGGACGTCCTGTCCCGTCTGGAGACCATGGTCCTCATGGCTGGCGTCGAGCTGCCGATCCGGGCCATCCGCGAGCAGGTCGCCAGCGCGGTCGACCTGATCGTGCACCAGCAGCGGATGAAGGACGGCTCCCGCCGTATCACCCAGGTCACCGAGGTGATCGGCATGGAGGGCGACGTCATCACCCTCCAGGACGTGTTCTCCTACGACTTCCGCGCCGGCGTGGACGAGCGGGGCCGGTTGCGAGGCACCTTGCACCCGACCGGCCTGCGCCCGAGGTTCCTCGAGCGCCTGCTCGACGCCGGCGTGGTCCTGCCGGCCGAGGTCTTCATGGTGCCCCGAGGTGCCGCGTGACCAGCCCGAGGTGGCGGCACCTCGCTCTGGCCGTCATGGCCCTCGCCGCCCTGGGGGCGGTGACCATGAGCACGGCGGCCGCGGCGTCCACGGAGGGAACCTTGAGCGGTACGACGATCAAGGGCGACGTCGTCACGACCCTCTTGAGCCTGCCGCCCTCGACGGTGGGGCAGGTCGACCGGTCGACGGTGACCGCCACCGTCGGCGGACGCGACGTCGACGTCGAGATGGTCGCAGTCGCCGCGCGGAGCCGAGCGGTCGTGCTCCTCGTCGACACCAGCGGCTCCATGCGCTCCGGCGGCCTGGAGGGCGCCAAGCGGGCCGCTCGCGTGCTGGCTCAGCAGCTTCCCGCGGACGTGCGGCTCGGAGTGGTGTCGTTCTCAGACCGGCCGCGCGTCCTCGTCCGCCCCACCACGGACCGCGCCGTGGCCGAACGCGCGATCGACGGGCTGGTGGCCAGGGGCGAGACGTCGCTCTACGACGGCGTCATCGCCGCCGTCAAGGCAGCCGGCACCGACGGAGACCGGCGCCTTCTCCTGCTCAGCGACGGTGGGGACACGGTGAGCGGCGCCTCGCTCGACCAGGCCGTGCGGTCGCTCGGCAGCGTCACGCTCGACGCGGTGGCGTTCCGCACGGACGAGTCCCAGAGCTCGGTCCTGCGGTCCCTCGCGAGCGCGGGGCACGGTCGCGTGGCCACCGCCAGCACCTCCACCGCGCTCACCGGGGCCTTCGCGGACACGGCCGCGGAGATCGCCTCCCAGGTCCAGCTGCGAGTGCGGGTTCCCTCAGGAGTGACGGGGTCTGTGCCGCTAGTCGTCACGGCGGCCGTGGGTGACGGGACCGTCACGGCGCGGACCGTGCTGCAGCTGCTGCACGGCGCGGCACCGGTGCCCGGCACCGTGAACGCCGCCGGCCTTCGGACGCACCAGATCCGCACGTCCGTCATGGTTGCCACACCGTGGCCGCTCATCGCGTCGGCGTTCGCGGTGGTCCTGGTCTCGGTGCTGCTGATCTCGGCGCCGCTGCTCGAGGGCACGAGCAAGAAGCGCACGCGCCAGCTCGAGCTCTACTCGCTGCAAGGACGCCGAGGGACGGCCCTGCCCGTTGCCGGACCGTCGACGGGACTGGTCGTCGAGGCCGCCCAGGGACTGGTGCAGCGCACCGGCAAGGAGGCCTCCTCGGCCCTTCGGCTGGACCGGGCGGGCATGGCCCTGCGTCCGGCGGAGTGGCTGGTGCTTCAGGTCACCATCGCGTTGGGCACGGGCGTGGTGCTCGCGCTGCTGGGGCGGTCCGTCTGGCTGCTGCTGCTCGGCATCGTCCTCGGCCTGGTGGTCACCGAGGTGTACCTGCGCATCAAGGTGAGGCGCCGGTTGCGGTCGTTCGAGCGCCAGCTTCCCGACGTCCTGAACCTGGTGGCGAGCAGTCTCACCACAGGGTTCTCGCTGCACCAGTCGCTCGACGCGGTGGCGCAGGATGCGACCGATCCCATCAGCACCGAGCTCTTCCGCGCACTTGCGGAGACTCGCATCGGTGCCGACCTGACAGATGCCCTCGACCGCCTCGCCGAGCGGATGGACAGCGAGAACATGCGGTGGACGACGATGGCGATCCGCATCCAGCAGCAGGTCGGCGGCAACCTGGCTGAGACGCTCCGCACGACGTCGGCGACGTTGCGCGAGCGCGAGCAGCTCCGGCGGATGGTGCGCGGGCTGTCCGCAGAAGGGCGCCTCTCTGCCTACATCCTCATCGGCATGCCGATCGGGATCTTCTGCTACATGCTCCTGACGAACGGCGACTACATCTCGTTGCTGTGGACGACGTTCCTGGGCTGGGTGATGCTCGCGCTCGCCTTCGTCGGCATGGTCGTCGGCAGCTTCTGGATGAGCCGGGTCGTGCGGGTGGAGGTCTGAGATGCCCACTGATCTCATCCTGGTGCTGGGGACAGGTGCCGTGGGGACGGGCCTGCTCGTCCTGGTGGTCACGCTGGCGCTCACGTCGTCCCAGCCGACCGGTGTCGCGCGCAGCCTCGCGGTCATCGAGCAGCTACGGCGGGACGGGCAGCTGGCGCGGCACGAGCTGCCCGCCAAGGAGCGTCTTCTCGTGCCGATGCTCGACCGCTTCCAGCGGCTGGGTGCGGCGCTGTCACCCAGCGGTGCCGCCGCGACGCTGCAGCGCCGGTTGGACTTCGCTGGCAACCCTGGCTCGTGGACGGTCGAGCGCCTCCTGGGCGCGAAGGGTCTCCTGCTGGTGGTCGCCGCGGTCTTCGGCGGGCTGCTCGGAGGAGTCGGTCTCTGGGGGCTGCTTCTCGCGGCCGGCTTGGGCGCGCTCGGGTTCTTCCTCCCCGACCTGCTGGTCTACAACAAGGGGCTGCACCGTCAGGACGAGATCCGTCGATCTCTCTCCAACGCCCTCGACATGCTGACGGTGTCCGTCGAGGCGGGCCTGGGCTTCGACGCCGCCCTCATGCAGGTCGCGCGGGCGACGTCCGGCCCCCTCGCCGGGGAGTTCGCGCGGGTGCTCCAGGAGATCAGGATCGGCAAGTCCCGGCTGGAAGCGTTCACCGCCATGGGGTACCGCACCGACGTCAACGAGCTGAGGACGTTCATCACCGCGCTGTCGCAGGCTGATCGCCTGGGCATCCCGGTGGCGGGCGTGCTGCGCGAGCAGAGCAAGGAGATGCGCGTCGTCAGGCGCCAGCTGGCCGAGGAGAAGGCTCAGAAGGTGCCGGTCAAGATCCTCTTCCCGTTGATCTTCTGCATCTTCCCGGCCCTGTTCGTCGTCATCATCGGGCCGGGCGCCATCCGCATCGTGGCCCTCTTCACGTCCCGGCTCTAGGAGGCGCCGATGCCGCCGGTGCTGGTGGTCGCACGCCACGGCGGCTACGCCCTGGAGCTGCGTCGCGCGGGACTGATGGTGGTCGAGCCCGATGACCTGGCTGGCGCCGCGACCCCCCGGCTGGCCGCCTGCGTCATCGACGCCGTGGGGGCACAGGCGCCAGAGCCGCCGTCGTGGAGACGGCTTCTGCCCTTCCTCACGGGCGACGCTGCGCCGCCCGCCGTCGCGGTCGTGTCGTACCAGCCGCCGCCCTGGCTCGGTGCGCTGGCGGCGTCTGCCGTCCTGGTGTCCGCGCCGATCTCGGGTCGCGTCCTGGTGCAGCACGTCACCACGGCGATCGCTCGGTCCACCGGCGTGGTGCCGCCGGCCGTCGGCCAGCGCGAGGCCGTCGTCGACGTCTCCTTCGACCAGGTGCCGGCGGTCGCCCTCGCGGTCGAGGGTCGCTCGGCGGAGGCCGCGGCCAGAGAGCTCCGTGATCCCGCTGGTGCGCAGGCACCACTGACGGTGCCCGTGCCCGAGCAGGCGCGCCGGCCGCGTCCGGACGCGGCCGCACACGGCTTGTCGGCTCCGCTGCGCATGGCTCGCGTCAGCGAGGTCGTCGACCGCCTCGCCGAGTGCCTCGGCGCCGTACCGACGCTCGGTGCCGTCGGCGAGCGGCTGGCGGTCTCGGTGACGGGACAGCTGTCGGCCGACGTCGCCGTCCTGCTGGGTCGTCGACCGGACGCGCCGTGGTCCGTGCTCGCCGGGGTCGGTCTGCGGCCGTTGGAGTGGCGGCCGGTGCGGCGAGACGCGCCGGTGCTCGCGCTGCTCGACGCCCGGCGGCCGATCCTGCGGGTCGAGTCGACGGACGACGTGCGGCAGCAGGCGGTCGACCTGCCCTGCGCCAGCCGGCGCCACCTGCTGGTGGCGCGGTACCCGACCGCCGAGGTCCTGGTGACCGTCGGACGCGACGAACCGACCTTCACGGCCGCCGACGTCCGGACCCTCGGCCACCTGCTGCAGGACGAGCGCGGCTGGGACGACGCCCTGATGATGTGCGACCTGGCCGAGTCGCTGCTGCCCTACCTGGACGCGTGAGCCGGCGTCGCGAGGCCTACGAGACGTCGATGCGTTCGTCGGCGAGCTGGTCCTCGACCATGCGACCGACGGGGTCGAGCAGGCCGTGGGACAGCCGCTTGCGAAACTCCATGTCGAGGCGGTCCTCGCCGTGCCGGTTCTTCTCGACCGAGCAGACCAACCACCGGTGGTGGGCGCTGCCGGCCGAGCTGTCGTAGACGAGGTGCTGCCTGGCGACGACGTCGTACTTGTCCTGCAGCACCAGGACGACGTCGGCCTCGTAGGCCAGCGTCACGGACCCTTTCAGGTGCCGGCTGCGGATCCGCGGGCTGCTCAGACCCTCGCGTTCGACGGCCGCGACCGCCAGCACGGCCGACCCGCTCTCCAGCGCCAGGTCCTTGAGGGCGGTGGCGACGCGCGCGACCCGCACCTCCTCGTCGTCCACCCCTGGTACGTGGACCTTCTGCAGGTAGTCGACGACGACGAGACCTGGCTCGTCATCGGGGACGAGCTCGCGGAGCTCGGCGATGCCGGTCTGGTCGCCGCGTGCCGCCACGAGAGTGAGGCGCTGGCCGTACTCGGCGATGGACGACAACGCCATCGACATGCCGGGCAGCGCGCCGACCCTGTCCTCGAGCGTCTCGCCCGGCGACGTCCGGGCCAGCGCGGCCCTCAGCTCCTCCATGCTCGGCGCGACGTCCCCGGCGACCAGCGCCGCCTCGAGGGCGAGGAGTCGGTGGGACAAGGTGGTCGGCAGGTGCTCGTAGCACACGTAGGTGGCGCGCCCACCTGCGGCTGCGACGTTGCGCGCGACCTGGAGCGTGGCGGTCGTCTTGCCGACGCCCTGGGCGCCGGCGACCAGGGCGAGGTCACCGGCGTGGAGGCCGCCGCCGAGGTGGACGTCGAGGGGGTACAGCCCCGTGTCCCAGCTGCGCTGGGTGCCCCGGGAATCCTCCTCGGGGCTCTGCAGGGCCGCGAGCAGCGTCACCGGCTCGACGGCTCTGCCGAGCGTGCCGCCGCTGTCCTGGGTCGCCTTCATCCGAGCACCAGCCGCACCAAGGAGGCGGACAGCAGGACCGCGAGCACGCCGGTGCCGGCCAGCACGGCCGACCGTTCCCACGACGTGCGCTGCCGTGGGGGCTCGGCCTGCCGTCGCGTCGTCACACCCCCATGGTGCTGCGACCCGGGCCGGCTGGCGTCCCCCTCTGGGCGCGACTCGCATCGGCCGTTCGGACGATGCGGCGGTCGCTCAGTCCGGAACGGAGAGGAGACCGAGGCGGACGGCGGCCATCACCGCCTGGGTGCGGTTCGCCGCACCCAGCTTCTCGTAGACGCGTGAGACGTGCGTCTTGACCGTGGACTCGCTCAGGTGCAGACGCTGCGCGACCTGGGCGACGGACCTGCCCTCGCCCAGGCACGTCAGCACGTCCAGCTCCCGTGCGGTCAGGTGCGGCTTGGCGTCGTGGTTCTGCCGGCGGAGCGCACCGGCGAGGCCGGACGCGGAGAACACGTCGGGATGGAGGTGGGATCGGTGGACAGCGTCGAGGATCTCCTCGAAGGCGGCCGTCTTGTGCAGGAACGCCGAGGCGCCGGCGTCCAACGCCTGGAGCAGCGTGTCGTCGTCCCCGTGCATGGTGAGCACGACGATGCCGAGGGTCTCTGAGCGGGCCCGCCCGGCCCTCGCCAGGTCGATGCCGCTGCCGTCCGGCAAGGTGACGTCGACGACCAGGACGTCGAAGGGCGTCGTGGCGAGCAGCGCCTGCCCCTCTGCCACCGACGCGCCCTGCGCCACCACGGCAAGACCCTCGCTCTCGAGCATGCGGCACAGCCCTTGGCGCACCAAGGTGTGGTCGTCCACGAGGGCCACGCTGACCGTTGCCGTCACCGCTGCTCCACGAGCGTCGTGCCAGCAGCCGGAGCAGGAGTCGTCGACAGCAGCAGCTCACCGGGCCCTTCGCGCGCGGCCACGCCCAGCTGGGCCAGGTACAGCGACAGCTCGTCGCTCAGGTGACTCGCGGCGGCGCCGTCGTGACGCAGGACCAGCTCCGCCCGGGGCGGGTCGACGTCCAAGGACAACCAGATCTCGGAGACCGTCGAGTCGGCCCGGATGTCGTGCAGCATCGACTGCGCGGCGCGCAGCAGCGCTGCCTCGATCTGGGCGGGCAGCCGGAAGGTCGACTCGCGCAGGCTCAGGTGCACCGCCAGACCGGTGGAGGACGCGAGCGACTGCACCTGGCTCGACAGGGCGGCTCCCACGCCACGCTCCGGGCGCACGCTGGACCGCAGGTCCGAGATCGAGAAGCGGATGTCTCGCACCATCCGGGTGAGCTCGCACCGGACGTCCTTGACGGCCTTCTCGGCGACCGCGCTGGTGGCGCCCAGCTGGCGTCCCAGGACGTCGAGTGAGAACGCCAGCGCAACGAGGTCCTGCGCGATGCCGTCGTGCATCTCCCGCGCGAGGCGCTCGCGCTCTGCGATGCTCGCCACCAGCTGCAGCTCGCTGAACATGATGGCCGCCTGCAGGTGCGGCGTGAACCGGACGGCGGCCTGCTCGGCGGCGGCGACCTCGGCCTGGTCGAACGGCGTGGCGTGCAGCCGCTCGACGACCACGAGCCCGAGGAGCGCGTGCTCGACGTCCAGCAAGGGGATGCACAGCATGGACGAGCCGTGGCGCCGTCCGTGGGTGTCGGGTGGCCGCACCTCGGTCACGGTGCTCTTGGTGCGCCACGCGGTGGACGGCGGACCGGCGGAGTGCACCGGGTCACGCCACGGCACCCGGTCGCTGCCCCGAACGACCAGCGGGGAGGCGATGTCGGCGTCCCGGCGCACCAGCACAGCGGCACGACTGCCTGGTGCGGCGTTGAGCACGCCCTCCAGCAGCTCGTCCGCCACGGCCGGTGCGTGCAGCCCGTGGGGAAGCCGGCGCACCAGCTCGTCGAGCCGGTGCACCAGGTACGTCGCCTCCTGGGCGGCGAGCTCGATGCCGGTCGTCTCGTTGCGCGCCTGGAGCAGCAGGCTCAGGCACTGCAGCACGCCGAGACCGATCGCGAGACCCAGCCACACCGCTCCCTGGGTGAGCACGGACTGGCGCGGGACCGGCGACGGCGGCAGCGACAGCCAGCCGATGACCAGCAGCACGCCGGTGGTCGTGCTGACCAGGCACACGTCTCGGAGACGCCCGAGGTCACCGGCACGGAAGACGGGGAGCAGCAGCAGCGGCAGGGCAGCGGAGGCGTGGGACCCGGTGAGGACGACCAGCGACACGGTCGTGATCACCTGGACGTAGGTGGCCAGTCGCCAGGAACGCGTGCTCGCGAGCTCGGCAGCGGCGACGACGGCCGAGCCGGCGACGACGAGGGGGACGTCCTGCACGAGCCCCAGGGCGGCGCAGCCGACGGTGATGAGGAGTCGGAGGCGAGCACCCAGGCTGACGTCTGTCAGGGCGGCCCGGAGTCCCACCTGAACGAGGCGCAAGCCTGCCGGTGGCACGGTCCCCTGGGCCGTGTCCTCATGGTCTGCTGAACGGCCCGAGGGCCGATCGTCGATCAGGGCCATGCGTGTACTCGCTCACCGCTTGGGCGACGTCCGGACGGTGCCCGGTCGACCGCCGGACGTCGGTCCTGTGAGGTGAGTGTTGCGGCGGAAGCGCCGCTGGTGGAGGGAAATAGGCAAATTGCTGCGCCGGTTCGACCGGCGGATCGAACGATCTGATGAGATTCGTGCCTGTTTAGCCGGGTTGTGGTGAGCCAGCTTCCGCAGGTCAGAGGGGATGCGTCGAGCGGAGGGCGTGGGATTCGAACCCACGAGACGGTTGCCCGCCTAGCGGTTTTCAAGACCGCCGCACTAGGCCACTATGCGAGCCCTCCCGTGCCCACAGTGTGCCTGACGCGGGAGCGTGCCCGGCGGGCAGGACCAACGGCTGCTCCTTGGCCCCGAGGGGCCGGACCCGGCGGTTGCTCCTGCCGGCGCGGCCGGTCAGACCAAGCGGCGGGCCGCATCCGACGCCGTCGCGGCCCGCTGCCGGGGGAGCCCGGCGTCTCGTCGCGGCTCGCGCTGACGCTTCTGGGCATAGAGCTGGTTGTCCGCCTCCTCGTACAGGGACCGCAGGTCGCCGCCGGCCTCAGTGGTGGCGATGCCGCTGCTCCACGGGACCTCGGTCGCGGCACGCATGCGGCGCACCACCTCGCGCGCCTGCTCCTGGGCGGCCCCGGGCAGCAGCACGACGAACTCGTCACCGCCCACCCGGGCCAGCACGTCAGCAGAGCGGAGGCACCCGCGCCAGGTCTCGGCGACGGACATCAGGACCTCGTCGCCGGCGGCGTGACCCCTCTCGTCGTTGATGCGCTTGAAGTCGTCGAGGTCGGCGATCACGAGGCTGATCGGCTGGCCGCGGCGCCCGCTGGCCGCAAGCAGGTCGTGCGCGACGTCCAGGAAGGCGCCGCGGTTCAGCACCCCCGTGAGCGGATCGGTGGTCGCACCGCTGCGCAGCCGTGTCGCGAGCCGACCCAGCACCTCTGACACGGTCACCACCGAGATCGCGACGATCGGTCCGACGAGCGCCCTCGCCTCCAGCCCGGACGCCTGCGAAGCGCTGAGCACGGCCACGACGACGAGGCCCGTGTGCGCCCGGGCCTCGCGTCGGGGCAGGAAGTACGCCGCGACCATCGCGAGGTAGACGAAGTTGTAGCCGATGAGCACGTGCCCGGCAGGCGTAGCGGCGCTCACCATGAGCAGCCACGTCAGGACGACGTTGACGGCCAGGCTCGCGTGCAGCAGCGGCCGGTGCGCCCGTCGACCGGCAGCTCCGCTGAGCCACCACTGCAGCGGCGCCCCGACCAGGCCGACGCCGGCCAGGACGGCGTGCAGCAGCCGCGGAGTGGCAGGACTCGGCGGCGCGACGGCCCCGACGAGACAGAAGGAGCCGCCGAGCAGGTAGATCGTCGCCATGGCGGTGAGCGCGGGGTCTCGTCGGGACCGCGTCGTCTGTGCCCGGTTCACAGCTCCTCATCGGCCGGTCCGAGCGCCATCTTCAGTCCCGCGGCTCAGGCCGCGTCACGCTCCGTGCCCGCGCATGGTGCTGGGGGCTCGCCGCGCGGTCGCGCTCAGCCGTGCGTCACCGTGTCGGACAGCAGCGTGCTGATCGACTCACCACGATGGATGCGGCCGATCGCCTCGGCGAACAACGGCGCGATCGACCGGACCTCGAGGTGCGGCAGGGCGTAGTGGCCGCCCTGAGGCACGGTGTTCGTCGTGATGATCTCGTCGATGTCGTGGCGGGAGGCGAGGCGCTCGATCGCCGGCCCGGTGAAGAGCCCGTGCGTGCAGGCGATGGAGATCCGGCGGGCGCCGTGGCGACCCAGGACCTCCAGCAGCTCGCACACGGACCCGCCGGTCGCGATCTCGTCGTCCAGCACCACGACGTCCTTGCCATCGACGTCGCCGACGATGGCGTCGATCACCACGGTGTCGTCGGCGAGTCGCCGCTTGCTGCCCGCGGCCACTGGCACGCCCAGGAGCCGGGCGAACTGCGTGGCGGGCTTGGCGTTGCCCAGGTCGGGCGACACGACCACGGTGTTCGACACGTCGCGGTACTTGAAGTGGTGCGCCAGCTCGGGGATCGCCGACAGGTGGTCGACCGGCACCGAGAAGAACCCGTGCACCTGCGGCGCGTGGAGCGCCATCGTGAGCACGCGGTTCGCGCCGGAGGTGGCGATGAGGTCGGCGACCAGTCGGGCGCCGATCGAGATGCGCGGCGCGTCCTTCTTGTCGGAGCGGGCGTACGCGTAGTGGGGGATGACGGCCGTGATCTGCGCGGCTGACGCGCCCCGGGCGGCGTCGAGCATGAGGAGCAGCTCGACCAGGTGGTCCTGCGTCGGCGGCACCAGGGGCTGCACGATGTAGACGTCGCGCTGCCGGCAGTTCTCGCGCAGCTGCACCTGCAGGCAGTCGTTGCTGAAACGCTGGCTGTGCGCCGGCGAGAGCTCGACGCCGAGGTCGGAGCAGATCTCCTCGGCGAGCTCGTGGTGCGCGCTGCCGGTGAAGACGACGACGTCGCCCGTGTCGCCCATGCCGCTCCTCGCCGTCCGGTGGCCTGCCGACACGAGCGTAGGCGTAGGCCCGGACGACGACCCCGGCAGGGCCGTTCAGCGCCGGGGCGCGCCCAGGTGCACGGGCATCGCCTCGACGCCGTACACGGCCGAGAGCTTGCGGAACGTCAGCTGGTGCGGCTCCACGGCCATCCGCATGTCGGGGAAGCGTCGGACCAGTGCGAGGAACGCCGTGCGCAGCTCCATGCGCGCCAGCTCCGAGCCGACGCAGCGGTGCCGCCCGTGCCCGAAAGCCAGGTGCGGGCCCGCCGGCCTGGTCGGGTCGAACTCGTCGGGAGCCGCTCCGAGGGCGCTGTCGCGGTCGGCGCGCACGAGCGACACGAGGACGACGTCCCCGGCGTCGACCCGGTTGCCGAACAGGTCCATGTCGTTCTTCGCGAACCGGGGGAAGGACGTCTGCACCACCGTGAGGTACCGCAGCAGCTCCTCGACCACCCGGTCGACGGACGACGGGTCCTCGCGCAGGATCTCGCGGGCCTCCGGGTGCTGCAGCAGCACCAGCGTGCCCAGCGCCAGCATGCTGGCGCTGGTCTCGTAGCCGCCGAGGAACACCCCGTCCGCCAGGCCGGCGAGGTCGGTGTCGCTGATCTGGTCGCCGCGTTCGCGGATGATCTGCCCGATCAGCCCGTCGCCGGGGGAGAGCCGCTGCTGCCGCACCGCCTTGAACAGGAACTCGCGCGAGCGCGACGCGGCGCCGAACAGCCCCACCCCGCCCTCGCGCAGGTCGAACCGGGCGGTACCGAGGGGCCGGAACTGGTCGCGGTCTTCCGGGCTGAGCCCGAGGAGGTCGCAGATCACCAGGAACGGGACCGGGAACGCGAACGTCGAGACCAGGTCGGGGGTCGGGCCGGCGCCCTCGAGCTCGTCGAGCTGCTGCTCCACGATCTGCTCGATGGCCGGCTGCAGCCGAGCGAGGCGCCGCTTCGTGAACTCCGGCGTCAGGACGTCCCGCAGCCTCGTGTGGTCCGGCGGGTCGGTGAGCCCCAGGCCACCGACCGAGTGCACCTCGGTGCTGCCCGCGCTGGCGACGAGCGGGCGGATGTCGTTGCTGAACGCCTGGTCGACGTCCGCGAGCACCCAACGCGCCTGCTCGTACCCCGTCACCAGCCAGATGTTCATGCCGAACAGCCGGGTCAGCCTGCCGACCGGGGCCGTGCCTCTCCGCCGTCCCATCCTCGACACCGGGTCGAGGCCGTCGCGCTGGAACGGCAGGACGAACGACCGGGGCACGAACGGCACCCGCGAGAGGTCCGAGACGCTGCTCATCCCTCGGCCCAGCACGCGGCGCCCCACCCAGCGCGCCACCGGTGCGGGTACGCCCACCATCCGGTACTCCCAACGTCGAGGACCCGCCTTGCGGCCGAGCGGTCGCACCGATACTCGCCCGATCGCCAGTGCCACCCTACGATCCGAAGCCGATCACGGGCGATGATTTCGGACACGCGGGGTGAACGGGCAGGCGGACGAGGGAGGGCGCAGGTGACGGAGGCTGACGGTCGCGACCAGCGAGACGGCGGCTACGACCTGGACGACGACAGAGCGCGCGTCGACGTGGACGCCGCCTGGGACTTCCTGGTGTCTGACGCCTACTGGGGCCGGTGGCGCACGAAGGACGACTTCCGCCGGCAGGTGGCGAGCGCCTGGCGCGTCGTCGGGTGCTACGACGGCGACGGCCGCATGGTGGGTTTCGCGCGGGCGTGGTCGGACGGCGTGGCCTCGGCCTACCTCGCCGACGTCTACGTGCTGACCGAGCACCGGGGCCGTGGCCTCGGATCGGCCCTCGTGCGCACCATGGTCGACGAGGGACCCGGCCGCGACTTCCGCTGGATGCTGCACACCGCTGACGCACACCCGCTGTACCGCCGGCACGGGTTCTCCGAACCGGACGACACCTACCTGGAGCGCCCCAGCCGCCGCGCGCACTGAGCCGCCAAGGTGTCACCTGGTGCCGTCGTCCGGCTCGGTGAGGCAGAGTGGTGGACGGTACGTGCGACGGCAGGGGCGATGACGGTGACGAGCTGGCTCGAGCGGATCGGACGCGACGGCGTCCAGCTCGACGACGCCCACCCGCCGGCCCCGGTGCGTCCCCGCCGCTCTCTCGACGGCCCCGCTGGCACCGGCGGCACGGCCCACAGCTCCGCTCGCGACGGCGCGGCTCCGCTGGAGAGCCGGTTCACCGATCTGTACCGCGAGCACTACCCATTCGTGCTGAGGTTCGCGCTGCGGAGGCTGCGGGCGCTGGACGCCGCGCAGGACGCCACGGTCGCCACCTTCGCCGTCGTGTGGTCCCGGTTCGACGAGGTGCCCGAGGTGCCGCGCGCCTGGATCTACCGCATCGCCCGCAGCGTCGTCTCGCTCGAGCTGCGGCAGCGCATGCGCGACGAGCGCCTGCGTGGCGAACCCGGCTCGTCCCGCCTGCGGCTCACCGAGAACGAGCTCTCCGGCGACCCTGTTCTCCGTGCCGTCAGCGAGCTGCAGGACGACGACCGCGAGGTGCTGCAGCTGCGGGCGTGGGAGGACCTGTCAGGCGCCGAGATCGGGGAGGTCCTGGGCTGCAGCCCGGGCGACGTGGCCGTGCGCTTGCACGAGGCCCAGCAGCGACTGAAGGACCTGCTCGGCAGCCTGGAGCGGCCCGAGCCAGCTGAGCAGCCTGACCCGGCCGGCCGCCGTGCCGGTCCGCGCACCTCCGCGGTCCCGGGCGCTCGCAACCGCCGGAACGGATCCGCGACCCGGAGGGTTCCACGATGACCGACGTCGTCGACCGTCTGCGTGCCGCCGACCCTGCCCGGTCGTTCGGCCGCCTGGTGTCGGACGCCGAGCTGCTCGAGTGGCGCGAGGCCGGTCTGCGCCAGGTCCTGTCGCAGCGGACGCCGGCGGTCGGCGTCCCTGTGCCGTCGCCCCTGGACTCCCTGGACTCGCTCGACGCCCTCGCTGTCGCCCTCGCTCCC
Organism: Actinomycetales bacterium; assembly: GCA_035707965.1. Taxonomy (GTDB): domain Bacteria; phylum Actinomycetota; class Actinomycetes; order Actinomycetales; family Angustibacteraceae; genus DASSTJ01. Next base: position 30,468 of record DASSTJ010000046.1, read on the forward strand.
GCTCGACCTGCCGACCCGGAGGTGAGCGACGTGGCAGCCGCTCGACGGCAGCGCGGTCCGCGCCGCCGCCGCTGGTGGGTGGCGGCGGCCGGGGTCGCCGCAGCGGCGGTGATCGCCGTCGCGACGGGACTGCCTGGCCGCACACCGCCGGCGGCAGCCGCGACGCCGGCGATGCTGCACTACGCCCAGGTCGGGTCGGCCACGAAGGCGCAGGCGGAGGCCCTCGCCCTCGAGTGCGTGCAGCGGCAGCGGTCGCGTCGCACGGTCCCGCAGGCGTTCACGGTGCGGTGGCGCGAGTGGTCGCTCGGGACGCGCGTGGCGGGCAAGCAGGTGACGTCCGCCGTCGTGCCGGTGCAGGTGTCGCTGTCACGCCGCGCTGATGGCTCCGCCGAGCTGGTCCGCCGGACGTCGACGCCCGAGTTCCCGGACCGGCAGGCTCGCGAGCGCTGGGACGACGAGGGCCGCCCAGCCGCGACACCGGTCACCGTGGACGAGCAGCGGTGGGCGCCGGGTGGGTTCCAGCCGGAGGCGTCGTCCCTGCCCGACGACCCCAGCCGCCTCCTGCCCGCCCTGACGCGGGCGCACCCCGTGGCCGAGCTCGGGGACGCCGAGCTCATCGTGGCCATCGCCGACGCCTACCGCTCCGCCCAGCTGAGCGGTGCGCAGCAGGCCGCGCTCTTCCGGCTCGCCGCCACCCGTGTCGGCATCGAGCCCCTCGGGTCCGTGATCGACCGGGCCGGCCGGCACGGCTACGCGCTGTCGGTGGAGAGCGACCACACCGGGCTGCCCACCAGGTACACGGCCGTCTTCGACCCGGGGACCGGCCGGCTGCTGGACGTCGAGCAGACGCTGACCCGCACCGCGGGCGCGCTCAACGTGCCGGTGCCCTCGACCATCGCCTACACGGTCTTCGAGTAGCTGCCCTGGTGACGAACGTGCCCACTTCTGACGCGTTTGCCACCTCAGATCGCTGGCGGACAGGTGCCAAACGCGTCAGAAGTTGGACGGGACCCCTGGCGCGAGGGGTTCCCTGCGTGAACGCATCCCGCTACTTTGGGGCGAACCCGGCCACGACGCCCCAAGTGCGGCAGTCCGGGCAGCAGGGCAGGGCTCACGCAGGGCACGGCTCACGCAGGGCAGGGCTCACGCACGGGCACGGCTCACGCAGGGCAGGGCTCGAGCAGGGACAGGGCGACGGACCCGTGGAGGGGCGATGCGGTCGATCTCGGTGAGCAGCGGTGAGCGGCCTCGTGCCGCCGCGGTGATGCGCAGGCTCGCCGCGGTGGCGGGAGCAGTCCTCGGTGTGTCGGTGCTGGTCGTGCCGACCGGCGCGGCCGCGGCGAGCTCGCCCGGTCCGTCGGCCACCCGGCCGGCGACGTCCCACGTGCGCGGTCCGGCCCCCTCGTCGAGCCTGGAGAGCGAGATCTCCCGCATCGAGAGCGAGATCTCGAACGTCCTGCGCAGCTCGCCGGGAGCGGTGCGCACCGGGCCCTTCGAGGTCTCCTGGGACGGCGGGGCGGTGGTCTCGACGTGGACGCTGCCCTCGAGCTCGTCCGACGTCGTCGACCCCGCGTCGGCCTACTCGTCCGCGCCCTCCGGGGCGTCGGTGGCGACGGACGCGGTGTCGAGCGGCTACGCGGGCTGCCCGGACAGCACGACCGTGCACTGGTTCTGCTTCTACGAGCACGCGAGCTACGGCGGGCGCATGCTCCAGTTCCGGGACTGCCCGTCGACGCAGTCGTTGGCCGCGTACGGCTTCGCGAACCAGACCACCTCGTGGGTGAACAACCGCTCCGGCGTCACGGTCACGGTCTACGACGGCAGCACGGTGCTGTGGCGCGAGTACGGGCGCTCGCACAGCTCCAACGTGGGCGCGTGGGCCAACGACCGCGCGGACTCCTTCAGCTGCGGCTGAGGCCTGTCAGCGCCGGCCGTTCAGCCGGTGGTGCACTCCCTTGAGCCGTCCGTAGAGACGCGTGAACTCGGCGTGCATCGGCTCGTAGACGGACGTCGACGCCGGGCCGGGCTCGAACACCGTCGACGCGGTGGCGCGGCTGGCGGCCTCGTCGAGCGTCACGTCGCCCAGGGCGAGCAGGGCGTAGAGCGCGACCCCGCGCAGCTGCGCGATCTCCGGGTCGTCGACGCGCTCGACCCGGCGTCCCAGGACGTCGGCGTGGACCTGGCACCACAGGTCGGACTGCGCGCCGCCACCGAGGGCACGGATCGGCTCGAGCCGTCGTCCGGCGAACGCGTCGGCCACCTCCACGAGCCAGCGCATGTTGTGGGCCACGCCCTCGAGGACGGCCCGCACGAGGTCGGCGCGGTCGGTGGTCAGGGAGACGTTGACGAACGACGCCCGCAGCGCCCGGTCGTCCACGGGTGAGCGCTCGCCCTTGAGCCAGGGGGTGAACAGCACCCCACCAGCACCCGGCTCGGACTGCTCGGCGAGCGCGACGAGCTCGTCGTAGGAGCCGCCGAGCACGCCGTCCCGCAACCACTGCAGGCACACGCCGGCCGTCTCGTGGTTGTCGATCACCAGGTACTGGCCGGGTCGCACTCCGGGCACGGACGCCATCTGGTGCAGCACGTCGGTCTTCTTGAACGGCACGGCGCACGACACCCAGGACGTCGTGCTGATCGTCAGGTGCGCGGCGAAGTCGTCGACCGCGCCGGACGCGATGTGCGCCGCGTGCAGGTCGGGGACGCCGGTCACCACCGGTGCGCCGGGCAGCAGCCCGAGGTGGGCCGCCGCGTCCGCACTGAGCTCGCCGAGCACCGACCCGGCCGGCAGCAGCTCGGGCAGCCGGTCGGCGTCGCGCCCCGCGCGGCGCACCAGCGACGGCACGTACCGCAGTGCGGCTCCCGGCCGGTTGTCGGTCAGCCACGACGCCACCATCGACGCGGGTGTCGCCGCGGCGCGCCCGGTCAGCCGCAGGCCGAGGTAGTCGACCGGCTCGAGCAGGGTGGCGGTGCGGGCGTAGAGCTCCGGCCGGGCGTGCTTGAGGTAGAGCGCGTGCCCGGTCGGGTCGGCACCACCGGGCGACGGCAGGCCGCCGGTGTAGCGCAACCAGGGCAGCACGGACGTCGCCCGGTACCCGGCCGCGGGCCCCCCGACCGCGCGAGCGCTCCACGTGCGCCCGCGGTCGTCCGCCCACATCAGGCACGGCCCGACCGGCTGGCCGTCGGCGTCCACGGGGACCGTCGACGCGTACTGGCCGGTGGTGCCCACGGCCACGAGCTCGGCGGGCGCCAGCTGTCCGTCGTCCAGCAGGAGTCGGGTGGCCTCCCGGATGAGCTGCCACCAGGTGTGGGGATCCTGCTCGACGCCGCCGTCGTCCGTGAAGGTCGTGGTGAGCTCGCGTGCGACGGAGCCGACGATCCTGCCGTCCTTGGTGACCGCCCCGACCTTGAGGCCCGTCGAGCCGAGGTCGATCGCCAGCACCCAGCGACCGACGGACTCGGGCACTCAGCCCTCCGAGGAGGCCGCGGTGTCGGCGTCCGCGTCGTCGTCGGTCGGGCTCGTGGGCTGGCTCGGGCTGGGCACCGCGTACATGGCGTCCAGCGCGCCGGACAGCAGCCATCCCAGCTGCTCGTTGCCTGCCGGCGATCCCGCCATGCCGTAGAGGGCTCCGCTACGAGCGGGCTCGCCCGCGTGCTGCCGGGCGTGCTCCACGGCCGCCGCCAGGTCGGTCGCGAACTCCTCGGCGAGTCCCTCGCGCGTGTTGGGCAGCGTGACGCAGAAGTGCAGCCCGGCCGGCAGCTGGTCGGGGTTGAGCCGCCAGCCGCGCGCCGCGAGCCCGTCGTTCACCAAGAAGATGTCGAGCCCACCGTCCTCGACGGGACGCGCAGCGCCGAAGCCCACCAGGAACGTCTGGCCGTCACCGAACAGCGCGAGCTCGGGCTGTGACTGCACCGCGGCCTTGATCTTCTGCGCCGTGGCGTAGATCCGGGCCGCCGCGTCGAGGTAGCCCTGCTCGCCGGTGCTGAGCATCGCCGCCCACGTGGCGGCGATGAGGCCGCCGGACCGGCTGCCCGACATGCCAGGGCTGATGTAGAGGCCGCCGGGCCAGTCGGGGAACGTGAAGTACTGGTACCGGCGGAGGGTCGCGTCGCGGTAGAGCAGGACCGACGTGCCCTTGAGCGCGAACCCGAACTTGTGGGTGTCGGCGCTCATGGACGTGACGCCCGGCACGCGGAAGTCGAACGGGGGGACGTCGTGCCCCAGACGCGCGATCCAGGGCAGCACGAACCCGCCGAGGCAGCCGTCGACGTGCAGGCCGATGTCGTGCTGCAGCGCGAGCTCGCCGAGCTCGGTGATGGGGTCGACCAGGCCGTAGGGGTACGAGCCGGCCGAACCGACCAGGGCGACCGTGTTCGGCGTGATGTGGTCGGCCACCCAGTCGACGTCCACCAGGTAGTCGGCGCGCAGCGGCGCGCGCAGCAGCGTGATGCCGAAGTAGTGGCACGCCTTGTCGATCGCGACGTGGGCCGAGTTCGGGATGATGATCTCGGGCTGGGTGATGCCGCGCTCCCGGCCCCGCTCGCGGTACACGAGCATCGGGTTCATCAGGCTCTCGCTGCCCCCTGAGGTGATGACCCCGACCGTCTGCTCGTCGCCGCCCAGCATGGCGGCTGTCATCGCGACGATCTCGCCCTCGAACTTCGTGGAGCTGGGGTACATGTCGCGCTGCAGGACGTTGGCGTGCGCGAACTGCTCGAACACCCGGGTGAGGAAGCGGTACTGGTCGTGGTCGCCCAGGTAGAGCGTGCCGGAGACCTTGCCGGTGTCGCCGAGCGCGTCCTCTTCGGACGCCATCGTGCGCACCTGCTCGAGCACCTGCTCCCGCGAGAGGGGCTGTGCGGGAATGCTGCGGTGCAGCGCGAACCGGTCCTTGTACGGGTAGAACGCGTCGAGCATCTCCATGATCTGCTCGGGAGTCAGGTCGGCCACGGGTCTCCTTCGCTGGTCGTTCGCGTCGCGGGCGATCAGGTGCGACCGTACCCGGCGGTAACCCGCTCGCGGCAGGTCGAACCTCGCGTCCCCCCGTCCACGTTTCGCGCGGAACGGGGCACCGCCGGCCGCCTTGCTGCCACGTTTCGCGCGAAACGTGGAGGGCAGGATCGCTACCGGCGGGCGAGCACCAGCCCGACGGGGATGCTCACCAGCAGCACGACCACCAGCCCGCGGTAGAGCCACAGCAGCCAGACGACCCACGGGCGGGGACGACGCTCGACCGCCTCGACCCCTGCTCGGACGCCCCAGACCATCAGGGCCAGCGCGACGACGAGCAGCGCGCCGCCGACGTCCACGAGCCAGACGGCGTCGGTGAGCGTGCCGACGATCACTCCGGTGTTGCCGAGCGCGAACACCGTGAAGTCGCGGGCCACCGCACCGGACGTCGGAGGGCGGGGCGCGAGCAGCGCCCGGCCGAGCGCCAGGCCGACCTGCCCCAGCCCGGCGACGAGAACCAGGTAGGCGGACGCCCAGACCGGCTTCTCGGTCGGCGCGTGCGCGACCGCCGCGGCGACGAGCCCTCCGGCGACGACCGTGAGCCCGCCCAGCACCAGCCAGGGCCAGACGGGGTAGAGCCAGCGGTCGCTGAAACCGGTGGCGCTCAGGCCGGGTGTCGTCGAGTCGGTGCTGGCGGTGGTGGGCAGGTGGTCGGCCACGCGCTCACGGTACGACCTGCCGTGAAGCTTCCCGTCTGGCACTCGGGCCGATTGGCCCTACCGCCGAACCTCTAGCTAAACTTTCTGCAGCGAAGTTGTGGTGCGACGAGAGAAACAACCGTCAGAAGGCAGGTAATGATGCAGAGTTTCCCGCGGGTGCTGGTCGACGAGGCGCACAGCGAGGCGTGGAGCGTGGACGCAGCCACGGCCCAGCGCATGAACCCCGTCAACCCGGCCGACGCCAGCTACGCGCTCGCGGCCGAGACGCTGCGCCGGCGCGGCTGCGACGTCACCGTGCACCGGCAGGGTCTCTTCACCGCCGACGTGCTGGCGGGCCACGACGTCCTCGTCGTCGCCCACCCCGCCGACGCGCGCCTCGAGCGCACGACCGGCGTCGGCTCCCCGGTCCTGACCGACGACGAGCTGGACGCCGTGGAACGCTACGTCCGCACCGGCGGCGGCCTCGTGGTCATGGCCGAGTGCGACCAGGACGTGAGCGGCAACAACCTGAACGCGCTGCTCGAGCGGTTCGGCGTCCGGGTCGTCAGCACGACCGTGCAGGAGGGCGCACGCCGCCACAAGGACGTCGCCACGTGGGTGCTCGGCGACCTCGCCGACCCGCGGGACGTCGGCGTGCTGGCGGGAGTGGGGGAGGCGTGCTTCTACCGGGCCGGCGTGCTCGACGTGTCCAACGCGCCGGCCGGCGGCGTCGAGGTCCTCGCCCGGACGAGCGCCACGGCCCACCCCGCCAACGCCCCGCTCGCCGCGGCCGTGACGGCGGGCGATGGCCGCATCGTCGTGCTGGCCGACTCCGACCTGTTCGGCGACGACTCGATCGACGAGCTCGACCACCGTGCGCTCTGGGCCAACTGCGTCACGTGGGCGGCAGCGCGCCGCGCGGTGCCGACGTCCGACACGACCGAGGGCGACGACGTCGTGCAGGACCCCGCGTGGCTCGACCTGAAGGCGGCGGTGTCGGCGCTTCGCCCGCTGCAGAGCAAGGACGGCTCGGTCGACGGTGCCGAGCACGACCTCGCCGAGGCGTCGGCGCTGGTCGGCCGCATCGTGGCCGGCATCGAGGCGCTCGCCCCTCGCTTCCCGCACGACGCCGCGTACCTGACGGCCCTGCAGCGAGACTTCCGGCGCTGGGCCGAGGGTGGCTTCGACAAGCCCGACTTCCTCGACTCGCTGGTGCTGTTCCGTCCCGACCAGCACCGCGTGGACGGGCTGCAGCACCTCGTGGTGTTCCCGATGTACACGCAGAACGGCAACCCGAGTCGCAACGTGGAGGCGCTGGTCATCCGCGTGCTGTGGCCGGACTGGCTCGCGGAGGTCGAGCAGACCTACGACAACCGCATGTTCCTGCCGATCAACTTCGTGGACTTCACGGAGGGCTACGACACGAACTCTGCCGTGCTCTTCCCGGAGACGGTCGCGGTGCGTGAGGTGCCGACGTTCCACTGGGGCGCCATCTTCTGCGACCGCGAGGCGGCGCGCTTCCGTCGGGTGACCACCGCGGCCAGTGAGCTGCTCAAGGTCGCGCTCCCGCCCGACGCCCAGCGCCTCGTCGACGTGCAGCAGCTGGCACAGGGCACGTTCATGCTGTGGGACCTCATCCACGACCGCACGCACAGCCACGGCGACCTGCCGTTCGACCCGTTCATGATCAAGCAGCGCATGCCGTTCTGGATGTACGCGCTCGAGGAGCTGCGCTGCGACCTCAACACCTTCCGCCAGGCCACCAAGCTCGAGGCGGACGGCCTGCCGTACGCGCGGCTCGTGCAGTACGCGATCGTCTTCGACCGGCTGTTCCGCTTCCCGATCACCGGGGAGCGCGTGCGCAACTACGACGGGCTCGGTGGCCAGCTGCTGTTCGCGTACCTGCACCGCCACGACGCGCTGCGCTGGACGGACAACCGGCTCACGTTCGACTGGCAGCGCCTGCCCGACGTGGTCGTGGGCCTGTGCGACGAGGTCGAGACGCTCTACCGTGACGGCATCGACCGGTCCAAGGTGGCGCACTGGCTCGCGTCGTACGAGCTGATGCGCAGCTACGTGCCGGCGCACCCGTCGTCCACCTGGGCGAAGGGACCCGAGGCGCTGCCGCTCGACGGCCCGCCCAAGGAGCTGGTGAACGCCGTGCTGCCCGACGAGTTCCCGCTGAACGTCTTCTACGAGGCGTTGCGCAAGAAGCTCGACGACGTGGTCGCGTCGACGTCCGGCATCACGGGATCAGCCGCGTGACGGCGGCCACCGACCTGCGTCCGGCCCGGCCGGGCACCACCGACGAGCTGTCCGGGCGAGTGGTCGTCGTCGCCGGCGCCACCGGCGCCGCGGGGCCGGCGGTCGTGCAGCGGCTGGTGGCGTCGGGGGCGACCGTCGTCGCCGCCGCCCGCAGCGCCTCGTCCCTGCAGGGCGTGGTCGAGGCTGCCAACGCCGACGACGTCCGCGGCGAGGGCCCTGGGCAGGCGCTCGCCGCCGTCGTCGACCTCTCGGACGCCGGGTCGACCTCCTCCTGGGCCACGGAGGTCGCGCGTGAGCACGGTCACGTCGACGGGCTCGTCCACCTCGTCGGTGGGTGGCGTGGCGGCAAGGGCATCACCGAGATGGACCTCGCCGACTGGGACGTGCTGCACGCGCTGCTGGTCCGCACGCTTCAGCACACGACCCGCGCCTTCCACGACGCGCTCCGTGCCAGCGACGACGCGCGACTGGCGATCGTCTCGACCGTGCAGGTGGCTCACCCGACCGCGACCAACGCGGCGTACGCTGCAGCGAAGGCGGCGGCCGAGGCGTGGACGCTCGCCGTGGCCGACTCCTTCTCCGGCTCGCACGCCGCAGCGGTGGTCCTGCGCATCAAGGCGCTGCTCACCCCCGCCATGCGGGAGCAGAAGCCGGACGCGAAGTTCAGCGGCTACACCGCCGTGGCCGACCTCGCCCAGACCGTGAACGACCTGTGGCTCACCGACGCTGACGACCTGAACGGACGGATCCTGTGCCTGACCTGACCGACACCCTGACGGACGACGTTCCGAGCGCGACGGTCGCCGGTGCCCAGCCCGAGCGGGCGCCCTTCGCGCCGCTGCACGACCCGCAGGCCCGCGGCTTCGCCAGCGACAACTACTCGGGCGTGCACCCGGAGGTCCTCGCCGCGATCGTCGCGGCCAACGGTGGTCACCAGCGTGCCTACGGCGCCGACGTCTACACGGCCAGGCTGCAGGACGTCATCCGCCAGCACTTCGGCGAGCAGGCCGAGGCCTTTCCCGTGTTCAACGGAACCGGCGCCAACGTCGTGTCGCTGCAAGCGATGACCCAGCGCTGGCAGTCGGTGGTCTGCGCGTCGACAGCGCACATCACCGTGGACGAGGGCGGGGCGCCCGAGAAGGTCGCCGGCATCAAGCTGCTCACCGTCGACACCCCGCTCGGCAAGCTCACTCCTGAGCTGGTCGACACCCAGGCGTGGGGCTTCGACGACGAGCACCGCGCGCAGCCTGCCGTCGTCTCCATCACGCAGAGCACCGAGCTCGGCACCCTCTACGGCGTCGACGAGCTGAGGGCGCTGGTCGATCACGCGCACGGCAACGGCATGACCGTTCACGTGGACGGCGCCCGGCTGTCGAACGCCGCCGCGTCGCTGGGCCTGCCCTTCCGCGCCTTCACGACGGACGTCGGAGTCGACGTCGTCTCGTTCGGTGGCACGAAGAACGGCCTGCTGGCGGGCGAGTGCGTCGTGGTGCTCAACCCGGACGCGGTGTCGAGCATCGTCCGGCTGCGCAAGTCGTTGATGCAGCTGGCGTCGAAGATGCGCTTCGTCTCGGCCCAGCTCGTCGCCCTGCTGTCCGACGACCTCTGGCTGCGCAACGCCCAGCACTCCAACGCGATGGCGCAACGCCTTGAGGGGGCCGTTCGCGACATCCCGGGCATCGAGGTGATGCGTCCGGTGCAGGCCAACGCGGTCTTCGCCACGCTGCCGAAGGACGTCACCGCCACCCTGCAGCAGACGTACCCCTTCTACACGTGGGACGAGGCGACCGGCGAGGTGCGCTGGATGGCGTCGTTCGACACGACCGAGGCCGACATCGACTCCTTCGCGGCGGCGATCCGCCGGGAGATGTCCGGCCGCTGAGGGTCGTCATTCCGCAGGCACGGGTCCCGTTCGATCGGGCACGTCATGCACCGGGGTCCGCCGCGGCCTCGCCCGAGCTCGCCGCCCACGACCGGGAGGACGGTCACGCCCTCGCCAGCGAGGGACCGGTTGGTCGTGGTGTCGCGCTCGTAGCCGAGCACGACGCCCAGTGCGACCGCGAAGAAGTGTCGCCGTCGTCCCACTGCTCGCGCTGCGCGCCCATGCGGTCGATCGGTGTGCGCAGCACCTTCAGGACCCCCCGGGCGGTCGCCCGCGGCGCCGCTCAGACGAACAGCAGCTGCGCCCCTTCGGTCTTCTCGATGAACTCGGAGGCGCTGATGATGCCCTCGACCCCGTCGTGGAGGTCGGTGGGCGTCAGGTGGTTCATGTCTGCCGACATGCGGCAGCCCCAGAGGTGGCCGCCGGAGGCCACGATGAGGTCGAGGAACAGGGGGATGTCGGGCACGTCGACCTCCGCGATGGACCGGCGCAGCCTGGCGGTCGCCATCGCGGTCATGCCCGGTAGCCCGCCGAGCCCTTGCGGCAGGTGGGTCGCGGTGTTGCCGAGCATCGTGAACTTCAGGTCGGCCATGGTCGCCTTGTTGATGATGTCGAAACCCCAGAAGGTGAAGAACAGGTGGGTCTCGACGCCCTCGCCGAGCGCGGCGTTCGCGAGGATCAGCCCCGGGTAGGCCATGTCGAGGCTGCCTTTGGAGCAGATGATCGCGAGCTTCCGTCCGGTCGTCGCCTCGTCGTCGAAGCGAGGGACGATCGCTTCGCTGGTGTCTGTCGTGGTCATGACGTCCTCCTCGTCCGGCTCACACGCAGCCGTGCGGCTTCGGCAGTCCGGAGACGTACGCCAGCTTCTTCGCCGGCTTCTGCGGGAACAGCTGGAACAGCTGCTTGATGGAGATGCCGCTGAACGCCGCGACGCGGCGCAGCGTCGCCGTCTCGCCCTGGCGCTCGTAGTCGTCGCGCAGGAAGCGGATGGCGCGCCAGTGGTCCTCGGTCAACGAGACGCCGATCTGACGTGCGAGCGAGCGTGCGACGTCGTCGTCCCACTCGTCGGGCTTCGTCAGGAATCCCTCGTCGTCGACGTGGAGGTCGTGACCGTCGATGGTGGTGATGGGCATGGTGGGCCTCCTCGTCACGGAGTCAGGGCGTGGTCGAGCGGGACAGGGCGCGCCGGTAGCGGCAACGGACGTCCCGGAAGAAGGACGTTCCAGTAGAGCCAGCGGAACCCGAGCTTCGCCCAGTGGTTGCGGCGGCTCTCGCCGAGCAGCGGCAACGGTCCCCAGCGGGGGAAGGGGTAGCGGCCGGTGGTGGGCTCGGCGTCGTAGTCGAAGTCGAGCAGCAGCGCGCGACCGTCCCCCGACTCGACGAAGCAGTTCGCGTGACCGTCGAACCGGGCCGTCAGCGGCTGGCCCCCGATCGCCGCGAGCACGTTCTGCACCAGGACGTCGACCTCGAAGTGGGCGACGGACCCGGCCTTGGACGTCGGGACGTCCGCCGCGTCGCCGATGGCGAACACATCGGGGTGCACCACCGACTGCAGGGTGTGCCGGTCGACCCGCGCGTAGCCGAGCTCGTCGCCGAGGCCGGCGGCTCCGATCACGTCGGCGCCCATGTTGAGGGGCACCGTGACGAGGAGGTCGAACGGGACCTCGCGGCCGTCGTAGGAGACGAGCGTCTTCGCCTCGTCGTCCACCCGCTCCACCATGAAGTCCGACTCCACGGCGATCTTGCGGTCGTCGAGCATCGACCCGAGCACCTGTGAGGCGGTGGGGCGGGTGAAGGCACCCGACAGCGGGGTGACGAAGGTGATGTCGACGGCCCCGCGCCGACCCTCGCGCCGGAGCCACGAGTCCGCCAGGAACGCGAACTCGAGCGGCGCGACGGGGCACTTGATCGGGACGTCGGTCACGTGGACGACGAGTCGGCCGCCCGGCCAGCTGGGCAGCGCCTCGGCGAGCGCCAGCGCGCCCTCGTAGGAGTAGAAGTCGTGGATCGCGTGGCGCCAGAGCGGCCCCTCCATGCCCGGCGTCTGGTCCGGCCGCGGGCTCGTCCCGGTCGCGAGCACCAGCACGTCGTACGCGAGCCGCCGGCCGTCGGTCAGCTCGACCCGCTTCGCGTCGGGTGAGATCGCCGCGACCTCGCCCAGGACCAGCTCGACGCCTCGTCGCAGGTAGCGGCGGCGCGAGCGCGTGACCTGGCGGGGCTGGTACGTGCCGAAGGGCAGGAACAGGTAGCCCGGCTGGTAGCGGTGCAGGTCGTCGCGGTCGACGGCCGTGACCGCCCACTCCCCGTCGGGGAGTCTCGCTCGGAGCGTGTTGGCCACCATCGTGCCTGCCGTGCCGGCGCCGAGGACGACGAGTCGCTTCATCGCGTGCTCCTGGGCCCGCGCCACTCGGCGGTTGCGGGTGGTGGGCCGCACTGCGGACGTTACGGGCGTGGCGAGACGGTGATCAGGACCGAAGGTCCCTGCACCCGGTGACGCATCTGCGTCATGCCGTCCCGCGAGGCCGACGCGACGAGCGCACAGCCTTGTGCAGGGCGTCGACTGCCACGACCACCACGACGGCCCCGCTCGCCAGCAGCCACCCCAGCGGCGACGGCCAGCCTCCGCCGAGCAGGTCTGCGACCGGCGGGACGCCGAGCAGGGACAGGAGCGTCACGAGCTCGACGCCGACCGCCAGCAGGAGCAGCGGGTTGCCCCGCAAGCCGGTGCGCCCCACCCAGCGGCTCTCGCTGCGGCAGGCGAACGCGTTCGCGAGCTGTCCCAGCACGATCGCGGCGAACGCGGTGCCGGAGGCGGTCGCCAGCAGGCTCGCGGACGGCGTCTGCCCGAGTCGCCAGCCATCGACGAGCAGGACGGTCAGGAAGGCCCCCAGCGACCACACGGCCTCGGCCGGTCCGAGCACCCCGAACGCGCGGCGCAGGAGCGGTCCGTCGATGAGCCCACGCTGGCGGCGGCGGCCCTCCATGGTGTGCGGGTTGGCCGGTTCCGCGCCGAGCGCGAGCGCCGGCAGCAGGTCGGTGCCGATGTCGAGCGCCAGCACCTGCAGGACGGTGAGGGCCAGCGGGACCTGACCCCCGGACAGCGCCCACACCACGAACGGCGCCAGCTCGGCCACGTTGTCCGTCAGGTGGTAGGTCAGGAACCGGCGGATGTTCGTGAACGTCGCCCGGCCGAGCTCGATCGCGGCGACGATCGTCGCCAGGTGGTCGTCGAGGAGGACGACGTCGGCGGCCTCGCGCGCGACGTCGGTGCCCGAGGCGCCCATGGCGACGCCGATGTCGGCGGCGCGCAGCGCCGGCCCGTCGTTCACGCCGTCACCCGTCATCGCGACGACGTGGCCGCGCTGCTGCAGGGTGCGCGCGATGCGCAGCTTGTCGTCCGGGGTGACGCGGGCCACGACGACGCCGTCGCGGTCGAGCAGCTCGCCCAGGGCGGCGTCGTCCGCCGGGAGCTCGGCGGAGGTGAGGACGAGCCCGTCGGATGCGATCAGCCCCACCTCGAGGCCGATGGCTCGCGCGGTGCGGGGGTGGTCGCCGGTGACCATCGCGATCCGGATGCCGGCGTCGTGGCAACGGCGGACGGCGTCGCTGACGTCCGTGCGCGGTGGGTCCTCGAGGCCCACGAGGCCGAGCAGCTCGAGATCGTGCTCGCCCCCGGTGGCGCTGCCGATCGCGACGGCCAGCACGCGAAGACCGCGATCCGCCATCGCGGCGACGTCGTCGTCCGCTCCCGCCGTGCCGGCGACGCAGAGGGGCACCACGCTGTCCGGAGCGCCGATCACGTGACGCCCTGAGCCGTCCACGACGGACGAGCGCTTGCGCACGGCGTCGAACGGGCTGACCGATGCGGTCGGCCCCGCGTCCCCCAGATGCAGCCGCACGCCCAGCACCGCCAGGGCGACCTCCATGGGGTCGCCGACCGCGACCCAGCGGTCGCCCTTGTGCAGGGCGTGGGAGTCCGGGACGCAGCGCCGGGCCGAGTCGGCGGCCCGCTCCAGCGCGGCGACGGCGGCTGCGGTCCCGCTGAGCGTCGCGGAGGGCGCGTAGCCCTCGCCGGCGACGGTCACGGTGCCTGCGGGAGAACGGAACTCGACCACGGCCATCTCGTTGCGGGTCAACGTTCCCGTCTTGTCGGTGCACAGGAACGTCGTGGCGCCGAGCGTCTCGACGGACTCCAGCCGACGGACCAGCGCGTGGCGGCCGGCCATGCGCTGGGCCGCCCGAGCGAGCGACAGCGTGACGGTGGGCAGCAGGCTCTCGGGCACGAGGGCCACCATGACGCCCACGCCGAACAGGAAGCTCTCGGTGCCGGCCCGGCCCAGGAGGAGGGACACCCCGAAGAAGCCGATCCCGACGGCGACGGCGGCGACGGCGACCGTCGTGACGACCCGGTGCAGCTGCTGAGCGAGCGGGCTGGTGGGCCGCGACGCTCTCTGCGTCTCGACGGCGATCGCCGCGATCGCGGTGCCGGCGCCCGTGGCGACGACCTCACCGTAGCCGCGACCGCGCACGACGAACGTGCCGGCTCGCGCGGTGTCCCCCGCGCCGCGGGCGGCGGGAACGCTCTCGCCGGTCATCGAGCTCTCGTCGATCCCGAGGTCCGCGCCCGGGAGCAGCACGAGGTCGGCGCTGACCCGGTCGCCCGCCTCGAGCAGGACGACGTCTCCCGGCACGAGCTGGTCAGCCGGGAGTCGAGCGGTGCGACCGTCACGGCGCACCGTGACGGTCGTCGGCATCAGGTCGCGCAGGCGTTGCGCCGCACGGTCCGCTCGGTACTCCTGGGCGAACGAGAACACGCCGTTCAGCACCACTACCACCGCGATCGCGACGGCGAGCGCGGGCATGCCCGCGACGAGCGCGAGCCCGGAGGCGACCCACAGCATGACGGCGAAGAAGTGCACCAGCTGACCGGCGAGCAGCCGCGCCGCACTCGGCCCCGTGGCCCGCGGCAGGACGTTCGGCCCGTACCGGGCGTGGCGTCGACGCGCCTCGTCGCTGCTGAGGCCGGCTGTGGCGTCCGCCGTCATGTCCGCCGCGAGGCGTGCGGTTCGAGCGGCGTCGTCGCCGCTGGGGTCGACGGCCTGGTCCGTCGTGACGCTCATGTCCACCTCCCCAGCGCCTGTGCTGGAGCGAGGGTCTGCGAGCGTGTCAGACGCTCGAGGTCGCCCGCGCTCTCGACGAACCGGCCCTGGTGGCGCCGGCCTGGTGACGCCGCTTCCTCACCTCGTGGGTCGCGTTCGGCGCGCACCACCCGGCGTCCGCCAACGAGCCGCACACCGTTCCCGTGCCGTCGAGCCCCACGGCGTGCAAGGCGTGGGTCACCGGCGAGCCGGCGCAGACGAGGGCGATGTGCCGCCCGGTCTCGCCCTGGTGACGGACGGCCCTCGCCAGGACCTCGGCAACGCGCATGTCGATGGTGTCGAGCTGGCGGAGGTCGACCACGACCTCGTCGACCTTGGTCCAGCGCAAGGCTGCCAGCAGATCGGCGAGCGCCGCTGCGCTGCGTCGGTCGTCCGTCACGGTGAGGAGGACGCGTCGACCTGCGCCGTCGGTCTCCAACCGGATCGGCATCGGAACCTCCTGCGACGTGGGCTGTCTCCAGGGTCGGGCCGCGGCGAGCAGTGCCGGTAGGACGAAGGTCCCGAATCGGGCGCTCAGTTCGCGCCATGTCCATCGGCCCTGTCGCGCCGTCACGTTCTCGGCGACGATCGCCCCATGACGGACGACGGCAGTGCTCGCTCGCGCGTCGTTCTCTTCGTCCGCTCCTTCGACGGCGCGCTGGCCGTGCTGTCCCTCGTCGCGATCGCGGTGCACCTCGTGCTGGTCCCGACCCCCGCGCCGCCGTGGTCGGCTGACCTGCCCCTGTGGGTCGTCGTGCTGGGTGGCGGCGTGCCGCTGGTCTGGCAGGTGCTGCGGGCGCTGCTGCGGCGCCAGGCCGGGGCCGACCTGCTGGCCGCCACCTCGGTCGTCGCGGCGGTACTGCTGGACGAGTGGCTCGTGGCCGCGATCATCGTGCTGATGATGTCGGGCGGCGCGGCGCTCGAGGAGGCCGCGACCGCGCGCGCCTCGGCGACCCTCCAGGCCCTGGCCCGCCGTAGCCCTACGGTGGCGCACCGACTGCGCGGCGCCGACCTGTCGGACGGCGTGGACGACGTGCCGGCGGAGCGGGTGGACGTCGGTGACGTCATCGCGGTCCTGCCGCACGAGCTCTGTCCGGTGGACGGCGTGGTGATCGCCGGCCACGGGTCGATGGACGAGTCCTACCTGACCGGCGAGCCCTACGTGGTGCCGAAGTCGGTCGGCTCCACGGTGATGTCGGGTGCGGTCAACGCGACGGCGGTGCTCACCGTGCGCGCCACGGCCCGGGCGAGCGACTCCCGGTACGCGAAGATCGTCAGCGTCCTGCGGCACGCGGAGGAGGAGCGGCCGCCCATCCGGCGCCTGGCCGACCGGCTCGGCGGCTGGTACACGCTGCTGGCGCTGACCTTGGGTGTGGCCGGGTGGGTGGTGAGCGGTGAGCCCCGCCGGTTCCTTGCGGTCGTCGTGGTCGCGACCCCGTGCCCCCTGCTGATCGGCGTCCCCGTCGCCATGATCGGTGCGATCTCGCTGGCGGCCAAGCGCGGGATCATCCTGCGCAACCCGGCGGTCCTCGAGCAGCTCGACCGCGTCGAGACCGTGCTGTTCGACAAGACGGGCACGCTGACCTACGGGCGACCGGTCGTGACCGAGGTGCTGGTGGCGCCCGGGGTGGACGCCGAGGACCTCGTGGCTGCCGCCGCTGCCGTCGAGACCTACTCGCGCCACCCGCTCGCGTCCGCCGTGGTGGAGCACGCGCGGGCGCGGGGACTCGTGCTGCCGGCGGTCGGGTCGGTGACCGAGGAGCCGGGCCGTGGGCTGCTCGGCGAGGTCGAGGGGCGCCGGATCCGTCTGACCAACCGCACCGGGGCCGTCGCCGTCGACCCGCGGGCGCACGCCCACCTGCCGTCGACGACGTCCGGCCTCGAGGCGGTCGTGCTCCTTGACGACAGGTACGCGGCGACGATCCGGTTCCGGGACCAGCCACGGTCCGACGCCGTCGACTTCATCGCGCACCTGCCGAAGCACCATGGCATCGTGCGACGCCTGATCGTGTCCGGCGACCGGGAGACGGAGGTACGTCACCTCGCGGGCCTCGTCGGCATCGACGACGTCCACGCCGAGGTGTCACCCGAACGCAAGCTGGAGATCGTGCACCACCACCGCGCCCAGGGGCCGACGCTCTTCCTCGGTGACGGCATCAACGACGCCCCGGCGATGGCGGCAGCGACGGTCGGCGTCGCCTTCGGCGCTGGGAGCGACGTGACGAGCGAGGCCGCGGACGCCGTCGTCCTGGACTCCTCGCTGGAGCGCGTCGACGACCTGTTGCACATCGGACGCCGCATGCGTCGCATCGCGTTGCAGAGCGCCGTCGGCGGTATCGGGCTGTCGACCATCGGCATGGGGCTGGCGGTGGCCGGCCTGCTGACGCCGGTGGCCGGCGCGGTCGCCCAGGAGGTCATCGACCTGCTGGCGATCCTCAACGCCGCTCGGGTCGCGCTCGTCCGCCGCCCGCTCGCGGACTTCGCCGGGTACACGGCCAGGACGGACGACGTCGGGAGCACCCCCGAGGACGACAGGCACGCGGTGACGAAGGGCCAGCCATGAGCAGCAGCACCGTCACGTTCCTCGGCGCGGCCGGCACGGTCACCGGAAGCCGGTTCCTCGTGCGGTCCTCGGGGCGCAGACTGCTCGTCGACTGCGGGCTCTACCAGGGTGAGCGCGACCTGCGACGCCGCAACTGGCAGCCGTTCCCGGTCGACCCGGCGTCGCTCGACGCCGTGGTCCTCAGCCACGCCCACCTGGATCACTGCGGCTACCTGCCCGCGCTGGTCAAGGAGGGGTTCGCCGGACCGGTGTGGGCCACCCCCGGCACCGCGGCGCTGGCGGCGATCGTCCTGCGCGACAGCGCCCACCTGCAGGAGGAGGACGCGGCGGTCGCCCGCGCCGGCGGCTACTCCAAGCACGACCCGCCCATGCCGCTGTACGACGCGGCTGACGCCGAGAACGCGCTGAGGCTGTTCCAGCCGGTCGGGTTCGGCCAGCCCGTCGCGGTGGGGGGCGACGTCGCGTTCTCCTTGAGCCGCGCCGGCCACATCCTCGGCTCGTCGAGCGTGCGGGTGACGACGTCCGGGGGCACGGCGCTGTTCTCCGGTGACCTCGGTCGTGCCGCGCACCCGCTGCTGCGGGCTCGCGAGGACCCGCCCGCCGCCGA
The DNA here is from genome assembly GCA_035707965.1 of Actinomycetales bacterium. Taxonomy (GTDB): domain Bacteria; phylum Actinomycetota; class Actinomycetes; order Actinomycetales; family Angustibacteraceae; genus DASSTJ01. The sequence continues at coordinate 48,572 of DASSTJ010000046.1, forward strand.
CACGGTCGTCGTGGAGTCGACTTACGGCGACCGGCGCCACCCCTCGCCCGAGGTGGGGCACGAGGCCTTCGCGGACGCCGTGCGCCGCACGATCAGCCGAGGTGGCTCCGTGCTCGTGCCCGCCTTCGCCGTGGACCGCACCCAGATCGTGCTGCACGAGCTGGGAGTGATGCAGCGGGCGGGTCGCATCCCCCAGGTCCCGATCTACGTCGACAGTCCCATGGGCTTGGCCGCGATCGACGTCTACCGCCGCCCCGACCTCGCAGCCGAGCTCCGTCCCGACGCCCGCGACTGGTTCGACGCGGTGCCCGCGGTGCACGAGGCGAGGACGCCGGAGGAGTCGATGCGGCTCAACCAGCCCGGGACGTCGTGCATCATCGTGTCGGCGTCCGGGATGGCGTCCGGCGGTCGGGTGGTGCACCACCTGGCCCACATGCTGGGAGAGCGTCGGCACTGCGTCGTCCTCACGGGCTACCAGGCCATCGGCACCCGTGGCCGTGCACTGGTCGACGGAGCGCGGCAGATCAAGGTGCACGGCCGCTACGTGCCGGTGCGCGCGGAGGTCGTGATGGACGACGAGTTCTCGGTCCACGCGGACGCCGACGACGTGGTCGCCTGGCTGCGCCGGCTGCCCGAGCCGCCGTCGACGGTGTACGTGGTGCACGGCGAACGGGAGGCGTCGCGCGCGCTGGCCGAGCGCGTGCGCGACGAGCTCGACTGGTGCGCGGTCGTCCCGGAGCTCGGTGAGGTGGTCCGGCTGGCATGACGCACCTGGTCGGCGAGGCGACGTGGCGGGGGGTCGACCGTCCCTGGAGCGTGGCCGCCGCCGACGTCCTGGCCGCGCTCGGAGTCGACCCCGCGCTGGGGCTCACGCGGGACCAGAGCGCCTACCGGCGTCGCGAGGCGGGCCCTAACGAGCTGCGCGAACGGCCGCCGGTGCCCGCGTGGCGACGCTTCCTGCGGCAGCTGCGTGACCCTCTCGTCGTCCTCCTCCTGGTCGCCGTGGTCGTGTCGCTCGTCGTCTGGCTGGTCGACGGTGCTGCGGGCATCCCGGTCGACGCGATCGTGATCGGCGTCATCGTCGTCCTCAACGCCGTGCTGGGGCTGGTCCAGGAGTCGAAGGCGGAGCGCGCCGTCCGCGCGCTGCAACGCATGGCGGCGGTCACCAGCACCGTCGTCCGTGACGGTGTCGCGCGCAGGGTCCTCGTGGCCGACCTCGTCCCCGGAGACGTGGTGCTCCTCGCCGAGGGTGACGCCGTGCCCGCTGACGCCCGCGTCGTCGAGGCGGTGGCCCTGGCGGTGAGCGAGGCGTCGTTGACCGGCGAGAGCGTGCCCGTCCTGAAGTCGGTCGAGCCGGTCGCCGCCGAGACCTCGCTGGCCGACCGCACGAGCATGGTCCACAGCGGCTGCGCCGTCGTGAGCGGTCGGGGCCGGGCCGTCGTCACCGCGACCGGCATGGCCACCGAGGTCGGCACCGTGGCCCGGCTCATCGACAGCACCGAGCAGCCTCCGACGCCCCTGCAGCGCGAGGTCGAGCTCGTCGGCCGGGTGCTGCTGCGCGCCGTGCTGGTGATCGCCGTCGTGGTGATGGTCGCGGTGCTGCTGACGTCGGGCGTGCGCACGGCGGCCGGCGTCGTCGACGTGCTGCTGCTCGGGGTGTCGCTCGCCGTCGCGGCCGTCCCCGAGGGGCTGCCGGCCATCCTGTCCGTCGTGCTGGCTCTCGGCGTGCAGCGGATGGCGCGGCAGCGAGCCGTCGTGAGACGGCTGTCGTCGGTCGAGACGCTCGGGTCGGCCAGCGTGATCTGCACCGACAAGACCGGCACCCTCACGCGCAACGAGATGACCGTGCTGGCGGTGGTCACGCCCAGCGGCCGGGCGCAGGTCACCGGCACCGGCTACACGCCGGAGGGGCAGGTGCTCGTGGACGGTCGCCCGATCGACGAGGTGCCGTCAGTGGCGCGCGAGGTGCGGCAGGTCCTGGACGCCGCGGCGCTGGCCAACGACGCACGGCTGCACGGGCAGGCCGCGTCGTGGGTGACCGACGGCGACCCGACGGAGGTCTCGCTGCTGGTGGCGGCGCACAAGCTCGCCGGTCGGCTGCCGCAGGCGCAGCGCGTCGGCGAGCGTCCGTTCACGCCAGAGCGAAAGCGCATGAGCGTCGTCGTCCGGCCGCGGGGCGAGCCACTCTGGCACGAGGGTGCCCTCGTCGTCTGCAAGGGCGCACCCGACGTCCTCCTGCGACGGTGCGACCGCGTGCACGTCGACGGGGCCGTGCAGCCGCTCGACGACGGGTGTCGCGAGGCGGTGCTGGCGGACGTCGACCGACTCGCCGACGAGGGCCTGCGGACCTTGGGCGTCGCCTACCGTCGGCTCGGGGACGACGACGTCGACCACGTGGACCTCACCGACGTCCTGGAGCGGGGCCTCGTGCACCTCGGCCTCGTCGGCATCATGGACCCACCGCGGCCCGAGGCCCGTGCGGCGGTGCAGCAGGCTCGTCGAGCCGGCGTGCGGGTGCTGATGATCACTGGTGACCACCCGCGCACCGCGGCGCGGGTCGCGGCCGACCTCGGGCTCGGCGACGGGTCGCTCGACCCGTTGTCCGGCAGGCAGATCGACGAGCTGGACGACGACGAGCTGACCGACCGCGTCCGCGCGACCGATGTCGTCGCCCGGGTCGCTCCCGAGCACAAGCTACGGATCGTCCGCGCGCTCCAGCACGACGGAGGCGTCGTGGCGATGACGGGTGACGGGGTGAACGACGCCCCGGCCCTGCGCGCGGCTGACATCGGCGTGGCGATGGGCGTGACCGGCACCGAGGTCACGAAGGCGGCGGCCGACATGGTGCTCGCCGACGACAACGTCGCCACGATCGTGGCGGCCGTCCGTGAGGGTCGGGCCATCTTCGCTGACATCCGGGCGTTCCTGCGGTACCTGCTGTCATCGAACGCCGGCGAGGTGCTGACGATGCTGCTCGGCGTCCTCGGCGCCGGGGTCCTCGGGCTCACCGGGCACGGCGAGGCGATCGCCGCGCCGCTGCTCGCCACTCAGATCCTCTGGATCAACCTCCTGACGGACACGGCGCCCGCGCTCGCGATGGGGCTCGACCCGCCGCCGGACGACGTGATGCAGCGGCCACCACGGCGCCTGACGGACCGGGTGATCGACCGCGCCATGCTGGGAGGTGTCGTCCTGGTCGGACTGACCATGGCTGTCGTCACGCTGGTGGCCATCGACCTGCGGCTGCCGGGCGGCCTGGTGCACGGCGACGGCACGTTGGGTGAGGCGCGCACCATGGCCTTCACCACCCTCGTGCTGGCACAGCTGTTCAACTGCTTCAACTCTCGCTCCGACCGCAGGTCCGCCTTCCACCGGCTCTTCACCAACGGCTGGCTGTGGGGCGCCGTCGGCCTGTCGCTGGCGCTGCAGGTCGCGGTGGTGCACGTGCCGTGGCTCTCCGCGGCGTTCGGCACGGTGCCGCTGTCGCTCTCGGACTGGCTGGTGTGCGTGCTGCTCGCCAGCGCGGTCCTCTGGGTCGACGAGGTGCGCAAGGCGCTTCACGCCAGACGTCCGCGGTCCTCAGCGCGGCACGCGTAGCGGCGCTCGGCGGTTACGAGGCGAGCTGCGGTGACTGTCCCTGCTGGTCGTCGAGCGACACAGGAGCCTCGGCGTCGAGTGCGATGAGGTCGAGCGTGCCCGAGAGTCGCCGCAGCTCGGCGACCAGCTCCCGCTGACGACCGAGAAGCGCGTGCACGTCGGGCACCGGCACCTCGCCGCGCCCGGCCAGGGCGCGCCGGTCGCGCAGCGCGTCCTCCGTCTGCGACAGCTCGAGGATGAGCTCTCGGACGGTGCGTCCGTCGGACGACGCCTGCGGACCGGTCGTGGTCTCGGCGTCCCCCCGGCTGTCCGGGGCAGGGGTGTCACAGCCAGGCACGTGAGCCTCCTTGAGTGCTGCTGGGCGGTCTCACTGCTCGGACCGACCGGAACCGTCTCATACGGACACGTGTCGGGCAACCGATAACCGCGAGCCCAGACGTCGGGTCCGGCCACGCGTGGGGGCCCGTCGTTGGGGTACGACGCAGACGACAGGCGTGCGTCCCCGCGCGTACCGACGACGAGAGGGGTCAGGCATGAGCACCAGCGATTCGTCGAAGGACGACCTGAAGAAGCAGGCGGACGAGGAGGTCTCGAACCTTCCGGCTGAGACCGCGGCGGGCAACGCCGACCCGGCCGGCGGCGTGGAGGCGGACCCGAAGGCGTACGACGAGGAGCAGGCCGGCCGGTACGCGGACGGCAAGCAGTCCTGACTCGGCCGTACCCGACCGGCAGGGGCAATGCCCCGCTCGCGATCCCCGGGCCACACGCGGGGGCGTTGCTCCTGCCGGTGCGTCCGGGAAGCCGTTTCACCGCAACGCCGTCGGGTAGTCACCGACCATGAGACGAGTGGTCGTGACCGGCGGTGCGGGGTTCCTGGGCAGCCACCTCTGCGAGGCTCTGCTGCGACGAGGTGACGAGGTCGTGTGCCTCGACAGCTTCCTCACCGGGACGCCGGAGAACGTCGCGCACCTCCTCGCCGACCCGGCGTTCACCCTGCAGCGCTGCGACCTGGTCGAGTTCGTGCACGTCCCTGGTCCCGTCGACCTCGTGCTGCACTTCGCCTCGCCGGCGTCCCCGATCGACTACCTGCGCCTACCGCTGCAGACCCTCAAGGTGGGCGCGATCGGCACGTGGCACGCCCTGGGACTCGCCAAGGAGAAGGACGCGCGCTTCCTGCTGGCATCGACGTCCGAGGTCTACGGCGACCCGCAGGTGCACCCGCAGCCCGAGCACTACTGGGGCCACGTCAACCCCGTCGGGCCGCGGGGCGTCTACGACGAGGCGAAGCGGTACGGCGAGGCGCTCACCATGGCCTACCAGCGTAGCGAGGGCCTCGACACCGCCATCGTGCGGCTGTTCAACACGTACGGCCCGCGCATGCGTCCGAACGACGGCCGGGCGATCCCCACGTTCATCCGTCAGGCGCTCGCGGGCGAGCCCGTGACCGTCGCCGGTGACGGCAGCCAGACGCGCTCCGTCTGCTACATCGACGACACCGTGGCCGGCATCCTCGCGCTCGCGGACAGCGGCGAGCCCGGCCCCGTCAACATCGGCAACCCCGACGAGCGCTCGGTCCTCTCCATCGCCGAGGACGTCATCGAGGCCGCAGGGTCGAGGTCGCAGGTGACGTTCATCGAGCGTCCGGTCGACGACCCCGCCGTCCGGCGTCCGGACACGACCCTGGCGCGCGAACGCCTCAACTGGCAGCCGCGCGTGTCGTGGGCCGAGGGCCTGACCGACACGGTCAGCTGGTTCCGCACCGCCCTGGCCGCCACCGCCTGAGCCCCGTCCCCGACTTCTGATGAGTTCGCCACGTCTCGACGGAGGCGAAGGCGTGCGAGAGCCATCAGAAGTGGCCCGGCTCGCAGGGGCCCTCAGGCGCCGAGCAGCGCGCGGGCCGCGACGAGCACCTCGGTCGGCGTGACGCGCAGGAGCGCCGGATCAGGGTCGTCGCCGTGCGGGTCGCCCGACCCGTCGCCGTGCCAGAGGCTGGCGTGCAGGTGGCGGTCGACGGCCGGACCCCACAGTCGCGGCGAGACGGGCCCGAAGAGCAGGACGGACGGCGTCCCCGTGGCCGTCGCGACGTGCGCCACCCCCGTGTCGCCGCAGACGAGCAGCGCCGCGTGCGCGACCAGGTCCGTCAGTCGAGGAAGGTCGAGGGCCCCGGCCGTGACGCTGCATGCGGGGAGCCCGGCCGACGTGGCGACGCGTCCGCACAGCTCGCGCTCGTCCGGCCCGCCGGTGAGCAGGACGTCGTGGTCGCGGCGAAGCGCGCGCGCGACCTCGGACCAGCGGTCCACTGGCCAGCGGCGCGAACCGCTCGCGGCGCCGGGGTGCAGCACCACGTAGGGGCCTACCTGCCTGCGGTGGGTCCTCGGCTCGGTGCGCTCTGCCGAGGCACGCGGCGGCGCGTCGAGGCGCAGGTCCTCCGGGCCGCACGGACCGCCCGCCCAGCTCACCAGCCGGCACCAGCGCAGCACCTCGTGCTCGTCGGCCCGCCACTGCGGCACGCGGTCGCCAGGGTCGCCGATGCTCCCGACGGTGGTCAGGCCTGCACCCCGGTCGGGGCCGTCGTCCGAGTCCTCGGGCGGCGCGAACGCCAGCAGCGAGCGCGGGTGCCCAGCCAGCAGCAGCGCATGGCTCTGCGGCCCTCGTCCGTGCAGGTTCACGGCGTCGTGCTGCCCGAGGTCGCGGCCGGGCGGCGCGTCGTCCAGGCCGGAGGTCGGCACGAACCCGTCGACCAGTCCCAGCCCGGTGAACCACTCGCCGATCCCCGCCGGAGCCGCGAGCAGCAGCGGCCGCTGCGGGTGGAGCCGCCGCAGCCCCCGCAGCGCGGGCACCCCGGTCAGCGCGTCACCCAGACCGAGCGCGCGCAGCACCAGCACCGGCCCCGGCTCAGCCATCAGCAGCTATCGACGACGGCGCCCGTTCCCGGAAAGGTGTGCGGCCAGGACGACCGACGCGTGCACGTTCTCCAGAGCGTGAACGCAGAGACGGTCGAGCTGGCGTGCTCACGGCCAGGAGGGCTCCGTCGCGACCGTGTAGACCAGCTCGCGCAGCTCGACGCCAGCCGGGCGGTCGAGCGCGAACCCGATCACCTCCGCGACGGACGACGGGTCGAGCAGGTCGGCGTCCGGTCCGGGCTTGTACTGCTCGGTGCGGCCGTCGAAGAAGGCCGTCCGCATGCCTCCCGGCACGAGCATCGTCACCCCCACCTGTCCGGCGAGCTCGGTGGCCAGGGCCCGGGTGAAGCCGACGACGCCGAACTTCGATGCGCAGTACGCGGTCGCGTCGCTGACGGCCTTGAGCCCGAGAGTGGACGCGATCGTGACGAGCCGGCCGCCGCTGCGCTCGAGAGACGGGACGACAGCGCGCGCGACCGCCGCCGTGCCGACCAGGTTGACCGCGATCACCCGCACCCAGTCGTCGAGTGCGATGTCGACGAGGCGCCCGCACGCGTCGGTGCCGGCTGCGGTCACCACGCCGGTGAGGTGGTCGGCCGCCTCAGCCGCCTCGGTGGCGGCCTCGAACGCGGCGTGCGGGTCGGCCAGGTCGACCTTCACCCACTCGAGGCCGGCGGTGTCAGCGGGACTCTGCCGGTCGAGCACCACCGGCAGACCTCCACGGGCCCGCACGAGCTCGACCACCGCCGCCCCGAGCCCGCTCGCCCCCCCGGTGACGACGACCGTGCCCCAGGCCGACCCGGCCGCCGGTGAACCCCCACGCTGCTCGGTCGTGGTCGTGGTGCCGTTCGGCTGGGGGGTCGTCGTCATGAACGTTCTCCTTCGGTCGTCGCGGGGGTGCTGTCCGTGCCGATGTGCTCGAGGATCTTCGTGGTGGAGTGCCCGTCGACGTACGGGACGAGGGCGATGCGACCGCCGAGCGCGCGCACCGTGCGAGCCTCGGGCAGGTCCTGCTCGCGGTAGTCGCCACCCTTGACCCAGACGTCGGGCCGCAGGCGAGCGAGGGTCGCGATCGGGTCGTCGTCCTCGAACACGGCCACGGCGTCGACGCAGGCGAGGCCCTCGAGCAGCCGAGCGCGGTCCGCGACGCCGTGCACCGGACGCGTCGCACCCTTGAGCCGGCGCACGCTCGCGTCGGAGTTCAGCAGCACGACGAGGCAGTCGCCCATCGAGCGCGCCTGCTCGAGCAGCGCCAGGTGCCCGGCGTGCAGGACGTCGAAGCAGCCACCCGTGGCGACCACCGTGCCTCCGCGTCGGCGCACGCCGTCCACGAGCTCGTCGGCGCTGGGGGCCGCCGACCCGGACGTCGGCCCCGGGGCGGCGGCATCGGGTAGGGACGGCGGCAGGGAGCCCACGCCGCCACGCCGCAGCCACTCACCGACGTCCCGCTGGGCTTCCGCGACCGACGCCTCGATCGTCTCCCCGGTGGCGAGGGCGACCGCGAGAGAGGCAGCGAACCGGTCGCCAGCGCCACAGGAGTCGGTACCGGGCGGGCAGGGCGCCGTGGTCGTCGTGACCGTGCGCCCGTCGTCCAGGGCCGTGACGGCGCCGCGCTCACCGTCGGTGACGCACACCGCCCGGGCGCCCCAGCGCCCGATCAGCGCCAGGGCGGTACCCGACACGTCGTCCGCCGGCGCGAGCTCGTCGGCGAAGTGACTCGCCTCAGAGCGGTTGGGCGTCGCGACCGCCACTCCCGCAACGGGTTCACCGCCCCGCGGGTGCGGGTCCCAGACGACCCGCGTCCTGGGCACCTGCTCGGCCAGCACGCCACGCACCGCCGCATCGCCCGTCAGGGGGCCGCCGTAGTCGCTGACGAGCACCACGTCGCAGTCCGTCAGGAGGCGGCGCAGGAGAGCGGCGTCGACGACGGGCTCGTGGTCGCCTCGCTCTTCCTCGCCCAGCACCGCTCCCGCGTCGTCCAGGCGCAGCAGAGACTGTCCCTGCGCCCGCACGCGCGCCTTGCACACGGTCGGGGTGCCCGGCCGCACGTCGTGGACCTCCACCACGCCGTCGAGGAGCGAGCGCACCCGCTGGCCAGCGCGACCCCGGCCGAGACCCGTTGCCAGCACGACGTCGACGCCGTCCCGGACCGCGAGCAGGGCGGCCAGCCCTGCTCCGCCGGGACGCTCCTGGACGGTATGGACGTCGACGACGGGTACCGGCGCATCGGGGCAGACGCGTTCGACCCGCCCGACCACGTCGCGGTCGAGCAGGGTGTCGCCGATGACGAGCAGTCGCGTCATCGAGCAACCCGGTGGGGCGATGACCGGCGTGTCGTCCGGGACGCGGACCGCTCAGAGAGCGCGTGGTCGCGCAGGTCCACGACGTGGTCGCCGACCGGCACGTCGAGCCAGCGCTCGGCCGCGGCGCAGATCGCGTGCACGGCCACGAGGTGTGCCTCCTGGATGGACGACGTCGAGCGGCCGCATGCCGTGACGACGCGATCGGCCTTCTCGCTCAACGGGTTCGGCGCCGGACCAGTGAGTGCCCAGACCTCGACACCGCAGTCGCGCGCTCGGTCCGCCGCGCGCAGCAAGTTGCTGCTGCGGCCGCTCGTCGAGAGCAGGATGAGCACGTCACCCGGACGCCCGTGCGCCTGCACCTGACGCGCGAAGACCTCGTCGCCGCCGTAGTCGTTGCTGACGGCCGTCACCGTCGACGTGTCCCCGTGCAGGACGATGGCCGACAGCGGGCGTCGTTCCTCCTCGAACCGACCGACCAGCTCGGCCGTGAGGTGCTGCGCCTCGGCCGCGCTGCCACCGTTGCCAGCCACCAGGAGTCGGCCGCCGTCCAGGCAGCGCGCCAGGTGCCGTCCCCAGTCCTCGATCTCCTGCGCCTGCTCCGCCAGGCTCTCCAGGCAGTCGCGCAGGTCGCGCAGGTGCTCGTCGATCGTGCCGAAGGGCTCCATCAGCTGTCCTTCCTGCCGCTGTCGTCCTGAAGCCGAGAGCCCGGCGAGGACGCCTCGTCCGGTGACCCCGGCGTCTCCCAGGAGTCGTGGCGCCGCAAGGGGTACGGGCTCCCCTCGAGCGGTCCGGTCCTCACCGGCTGTCGGAGGTCGATGACCTCGGGAGCCGACTCGTCGTCGTCCGAGCGGGGATCGAGCAGCCGCTCGTAGACCGTCTCGGTCTCCTCCGCGACCTGCCACCAGGTGTAGCGCGCCGCTACGCGACGAGCGCCCTGCGACCCCATGCGCCACAAGCGGTCCTCGTGTGCGAGAAGGTCACGGACCCGAGCCGCGAGAGCCCGCGGGTCACGGGCCGGCACGTGAGCACCGGTCAGTCCGTCGACGACCGTGTCCAGCATGCCGCCCACTGCGGTGGCGACCACGGGGGTTCCGCAAGCCTGTGCCTCGAGCGGCACGATGCCGAACGGCTCGTACCAGGGCACCGTGAGCACGAGGTCGGCTGCCCGCATGAGAGCAGCGGCGTCGTCCGGCTCGACCCGCCCGATGAAGCGCACGCGTGAGGCGACGCCGGCCTGCCGCGCGACGGCACGGAGCCGTGCGACGTCGGGGTCGTCGTCCAGCTGCGACGGGTCGGACCCGCCAGCGACCACCAGCTCGGCGCCGGGCAGGTCGACGAGCGCCTGCACCGCGGTGTCGATGCCCTTGCGCTCGACCAGCCGGCCGAGGCAGAGCAGCCGGTCGCACCCGTCGCTCCACGGCACCCGGTGGCGGCCCCGGGCGGTGAAGCGCTCCAGGTCCACCCCGCACGGCACCACGTGCAGGCGTCGGGGGTCGGCGCCGAGGTCGAGCAGCTCGGCGATCTCGTCACGGCAGGTGGCGACCACGCCGTCCACGCGGTCCAGCAGCGCCCTCTCGATGCCCAGCCGCTCCGCCGGGCTCGTGTCGGCCGCACCCTGGTGCCGCCGCTTGACGACGCCCAGGGCGTGGAAGGTGATGGCCGTCGCCGGGCGCTCGTCGTCCGCCTCGGCGAGCTCGCCGACGGCGACCGTGGTGGCGTGGCCGGACATCCAGAAGTGCGCGTGCACCACGTCGGGGACGCCGTGACGCCGCCAGTCGCGGGCGAGCCACCGGCCCATCTCCGGCATGAACGGCAGCATGTCGTCCTTGCTGATGGCGGATGCCGGGCCGGCGGGCACGTGCACCACCTCCACGCCGGCGTCCAGGGGCGTGCGCTCGGGCAGGTCGGGGTCGTCGCGGCGGGTGTACACGACGACGTCGTGGCCGCGCCGGGCCAGCGCCGTGGACAGCGCGGCGACGTGCACGTTCTGCCCGCCCGCGTCCTGACCTCCGAGCGCGGCGAGTGGGCTCGCGTGCTCGGACACCATCGCGATACGCATCAGACCACTCCTTCCAGCAGCTGGTCCCAGTCGCTCAGGAACCGGTCGACACCGAAGTGCTTGAGGGCGTGCGCCCTGGCGGCGGCCCCCATGGCGGCCGCCTGCTCGGGGTCGTCGACCAGGCGGCGTGCGGCGGTCGCGAGCTCGTCGACGTCGCTGCTGACGACGCCGGCGGACGACGGGACCGCCTCAGGAGCAGCCGTGGCCGCGAGCACGAGGACCGGCGACCCGAGGGTCATGGCCTCGAGCAGAGACAGGCCGAGGCTCGTCCAGCGGTAGGTGTGCAGGTACGCACGGTGGTCGGACATCCGCGCGTGCAGCTCGCGCTGCGGCAGATCGGCGTGCCGACCGCTCCGGAACGCCGGCAGGTGAGGGTCCAGCGCCTCCACGTTCATGCCGTAGACGTCGACCGGGACCTGCTCGGCGACCCGCGCCGCCAGGTCCATCCCGGCCACGCGGGTGCGCCGCACCGGCTCGTTGACGCTCATCGAGAGCCGCGGGTGCTCGCCCGTCCAGGTCTGGCCGTTGTCGAGGACGCCGTGCTCGACGACGTGCACGGGGGCGCGGCCGTTGTCCCACATCGAGGCGTTGAAGTGCGTGACGTGGACGATCGGGATGCGTGCCTGGTCGGCCAGCGGGTGCCGCCACTCGTTGACGTCGCCCCGCGGAGTGTTGTGCTCGACGTGGATCGCCGGCAGGTCGACGCCGGCGCGCAGCCCGCTCCAGCGCTCGAGCAGCTCGCCGTCGTCCGGTCGTTGCAGCAGCACGACGTCGGGCCGCTGCTCGCCGGACCGCAGCTGCTCCGGCGTCACCTCGACGACGGACGAGGGCCAGTCCCACGTGTCGGCACGACCCCGCCCGTCGGGGCCGCGGCCGGCGACGACGGGCACGAGGTAGTCGTGGCGGCCCTGCACGAACGCCGTCAGCCACGAGCCGTGCACGTGCCAGACGAGGATCTTCATGCCGACACCCCCTCGACGAGGTCCAGCCGCGCACGTTCTGGGGAAGGTGCGTGAACGAGCAGCTCGTCGACGGCGCTCACCACGTCGTCGGGTGCGATGCCGTCCAGGCAGGGGTGACCCGGCACGGGGCAGACCCGGGCACGGGAGCCCGCGCAGGGCGCGCCCTGGTCGCCGAGCACGATGCTGGGCACTGCCCACGGCCGCCAGGCCTCGGCGCTCACGACCGGCGCGAACAACGAGACGACCGGGGTGCCCACCGCGGCGGCGAGGTGCGCCGGGCCGGTGTTGCCGGACACCAGGCACGTCGCCCGTTCGAGCACGGCGGCGAGCTGGGCGAAGGAGGTCCGACCCGCCAGGTCGAGCAGGGGAGCTGGCTTCGTCGTCCGCTTCCTCTTCTCCGTGTGCCTCGTCCCGCCCGTCGGCCCGGGGAGCCCGCCGCTGGCCAGACCGCGCTGAGACAGCTCGGCCACCCGTCGAGTGACCGGCTGGTCGGCTGCGGTCCCGCTCAGCACGACGGCGTGACCGGCACGGCGCAGGGCGGTGACCAGCCGTGCCACGTGCTCGGGGGACGGTGCGCGCGCCGGCACGGACGCGGTCGCGTGCACGGCCACGAAGCCGTCGAGGGGCTCGGCCCACGAGTGCAGCTCGGGCGGGGCCGCTGGCAACGGACGGCGTAGCGCCAGGCGTCCGTCGTCCGTGCTCGTGAAGCCGGCGGCGGCCACCAGCGACAGTCCGCGCTGCACCTCGTGCGGCCCTCCCGGCGGGTGCCGGACGTCGAGCAGCGAGCCGGGGTAGTCCTCGCTCGAGGCGACGACGGTCCCGACCCCCGCGAGCCGGAGGAGCAGCGCCAGCGGCAGCGCGCTCTGGTGGTACGACGTCATCACGACCGCCTGGTCGATCCGCCTGTCCCGCAGGGACTCCACGAGCCGCTGCACGTCGTCGGCATCGACCGGCGGCGGCTCGAACCCGCTCCACGGGCACGACCAGACGAGCACCTCGTCGACGCCGGGAAGCAGTGTCGCCGCCTGCTCCCCGGACGGCGAGACGAGCAGCGTGACGTGGTCGCTGCCTCGTGCCACCGCACGGACCGCGGGCCCAGCCAGCAGCACGTCGCCGTCGCTGTCGAGGCGCGCGACCAGCGTGCGGCCGCCCGACGGCGTCGTACGGGCGCTCACGACGGACGCTCCAGCACCAGGTCGACCGCGACGGTCAGGTCGCGCACGACATGACGAGCGCGGCGCACCTCGGCGGGCAGCGTGCGGTCGGTGGGCACGAGCACGCCCCGCGCGCCAGCCGCCCGCGCGGCCTCGACGTCCGAGCCGATGTCGCCGATGACGACGACCTCGTGCGGGAGCACACCGAGCTCCTCGGCCGCCGCGAGCACCATGCCGGGCGCAGGCTTGCGGCACTCGCACCCGTCGTCGGGTCCGTGCGGGCAGACCTGCCAGGTGTCGAACGGCCCCACCAGCTCGTCGACGCGCGCGTTGACCGCCTGGGCCTGCTCCGGCGTCAGCAGGCCGCGCGCGATGCCCGACTGGTTGGTGACGACGCCGACCGCCAGACCGGCCTCGCGCAGGCGCCGCACGGCCTCTCGCGCGCCAGGGACCGGCCGCACCTGTGCGGGGTCGCCGTTGTAGGGCACGTCGTCGACCAGGGTTCCGTCGCGGTCCAGCAGCACGGCCTTCACCGGGCACGACCACCGCGGCTGCGACCGGTGCGCAACCGTGCCGAGCACGCGCTGCGCCACCGCGTAGGGAGGGATCGCGACCGAGGTCATGACCATCGTGAGCACCTCGCGCGGTGTCCGCGGACCAGGCGCGATCCGGCGGGCGGCGAAGTCGGCGGTCAGTGCGGCCCAGGCGGCTGCCGCCACGGTCGCCGTGCGGCGGAGGCCGGTCGTTGCGGCCAGCAGCGTGGCGGCCGCCGAGGCCGCCGTGGCCGCGTGCCAACGCAGTCGTCCCGGCGGGCACCCGGCCTCCGTCCGCCAGGCGTCGCCGTGGAGCCGACGCATCAGGGCGTCGTCGCGGTTGCCGCGCTGCTGCGTCACGCTCGCCCACGCGCTCGACGGTCGCACCGGGTGGGTGATGCGCCGCTGCCCCCGAGCAAGCTGGAAACCGTTGCGGCGCACGCGAAGTGCCAGGTCGGCGTCCTCGCGGTAGGCACGTGGGAAGCGCTCGTCGAACCCGCCGACCTCGACCAGCGCCTCGCGCCGGTAAGCCATCTCGGCGGTGGCCCACACCGCGTCGGCGAGGCCGGACGTGCCGCGCTCCCAGTCGGTGGGACGTCGGTCCGCCGGTAGCGGGACGTCGATGCGCGCCTGGACGCCGCCGACGTCGTCCGTGGCAGCAGCCAGGTCGCCCAGGAGCGCTTGCGACCAGTCGTCGGGCAGCACCACGTCGTCGTCGACGAAGACGACCCACGGGCTGCGGCTGGCCTGCCATCCGACGTTGCGGGCGTGGGCGGGGCCGCGTCCATGGCCGCGCAGCACCCGGACCGACCGACCCGCGCCCGCGCCGAGCGCGTCGAGCACTGTCAGCTGCAGGTCGACGTCGGCGGGTCCCGGGCGGTCGTCGACCACGACGACCTCGTCGGGCGCGTGCTGCTGCGTCGCCAGCGAGCGCAGCAGCACGGCCAGGCTGGGACGCCCCAGGGTCGGGACGACCACAGCGAACCGGGGCGTGTCGACGCCCGTGCCACTGCTGCTCCAGACCAGCTCCTCCGGCTGCGCCTCGGGCGACGCGACGGTGAGCTCCGGCTCGCCGGCGCGGATCATGCGGGCTCCTGCGACGGTGCGGCTGCGACGTCCGCGCGGCGGACCAGGAACGGTCCGAGCACCAGCACGTCGACCGGCGCGGACCCGAACAGCTCGAGCGCGTCGTGCGGCGAGTCGACCATCGGCCGCCCGGCCGTGTTGAGGCTCGTGTTCACGAGCACGGGAAGACCCGTCCGCTCGCAGAACGCGTCGAGCAGCGAGGCCAGCAGCGGCTGCGTGCGCCGGTCGACGGTCTGGGCCCGCGCCGTCCCGTCGACGTGCACGACCGCCGCGATGCGGTCGCGCCACTCGGCGCGCACGCGGTGCACGAAGAGCATGTACGGGCTCGGCACCTTGCCGTCGAACAGCTCGTCCGCGCGTTCGAGGAGCACCAGGGGAGCGACCGGTCGGAACTGCTCTCGGCCCTTGATGTCGTTGAGCAGCTCGAGGTTCTCGCGCCGGCCGGGGTGCGCGAGCAGCGACCGGTAGCCGAGGGCGCGCGGGCCGTACTCGCTGCGGCCCTGGAACCAGGCGACGACACAGTCGTGCGCAAGCGCCTCGGCGATCTCCTCGGCAATACTGGCGGCCCGGGTGAACGGCACCTTCGCGGTGGTCAGCCATGCTCGCAGGTCGTCGTCGCTCCATTCGCGGCCGAGATCCGCCCCGGGCATAGGGGAAATCCGGTCGCCGCGGGCTTGCG
>DASSTJ010000047.1:0-2204 GCA_035707965.1 Actinomycetales bacterium
CGCCGGCGAAGCGATCCGCACCCCGGAACTACTCCAGATCCTTCGCAAACACGCGGTCGAACCACGCGTCACGCTCGTCGAAAACGTGCTGGCGCAACTCCAGGAGCGCGGGGCGGTGTCCGGCGACATCGACAAGCACACAGTCGCCACCATGTGCTTCGGAAGCTACTTCGCCGCCTTCTACCGAGGCGACAGCAAGAAGAAGATCCCCGAAGCGGTCGTCGCGGTGCTGTGGCCGGCGATTGCCACCGGACGGCGGACCCGCGGACCACGTTAGGCGGACCGGAGGTGCGACAGTTGGCCGTCCGGAGTGCTCACCGCGGGGCGGCGCGCGTCGCGGTTCTGCCCATGATGCCGTCGATCCGGCGGAGGTCCGTTCGACGCAGTGGTGAGAGCAACCGAACCCAAGGGGACTTGAGATGAGCACCGTGGTGATGCACAACGTCGTGTCGGTGGACGGCTTCATCGCCGGCCTCGACGACGAGGTCGGCCCGCTGTTCGACTGGTACGGCAACGGCGCCGTCGAGATCGTCGAGGGCGGCCCGTTCAGGGTCTCGCAGGCCTCGGCCGACTACGTCCGGCCCATGTGGGCGAGCATCGGGTCGATGGTGATCGGACGTCACCTGTTCGACATCACCGACGGCTGGAACGGGCAACCGCCCGCCGGCGAGCACGTCGTCGTGGTCTCGTACCGGCCCAAGCCGGTCGGCTGGCATCCCGAAGCCTCGTACCACTTCGTCGACGACGTGACCCGGGCGGTCAGCTTGGCCAGGGAACTCGCCGGTGATCGCATCGTCGCCCTCGCGGCCGGCGAGGTCGGCGGCCAGGCATTCGCGCTCGGTCTCGTCGACGAGGTCGCGATGGACGTCGTCCCGGTCGTCTTCGGCTCGGGCAAGCGGTACTTCGGAACCGTCGACACCCAGCACCTGCTCGACGACCCGACGACGGTGATCCAGGGCGATCGCGTGCTGCACCTGCGCTACCGCGTCCGGCGCTAGAACTGTGTCGTGTCGAAGTAGAAGCTCGCGAGGTCGCCGGCGAGCTCCGCGACGGCCTTCTCGTCGACGAAGGTCATGTGCCCGGACTCGTACCAGCTGAACCGGACGTTGGCCCGCAACGACGGGGCGAGGTAGAGGTGCGCGATGTCGTACTCGGCGCCGAGGAACGGCGTGGCCAGGTCGTAGATGCCGCCCATCACGCAAACGCCGAGGTTCGGGTTGCGGCGCAGCGCCGCGGACAGGTCGAGCGACACGTCGGGCACCGGCAGCGGCTGGTCGATGCCGGGCGCCTTGTGCCGCCAGTCCCAGGCGCGGGAGATCGTCATGTTGTAGAGGTGCCGGTACTGCAGTTCGCTGCGGTAGCCGAGGTCGTCGGCCAGATGGCGGTGGAAGCTGGACAGGTGGGCGCTGTTCACTCCGGCTGTCGCCGCGTCGTCGGTGGCCGGGTCGGCCGAACCGGTGCCGAGCACGTGCTGGTGGTCGGCGACGAACCGGCTGTCGAACCGGCCGACCACCTTGCCGTCGGCCTCGAGCAACAACCGGCGGAAGTCCTCCATCTCGACGCGCAGCTTGCGGCGGCGCAGCTCGGCGACGTCCAGGCCGAGGTAGCCGGCCAGCCGGGCCGCAACGGCCTGCTCGGCTTCGGGCGGCAGCCGGTCACCGAGTTGCAGCGCATGCGCGTAGTCGCCCTGCGCGAAGTCGCGCACCTCGTCCAGGAAGTCGGTCAGCGACAGCGGCTCGGGCGTGGCCCGACCGTGATAGCGGGCGGTCGCCGCATAGCTCGGCAGCAGGTTGACGTACCCCTGGTCGACGCCCGGCTGGGCAGTGGCCCAGTTCAGCAGCGCGGACAGCAGGAGCACGCCGTTGAAGTCCAGCCCGAGGTTCTGCAGTCGGTGCACCAGGGCCGCGGCGCGGGTGGTGCCGTACGACTCGCCGAACAGGTAACGTGGCGCACCCCACGAGTCGGTGATCGTCAGGTAGCGCGTGATCGCCCGCGCGAAAGCCTCGACATCCTGGTCGACACCCCACACCTCGTCCGGCTCCGCGCCGTCGACAAGCCGGGAGAAGCCGGTCTCCACCGCGTCGAGGAACACCAGATCGCTCGTCACCAGCAGGGTGTACGGGTTGTCGCCGAACTGGTACGGCGCCGGCGGGGTGGCCTGCGGGGTGCGGGTCGGCGCGCGCTTCGGTCCGAACCCGCCGACG
>DASSTJ010000048.1:0-3046 GCA_035707965.1 Actinomycetales bacterium
AGACACGCCCGCGTGTCTGGGCAGACCGCATCACTGAACGGGGCCGGGCGGCGCGATGACCGGCAGCGCGCGGGTGTCGACGCCCAAGATCGCGGCCTCGTCGGGCTTGCCCGGCAGCACGTTGCGGACGTAGTCGTCCACGGCGTCCCGCAGCGGCACGTCCCGGCCGCGACGCTCCGAGAGGTACCAGCGGTTCTCCAGCACCTCGTGGAAGATCTCGGCGGGCTCGAGCTTGCGACGCAGCTCCCGGGGGACCGCGGTGACGACCGCCTCGAAGACCTGCGTCAGCCAGTCGTGGGCGACGATCTCCTCGCTCTCACCCTGCCGGTCGTTCGCCGCGCGGTAGGAGTCGAGGTCGTTGAGCAGGCGGCGCGCCTGGTTCTCGCCCACGTCGAGCCCGGTGAGCCGCAGCAGCCGTCGCGAGTGGTGACCCGCGTCGACCACCTTGGGCTGGATCTGCACGGAGGTGCCGCCGACGTCCGTGGTGATCGCCAGCTCGCCGACGTCGAAGCCGAGCTCGTTCAGCCGCCGGATGCGCGCCTCCATGCGCCAGCGCTCGCCGCTCTCGAAGGACTCCGGCTCCGTCAGCTCCGCCCACAGGGACCGGTACCGGTCCACGATGCGCTGGCTCGTGGTGACGGCGTCGGTCGCGCCGGTCTCGTCGGCGAGGTCGCGCACCGGGTCGAGCAGGCCGCCGGCCTCGAGGTCCATGAGCTCGCCGGCGATGTTGACCCGCGCCAGCTCGAGGTCGTACTCGCGCTGGCCGTCGCTCAGCTCGTCGTGCAGCTCGCCGGTCTCGGCGTCCACCAGGTAGGCGGCGAACGACCCGGCGTCCCGGCGGAAGAGCGTGTTCGACAGCGACACGTCGCCCCAGAAGAAGCCGGACAGGTGCAGCCGCACGAGCAGCACGGCGAGCGCGTCGACGAGCCGCTTGGCGGTGTCCGGGCGGAGGCTCTGGCTGAAGAGCGCCCGGTACGGCAACGAGAACTGCAGGTGACGCGTGACGAGCGCGGGGTCGAGCGGGCGGCCGGCCGGGGTCTGCCGCCCGCTCACGACGCCCACCGGCTCGACGCACGGCACGTCCAGCCGGCGCAGCAGCCGCAGCAGCTCGTACTCCCGGCGTGCGAGCTCGGCCCCGATCTCCTTGACGGCGACGACGCGGCCCGACAGGTGGGCGAACCGGACGACGTGCCGGCTGAGGCCGCGGGGAAGCGCGGCGAGCTGGTCGGCCGGCCACTCCTCCAGCGGCACCTGCCAGGGCAGGTCGAGCAGGGCGGGGTCGGCCCCCACCGCGGAGATCTGCAGCTGGCTCGTCATCGCCGTCCGTTCCACGCCTCAGCCCGCCCGACTGCGCCCCCCGGCCGGAACTTGGTTGACTTTGTGTACGCCAAACGGCCCTGAGGCGTGCACAAAGGCAACCAAGTTCCGGTGCAGGGACGACGGGTCGCCGGCGTCGATGCGTGCGGCTCAGGCGCCGAGGCGCTCGCCGGTCTCGCTGTGGAACAGGTGCACGTGGTCGGCCTGAGCGGTCAGGAAGACCTTCGAACCCTTCTCGGGCGGACGACGGCCGTCGACGCGGGCGATGATCGGCTTGTCGACGTCGCCGCCGTCCCTGACGCCGTAGATGTAGGAGTCGGCGCCCAGCTCTTCGACGACCTCCACCGTGATCGGCAGACCGGTGCCGTCCTCGGTGATGCTGAGGTCCTCGGGCCGGACGCCGAGCGTGACGCTCGAGCCTGTGCCGTCGAGGGTCTCGCGGCTGACCGGGAGCACCGCTCCGCCCAGCTGCACGCCGCCGTCCGTCACCGCCGCGTCGAAGAGGTTCATCGCCGGCGAGCCGATGAAGCCCGCGACGAACACGTTCTGGGGGTGGTCGTACAGGCGGCGGGGGGTGTCGCACTGCTGCAGCAGGCCGTCCTTCAGCACCGCTACGCGGTCACCCATGGTCATGGCCTCGACCTGGTCGTGCGTCACGTAGACGGTGGTGACGCCCAGCCGCCGGGTCAGCGACGCGATCTGGGTGCGGGTCTGGACGCGCAGCTTGGCGTCGAGGTTCGACAGCGGCTCGTCCATGAGGAAGACCTGGGGGTTCCGGACGATGGCGCGGCCCATGGCGACGCGCTGACGCTGACCACCGGAGAGGGCCTTCGGCTTGCGGTCCAGGTACGGCTCGAGGTCGAGGATCTTCGCCGCCTCGACGACGCGCTTGCGGATCTCGTCCTTGTGGGTGCCCGCGATCTTGAGGGCGAAGCCCATGTTGTCGGCGACCGACATGTGCGGGTAGAGCGCGTAGTTCTGGAAGACCATGGCGATGTCACGGTCCTTGGGAGCCTCGTTGGTGACGTCACGGTCACCGATGAGAATGCGGCCGGAGTTGACGTCCTCCAGGCCGGCGAGCATGCGGAGCGACGTGGTCTTGCCGCAGCCGGAGGGGCCGACGAGGACGAGGAACTCGCCGTCCGCGATCTCGAGGTCGAGCTCGTTGACAGCGGCCTTGTCGCTGCCTGGGTAGATGCGCGTCGCGCGGTCGAACGTGACAGTCGCCATGACTGGTCCATCCCTTCACCGGCAGGAACGTGCCGGACGATCCGTTGTGACGGGGTGTCAGTACGTCTTCAGTTGTCGCCTCACTTAGGCGGGACGTCCCCGGTCCGCACGCGGGGACCGGTAGCGCGATCCTCGCGCACCGAGCGGCGCTTTGGCTAGTTGACCCCTTTGCTGCAAGTTTCTGCAAGCGGCTCGTAAGATCACCGCATGAAGGCGCGCCTGGCAGACATCGCCCAGCAGGCCGGCGTCAGCGAGGCCACCGTGAGTCGCGTGCTCAACGGAAAGCCCGGCGTGGCCGACAGCACGCGGCAGACCGTGCTCACCGCGGTCGACGTGCTCGGCTACGAGCGGCCCAGCCGGTTGCGGCGCAAGAGTGCCGGCCTCGTGGGACTCGTCGTCCCCGAGCTGACCAACCCGATCTTCCCCGCCTTCGCCCAGACCATCGAGACGGCGCTCGCGCGGCAGGGCTACACCCCCGTGCTCTGCACGTCGACACCCG
>DASSTJ010000049.1:0-3105 GCA_035707965.1 Actinomycetales bacterium
CCTTCGCGGACGTCGTCGCTCCCGCCGTCGAGCTGGCGACCCGAGGTTTCCCCGTCGACCAGCGGCTGGCGGAGAGCCTGCGAGTGATGGGTCGCGGCTTCTCTCGGTGGCCCTCCAGCCGCGACGTGTACTGGCCCGCCGATCGCGCACCGGAGCCCGGTGAGCGCCTGCTCCAGCCAGCACTCGGGCGCCTTCTTGCGGAGCTGGGGGCGGCCGAGCGCGGCGCCACTCGCAGCGAGGGCCTGAAGGCAGTGCACGACGCCTTCTACTCGGGCCCGGTCGCACGTCGCATCGTCGAGTTCGTCAGCGAGCACGGTGGCTTCCTCGACGAGAGGGACCTCGCCGAGTTCGTCGCCGACGTGGAACGGACGCCGAGCCGGGAGTTCGGTGGTTGGCAGGTGCATGTCACCCCGAGCTGGACCCAGGGCGCGATCGTCACGGAGGCGCTGGGCATCCTCGGCGGGTTCGACCTCGCGTCATTGCAGCACAACGGGGATCAGTATCTCCACCTCGTGGCCGAGGCGTTGGGCCTTGCCTTCTCCGACCGGGAGTCGTACTTCGCCGACCCCGCCTTCGCAGAGTTCAGCACCGCGGAACTGCAGTCGGAGAAGCGGCTGGCGCGGCTGAGAGCCTTGGTCACCGACCGCGCGCAGCCACCCATGGCGACTCGTGACCTTCCGGTGCAGCGCCTGCGGAGCACGACGTCGGTCGTCGTCACCGACGCCGCCGGGAACGCGTTCGCGACGTCGCCGAGCGACACCCTGGACGGTGCGCCGATCATCCCGGAGCTCGGCATCATCTGCTCTCCGCGAGGAGTGCAGAGCCGGCTGGATGCTGAGCACCCGAACTCGCTACAGCCGGGCAAGCGTCCCTGCGTCACCCCGGCCGCCGCGATCGCGTTGCGTCCCGGCGCGGGCGGTGAGGCGGACGTCTGGACCTTGGCATGCCCGGGTGGAGACGTCATCGTCCAGGCTCTCGTGCAGGCTGTGCTGAACGTCGTGGTGGCCGGTATGACGCTCCAGGAGGCGGTCGAGGCAGCGCGGATCGCTCCGTTCAACGCACCGAGCGCGTTCCATCCCCACCCGCCCGCCGACAACGTGGTGTACGCCGAAGCGCGTATCGCACCGGAGGTGCGCGAGTCGTTGGCCAGCAGGGGACACCACGTCGTCACCTGGCCTGACTACGAGTTCGACGCAGGCTCGGTGCAGATGTCCATGGTGGCGCGAGCGCCCGACGGCGGGCGCGTCGTCCTGGCCGCAGCCGACCCACGTCGCACGGCCTACGGGATCGCACGATGACCCGCCCAGGCAGCGAGCTCTTCGTCAACGGGACGCTGATGCGTGGTCTCGCCTTGGAGGCCAACCTGTCAGGCGCCAAGTTCCTAGCCGAGCTGCTCACCGAACCTCGGTACCGCCTCCACTCGATCGACGACGTCCACCCTGGCATGTACGAGGTTGAACAGGGCGGCGTGAGCGTCCTGGGAGAGCTGTACCTCGTCCCGCCCGACGTCTTGGCGAGGGTCGAGGCCGGTGAACCACCGCACCTGTACCGCGGCACCGTGTACCTGCAGGGGCACGGACCTACTGACGGCATCCTCTATCCACGCGAGCTCGCCCAGGGAGTGCATCCCGACATCAGTGAGTACGGCGGATGGCGTGCCTACGTCGAGCGGAGCGACGAGTGAACGTGGTGCGAGAGCGCTTGTCGGGCAAGATGTGCGGCCTCACAGGGGCAGGTTCAGGGATCGGGCTAGCTACGGTAGGGCGCTTCTTGGCGAAGGGCGCCCGCGTGACCCCGCTAGATCTCTACCTGACGCGCGCGGGCGACGCCAGAGCGCAACTGGCCGCTAGCTGTGACATCACGGATGAGTCCTCGGTGGCGGCCGGGACGATCGAACAGCTCGCCCGGCACCGGGAGTTCCGTCGTGCGGTGGACGGCATGCACCGGCTGGGTCGAGTCGCCAATCCGGACGAGATCGCCTCCGTCACAGCGTTCTTGGCCAGTGACGACAGTGCGTTCATGAGCGGTTGGGCCGTGATCGTCGACGGCGGGTGCACAGCCTGATGACCCGGACCGACCGGTGCTGAGCGCCGACTCCGCCGGAGGGCTGTTGCTTGTCGCCGCGGCAGGCCTGGCGGCGGGCGCGGTCAATGCAGTCGCGGGTGGAGGCACGCTGATCTCCTTCCCTACCCTGCTGGCCGTTGGAGTCCCGCCGGTCGCTGCCAACATCACTTCGTCCGTGGGCCTTGTTACCGGGTACCTGGGTGGCGCGATCGGCTACCGACGCGAGCTGGCGGACCAGCGCGGCCGACTTCGCGCGCTGGCCGTCGTGGCAGTGCTGGGCGGCATCGCGGGTGCGGTCTTGCTGCTCGTGACGCCGGCGGACTCCTTCCGTGCCGTCGTGCCCTACCTGGTCCTGCTGTCGTGCGCCTTGCTGGCCGCCCAGCCTCGACTCGCCCGGTGGGTGGCCGGACGGGCCAGTGCGCGGCCCGTGCCCTCGCACGGAATCACGCCAGTGCTTCAGGCCGGCGTGTTCGTCGCCGCCGTGTATGGGTCGTACTTCGGTGCTGGCCTCGGAGTGCTGCTCCTCGGTGTCCTCGGCATCCTGCTCGACGACTCGCTACAACGTCTCAACGGCCTGAAGACGGTGCTGGCGTTCGTGGTCAACGCCGTCGGCGTGGTCGTCTTTCTGGCGTCCGGCCAGGTGCGCTGGGTGCTCGCCGCAGTGCTGGTCGTCGCGTCGTACGTCGGTGGTCTGCTGGGTGCACGCGTCGCACGTTTGCTCTCTCCGGCGCTGCTTCGGGCGTCCGTGGTCGCGCTCGGAGCGGTCGTCGGTGTCGTTCTGCTTGTGCGGAGCTGAGAGATGTCCACGCCTGTCATGGCCGTTCGGCTACCGGTTCTCGGTCGAGGGGGCACGCGACGCCGGTCACCCGATGGCCGAGCACAGCGCGTGGAAGATCTGCTCGACGCTCGGTTGGTGGAGCGCGTTCGGCAAGAAGCGCGGCAGGCACGGCGAGAAGCCCCGGCCACCGGTGCACGACGACCTGCCCGCTGTCACCGACGACAAGGGCCTGGTACGGCACGCGTTCGCCGCCGATGCCGCCA
>DASSTJ010000050.1:0-19552 GCA_035707965.1 Actinomycetales bacterium
CCGGCCGCGCTCGTGGTGCTCGACGAACCGGAGCAACGCCTCGACGAGGCCGGTCGTCGTTGGCTGGCCGACCGCCTGCGAGGGCTGGCGGACGACGGTGCCGCCATCGTCATGGCGAGCCACGACCAGCGCATCGTCGACGACATCGCCGACCTCGTGCTCGAGCTGCAGTGACGGCGAGGCCGTCTCCGGCGCCGGCCACTCCGTCGCTGCCCACGGCGTCCGTGCCGTCGGCGCGACGGCTGCGTCAGGCCCTCCGGCGAGCCCGCCGGCGGTCCGGCGCCGCCAAGCCGCTGGGCGAGACCCTGCAGGACGTCTACGTGACGCTGTTCGCGCTGGCCATGCTGGTCGCGGTCGCCGGCCCGTCCGCCGCCCGGGTGCTGCGGGACGTCGAGGGGCGGGCTGCGACGACCGCGCTGGCGGCGTCGCTCGTGACGGCCACGCTCCTCGCGGCGGCCGGGGCCGCGTTGGGCGCCCTGCTGCTGGTGGGCCCGGTGGTGCGGGACCCAGCGGACGCCACCTGGCTGCTGGCCTCACCGGTCCGCCGCCGCGGGCTGCTCGCCCCTCCGGCGCTGCTGCTGGTGATCGCGGGCGCTGTCGCAGGCGTCGTCGTCGCGCTGGCAGCCAGCGTGCTGGTCCCCCGTTCCAGCGTGCTGACCTGGTGCCTGGCGGGTGCCGCCGGCGGTGTCGTCGTGGTGGCGCTGGCCGTCGTGGCGCAACCCCGGCAACGAGTGCGAGCCGTCGTGCGTCGCTGCTCCACCGTGCTCACCGCCGCCTCTCTCGTCGTCCTCGTGGTGGGTCTCGCGGCCGGTGACCGCGCTCCCGTCACCTTTCCGCACGGCTACGGCTGGCTGGCCGGCACGGGTGCGGTCGCCCTCGTCCTGCTCGCCCTCGTTCCGGCGTCGCTCGACCGGCTGCGGCGTCAGGAGCTGACCGCGGGCGCCGGCCTCGCACTCGGTCTGCGCGCCACAGTGACCGCACTGGACGGATCGTTCGTCGCCGAGACGCTGCGAGCCCGCCGTCTGCTCGAGCGCGGGCTGGTCCGCCGACGGCGGCTCGCGGCCCGTGGGTGGTCGGCTCTGCTGGTCGCGGACGCCCGGCGGGTCCAGCGGTCGTGGCGCTCGCTCGCCGTCCCGCTTGCCCTCGTGCCGGTCGCCTGGATGGCGGCACGGCTCTACGGCGACCTCGCCGCCGTCGTGGCGGTTGTCGTGGTCGCCTGGTCGGCCGCGGGTGCGACGGCCGCGGGCCTGCGCACCGTGGCCCGCAGCCGCGGTATCGCGCGCGCTCTGCCTTTCACCGACCTCGACCTGCGCGCCGCCTACAGCGTGGCGCCCACGGCGACGGCGCTCCTCGCCGGCCTCGTGACGGCCGCGGTGTGCGGGCAGCCGCTGTGGTTCGCCGTTCCGGCGGCGTCCTGCGCCCTCGCCGGGGTGCTGCGCACCAGTGCCGGACGACGTCCGGTGAAGTGGGAGCTGCAGGCCGCCTCGCCCATGGGCGCCATGCCGGTCGGAGCGGTCATGTCCTACCTGGTGGGTATCGACGTGGTCGCGGTGACGGCCGTGCCGCTGCTGCTGAGGCTCGACCCGATGCTCTGCCTCGCCGTGCCGCTGGCCGCCGTGCTGGTGCTGCTTCGGCAGCGTCGTCGCGACGACTGACCTGGCGACCGACCTGGGCGACACGCCCGAAATCGGCGTGATCATCTATCGCGCGACAGAAGTGACGCTTCGGGAGTAACGTCCCGCCCGCGGCTCACGGCCGCGTTCCCCGGTCAACGACGGAGGCAGCCGATGGACTCGTCCCCAGAACCTCGCACGGACAACGGCTCCGAGCCAACCGCGACCTTCCCGCTCGCCCAGGTGGTCATCGTGGTGGTGCTCGTCCTCATCCCGATCGTCGCGCTCATGTGGGTCTCGAGCTACGCCAAACGCGAGCCCGAGCTGTGGGGCTTCCCGTTCTTCTACTGGTACCAGTTCTGCTGGGTGTTCGCGACGGCCATCCTCACGTCCATCGCGTACCGCATCGTCGTCCACCACGAGCGACGACGCGTCCGCCCGCCATCGCAACGACGTGCACCCCGCAACCCGGACGACGGGAGCGGGCGATGATCGCAGCAGCCACCACGGTCGACCACTCCGTGAACGGCGTGGCCCTGACCATCGTCATCATCCTGTTCCTCGCGGTCACCGTGCTCGGCTTCCTGTCGATGCGCTGGCGGCACAGCGGCGGCGGCATGCACAGCCTGGACGAGTGGGGCCTCGGCGGCCGCGGGTTCGGCACGTGGATCACGTGGTTCCTGCTGGGAGGAGACCTCTACACCGCCTACACGTTCGTGGCGGTGCCCGCCGCGATGTTCGCCACCGGCGCCGTGAGCGGCTTCTTCGCCGTTCCGTACACGATCGTCGTCTACCCGATCATCTTCGTCTTCATGGCCCGGCTGTGGTCCGTGTCGCACACGCACGGCTTCGTCACCCCCGCCGACTTCGTCAAGGGACGCTACGGCTCCCGCGGGTTGTCGCTCGCGGTCGCGATCACCGGCATCCTCGCCACGATGCCGTACATCGCCCTGCAGCTCGTCGGCATCCAGGCCGTGCTCGAGGTGCTCGGACTCGGCGGCACGGGCGGCAAGCTGGCGCAGGACCTGCCGCTGCTCATCGCCTTCGCGGTCCTCGCGGCCTACACCTACTCCAGCGGCCTGCGCGCACCAGCCGCCATCGCGTTCGTGAAGGACACGCTGATCTACCTGGTCATCATCGTGGCGATCGTCTACCTGCCGTCCAAGGTCGGTGGCTGGCACCACGTCTTCGACGCCGCCGGCGAGAAGTTCGCGAAGACCAACCCCGCGACCGGCAAGCCGGTGGGGTCGGTGATCCCCACGACCGCGAGCATGTGGCCGTACGCGACGCTGGCGCTCGGCTCCGCGATGGCGCTGTTCATGTACCCGCACTCCATCACCGCGGTGCTGTCGAGCAAGAGCCGCAACGTGATCCGGCGCAACGCCTCGATCCTGCCGGCGTACTCGTTCATGCTCGGCCTGCTGGCCCTCCTCGGATTCGTCGCGATCGCCGCGGGCACCAAGCCGATCGGGCTCGACGGTCAGCCCAACGCTCAGCTGGTGGTGCCCCAGCTGTTCGAGGACAACTTCCCGTCGTGGTTCGCGGGCGTCGCGTTCGCGGCCATCGCGATCGGCGCCCTCGTGCCGGCCGCCATCATGTCGATCGCGGCAGCGAACCTCTTCACGCGCAACATCTACCGCGACTTCATCAACCCCGACGCCACGGACGCCCAAGAAGCAAAGGTGTCCAAGGTCGTGTCGCTCCTCGTGAAGCTAGGCGCGCTCGCCTTCGTGTTCACCCTCGACAAGACGCTGGCCCTGAACTTCCAGCTGCTCGGCGGGGTCTGGATCCTGCAGACGTTCCCGGCCATCGTGTTCGGCCTCTACACACGGTGGTTCCACCGCTGGGCGCTGCTGCTCGGCTGGGCGGTGGCGATGGTCTACGGCACGATCACGGCCTACCAGCAGATCAACCCCGCCACCGGCAAGCACTTCGGCTCGTCGGTCGGCGCGATCGAGCTGATCGGCAAGACCGGGTACATCGCTCTGACGGCCTTCGTCATCAACGTCATCGTGGCCGTCGTGGTGACGGTGGTCCTGCGGGCCCTTCGGGCTCCTGCCGGGGACGACGTGACGCTTCCGGAGGACTACCGCGCCGACGCCGGCGACCCGCGCGTCAAGGACCTGCCCGAGCTCGCGTCCTGACCGTCAGAGCTGCCCCGCGAGCCCGGCTCGCGGGGCAGCGAAGTCATACCCGTCGGTGGAGGCAGACCTGCCCGGAGGATCCACGGCCCCCTACGGCGACATCGCGTCGCCGTGGGACCTCGGTCCTACGAACGGCCGAGCCGTGTACGCCGAGGCACCGCTCCTGAGAGGCTGTCGGCATGACCGACACGGTGACGCAGAAGCCGGACGACCCGACGAGCACGCCGGCCGACGAGCACGGCGGTCAGGCCGTGCTGCGTTCTGCCGTGGACCACGGCGTCGACACGGTGTTCACCCTGAGCGGGGCGCACGTGTTCCCGGTGTACGACGCCGCTGTCACGGCTGACCCACCCGTACGGCTCCTCGACGTACGGCACGAGCAGACGGCGGTCTTCGCTGCCGAGGGCTACGCCAAGCTGACGCGCACGCCGGGCTTCGCCGTGCTGACCGCCGGTCCCGGTGTCACCAACGGGGTATCGGCCGTGACGACGGCCTGGTTCAACGGCAGCCCGCTGCTCGTGCTGGGCGGTCGCGCGCCCGACTACCGCTGGGGCACCGGGAGCCTCCAAGAGCTCGACCAGCCACCGCTGCTCGCACCGGTCACCAAGTCCGCGTCGACCGTGCACGACGTCGCACAGCTGGGTCGAGCCACAGACGACGCCTTCACGCTCGCCACGTCACCGCACCGCGGTCCGGTCTTCCTCGACGTCCCCATGGACACGCTCTTCAGCCGCACCCCGGTGCGACGCCCGGACGACGGCCCGGCCGGCCCAGCGACATCTCGTCGGGTCACGCGGGAGCCCGACACCGACGCGATCGCACGCATCGCCTCCCGGGTCGCCGCCGCCCGACGTCCCGTGCTGGTGCTCGGCTCGGACGTCTGGACGGACGGCGCCGAGGAGGCGGCCGCCGACCTCGTCGGGCAGACCGGCCTGCCGGTCGTCCCCAACGGCATGGCGCGCGGCGTGCTGCCCCCCTCGCACCCGTCGCTGGTCACGCGAGCGCGCAGCCGTGCCTTCGGCGCGGCGGACCTCGTCGTCGTCGTCGGCACGCCGCTCGACTTCCGGCTCGGGTACGGGCAGTTCGGCGGCAAGGACGGCGCCGCACCGGCCGACGTCGTCCACGTCGCCGACGCCCCTGACCAGCTCAGCACCCACGCCACGTTGACCGACCAGGTGAGCGGCGACCTGTCCGAGGTGCTGCGTGGCCTCGCCCGCTCGCTCCACGACGGCCTGCACGCCGACGCCCGCGCGTGGGCCACCGGGCTGCGCCAGACGCACGAGGCGGCCTTGCGGGTCGACGCCGAGCTGCTGCGAAGCGACGCCGAGCCCCTGCACCCGGCACGTATCTACGGCGAGCTGGTGCCCCGGCTCGCGGAGGACGCGGTGGTCGTCGGCGACGGCGGCGACTTCGTCTCCTTCGCGGGCCGGTTCGTCGAGCCGGGTCGACCCGGAGGCTGGATGGACCCGGGCCCGTACGGCTGCCTCGGCACCGGCCTCGGCTACGCCATCGCGGCGCGGCTGGCGCGACCCAGCAGCCAGGTGGTGCTGCTTCTCGGCGACGGGGCCGCCGGGTTCAGCCTGATGGACGTCGACACGCTGGTCCGGCACGACTTGCCCGTGGTCATGGTGTGCGGCAACAACTCGGCCTGGGGGCTGGAGAAACACCCCATGCGCATGCTGTACGGGTACGACGTGGTGGCCGACCTGGGCGCCGCGCGCTACGACGAGGTCGTACGAGCCCTCGGGGGTGCCGGCGAGACCGTCACGTCACCAGCCCGGCTGGGCGAGGCGCTCGACCGCGCGTTCGCCGCCGACGTCCCGTACCTGGTGAACGTGATCACCGACGCCGAGATCCCCTACCCGCGGACGACGACCGGCATCTAGGGCCGTTAGTCCTCTCGGGTGAGTCTGCAGCCGCCACGGCGACGGGCTTGGCAAGATCGGACACATGCTCGACGACGTGCCTCACCTGTCCCGTGACGACGACGTCGGCTCCCCCGAGCCGTCGTCGCCGCCGCGGCCGGGCTCGCCCGACGGCATCGACGTTCACCTCGCCCGTCCCCACGAGCTCGACGCCGCCGGTCAGGCGGTCGCCGAGGCGTACCTGGCCGACCTGCGGGTCAACGAGTGGTACGCCGCCAGGCTGCGGGACGCCGCCAGCCGCGCCGCGCGGGCCACGCTGCTCGTCGCCGTCGACGTGAGGGACGGCGCCGTGCTGGGCAGCCTGACCTACGCGCGCGGCGGCACCCCCTACGCGCAGCTGGCCGACAGCGACGAGTGCGAGATCCGCATGCTCGGCGTGCGCCCGGAGGCACGCGGCCGCGGAGTGGGCGAGCGGCTCGTCCGCGCCGCGATGGCGCAGGGCACGACGGACGGCGCCGTCCGCATGGTGCTGTCGACGCAGACCGAGATGCAGGCAGCGCACCGGCTCTACGAACGCCTGGGGTTCACCCGCCGGCCCGACCTCGACTGGGTGCCCGAGCAGGACACGTCGGTGCAGCTGATCGGCTACGACCGCCCCCTCACCTGAGGCACCACCCAACTTCTGATGGCTTTGCCACGTCTTCCACGTCGGCGACGCGTAGCAAAGGCGTCAGAAGTGGGACGCCCAGGGCTGGCCGGTCGGGTGTCAGGGACGGGGCAGCCGTGCGAGGAACCGGTCGGCGTCGACGACGACCCGGGTGATCTCCCCCGTCGCGAGCAGCCTCCCGTCACGGTCCGAGGCCGCTACAGAGAAGCGCAGCAGGCGCCCGTCCGTGTGCACGAGGTCGGCGACGACGTGGACGACGGACCCGACCGCCGACGCGGACCTGTGCTCCAGCTCGGCCCGGGTGCCCACCGTCGTGCGGCCCCCGCCGGACAGGTGCTCCGCGGCGGCGCACGTCGCGGCCTCGCACCACGCCAGCAGCCGTGGCGTGCCGAGCACGGGCAGGCTGCCCGAACCGACCGCCTGCGCGGTGTCGGAGGCCGTGACCGTGAAAGTCAGCTCCGCCCGGCGCGCGCTCTCGTCGTCGGGCGTGGTCACCCTGTCGAGATTACGCGCTCCGCGGGATCCACTTCTGACGACTTTGCCACGCCATCAGCGGCCCCGAGAGGTCGCAAAGGCGTCAGAAGCTGAGAGTCAGGCGACGAGGCCCAGGCGGCGCAGCTCGACGGTGAGGTCGTGCGGGCTCGTGGAGGCGCCCATGGCGTCGTCCAGCGTCACCACGCCGTCACGGATCAGCGTCGTGAGGTGCTGGTCGAACGTGTGCATGCCGTAGAAGCCGCCCTCGCTGATCAGCTCCGTGAGCGTGTTCGTCTTGTCGGGGTCGGCGATGGCGTCGGCCACGCGGCCGGTGTTGACGCAGACCTCCATGGTGAGGCACCGGCCCTGCCCGTCGGCGCGCGGCACGAGCCGCTGGCAGACGATGCCGCGCAGCGAGCCGGCGAGGCTGAGCCGCACCTGCTTCTGCTCGTGCGGCGGGAAGAAGTCGATGATGCGGGCGATGGTCTCCTGGGCGTTCGTCGTGTGCAGCGTCGACATGACGAAGTGGCCGGTCTCGGCGGCTGCGAGCGCCGCCTTCACCGTCTCGGCGTCGCGCATCTCACCGACGAGGATGACGTCGGGGTCCTGCCGCATCGCGGCGCGGAGGGCGACGGAGAAGTCCGCCGTGTCGAGGCGCACCTCGCGCTGGTTGATCATCGAGAGCGCGTCGCGGTGCAGGACCTCGATCGGGTCCTCGATCGTCACGATGTGGCACTCGCGGTTGCTGTTGATGTGGTCGACCATGCCGGCGAGCGTGGTCGTCTTGCCGGAGCCGGTCGGTCCGGTGACGAGCACCAGCCCGCGCGGCTCGAGGGCGAGCTGGCTGATGACCGGCGGGACGCCGAGGTCGTCCAGGGGGATGGCACCGACCGACACCCGCCGGAACACGAGACCGACGGAGCCACGGGAGCGGAAGGCGTTGACGCGGAAGCGACCGACGCCGGCCAGCGAGTAGGCGAAGTCCGCCTCGTTGGTGAGCCGGAACGTCTCGCGGAGGTCGTCGCGCATGACCTCGTCCGCGATGGCCTGCGTGTCGTCGGGCGACAGCATCTCGCCCTGCAGCTTGCGCAGCCGGCCGTCGATGCGCACGCGGGCGGGCGAGCCCACCTTGATGTGCAGGTCGGACCCGCGCAGCTCCACCAGGGCGCGCAGGAACGGAGCCACGGACATGCGTGTCGGATCCACGGTCCTCAATCGGCGCCTCCTGCCGTCGACTTGAGGACCGAGCAGAACGGTTGAACTTGCGCGTTGAGCACTGACGGCGAGACCGCTGCGCGGGACTCGCTCGATCGTCGAACCCAGCAGAGGCGCAACGGACTCGACCACTGCGACGCCGTAGAGCATAAGGCGAGCCACTCACCGTGGTTCACGTTCACGACCGCAGGCCCGGGGAAGCGGCACTTGTACTCGTGGAGCCTCTGGTCCGCAAGACCCATCGGGGTGGTTGTCCAGGCCAGATCTGGCGACCAGCATGGTGGTGACCGGCGTTGGCCGGCGGTTCCAGTGGGGAGGTCCCCATGCGCGTCCGAGCCATTGCGGCGGCTGCGACCGCCATCGCCCTGTCCGCCTTCTCCCCTGCCGCGTCAGCACTCGCCGCCCACGACGTCACCGCGCCCGTGATCAGCACGAACGTCTACGCCAGCTTCGTGGTCGGCAGCGTGATCAGCGCGGCCGACTACAGGGTCAGCAACGACCTGGAGGCCCAGACCACCAAGGTCGACCAGAGGATGACCTACACGATCAACGACGACAGCGGACGAATCTGCGGCATCAACATCTTCAGGCTCACCTACGAGGGCCAGTCCTACCCACCGAACGACAACTACCTGGTCTACGACGACCTGGTCATCCACTCCACGCCGTTCAGGGCCTCGATCACGCTCCAGAACGACGACTACTTCGGGCAGCTGGGCGACACTGAGGACTCCACCGTGGGCTGGTTGATCTACGCCACGGACTGCTACGGCAACGGCTCCGCCGTCCGGGTGTACTCCAAGCCAGTCGTCGTGCAGCAAGACGGCTACGACTGGAGCGGCTCCTCCACGGGGACCGTCGCCTCCACGGGGACCTGGAGGACCGTGAGCTGCGCGTGCGCGTCTGGCAGGACGATGGCGATGACGACGGCCAGGAGCGCGAGCATCAGCTACACCGACACCTACGACGAGGACGGCGAGCACATGGCTGTCGTCATGGCGAGGGGGCCGGCTCGGGGCTCTGCTGCCATCTTCGTCGATGGCGTGAGGGTGAAGACGGTCAACACCTGGGCGGCGGCGAACGGCAATCGGGTCGTCGTCTTCCAGCGCGCCATGCCGGCCGGCAGGCACGTCGTGAAGGTCGTGAACCTGGCCACCAACGGGCACGCGCGAATCGACGTGGACGCCTTCATGACCAACTAGCTGGACGACTCCGACGGACGGCTCGCACGGCTGGACGGGACCGTCGCCGGTGCCTCACACCCGGTCGGGGAGCTCAGCCTCGAAGCGCTCGACGACGCGCCGCAACGCCGCGACGACCCGGGGGTCGTAGTCGTACGCCACGCCCAGCTGCAGCCGTTCCAGGGCCTGCTGCCGACGCACCCGGCCCGGGACGTCGCCGACCAGGTCGTCGTAGGCGTTGGCCACCCTGATGATCCGGCTGGCCATCGGCACGCCATCGACCTCGTCGCCCAGCGGCGCCTCCTGCGCCCGCCGGTACGGCTCCGCCTGCTGCTCGACGATCGTGGCGACGGTGTCGAGCACCTTCGCCTGGCGCACGACCTCTGCGCCGAGGCCTGCGATGCGCCGCTGCTCGCCGGCCGCGGCCATCACGGTCGCGCCGCCAGGGATGGCCTCGGTCAGGGACAGCTGACCGATGTCGTGCAGCAGGGCCGCGTACTCCAGGTCGCGCAGCTCGCGCTCGCCGAAGCCCAGCTGCCGACCCATCGCCTGCGCCAGCTCGGCCACGCGCAGCGAGTGTCCCGTTTCGGTGTAACCGCCGATCTCGGTCACCCGGGACAGCGCACGCACCGTCTGGTGGTACGTAGCCCGCACCGTGGCGTACCGGCGGAACGCGAACTGGGTGAGGAGCAGCGGAGCCAGGAAGACCGGAACGGCCAGCAGGCCCATGGGTCGCGCTGCGAGCGCGATGAGGATGCCGGTCGAGCCGATCGCGCTGCCGAGACCGGCGAGGTCCCGCAGGTCGTCACGGACGACCGGCGTCAGCGGCGAGTGCTCGCGTGACGCGCGGATGATGGCACCCAGGCAGGCGTCGAGCAGCATCGTCAGGCCGACGGCGACGACCATGACCGCGGCGACACGCCAGCGGTGGACGTCCCACAGCTGGACGCGTTCGACCAGGGGCACGTCGCCGAAGGGCACCTCGCGGAACAGCACGGCGATGACGCTGACCGACACGAGCCGGTGGGCGATGCCGTCGCGGTCGAGCGCGCGGTCCGTCAGCAGGTGGGGAGCGATGCCGAGCAGGGTGCCGACGGCAACCAGGACGATGACCGTGGCCCCGCCGTAGCCGGTGGCCCGGCCCGAGGTGGCCTCGGGCAGCAGCGCGAAAGCGAGCGCCGCCGCCATACCGATCGGGGCGACGTCCCGGCCGGGCGCGATCTGCACACGCAGGCACTCCCCCACGGCGACGGCGAGCCCGAACGAGACCAGCACGTCGGCGCCGTCCAGCGCCCCCTCGTTGCTGACGCGGACGGCGAAGGCCACCAGAGCACCCACGACGCAGAGCGTCGCGAGCGCGACGACGAAGGTGCTCGGGGTGAACCGGGCGGACTGGACACGCTGCCTCACGACACCGGCTCCTCGCCGCCGCCGGTCATGCCGAGGCCCCGGACGGTGTCATGCCGGTGGACGGCGTGCCGCGGCGGTACTCGCGCGGCGCCGGGACGGCGACGCGCGGGTCGTCGTGGTCGACCGCCGCCAGCACGTCGGCGGCGGGCACGTCGTCGTCCACGGGGCTGGCCACGCGCGTGGGCTCCCACTCGGTTCGCTCGAGCCCGTGAGCGAGCGCCTCGACGAACTCGGAGTCGAACTGGCTGCCGGCACAGCGACGCAGCTCGAGCACGGCCTCGTCCACCTCCCGCGCCTGGCGGTACGACCGCGTCGAGGTCATCGAGTCGAAGGCGTCGGCCACGGCGATGATCCGGGCGAACTCGGGGATCGCCTCGCCCATCAGGCCCATCGGGTAGCCGCGGCCGTCCATGCGCTCGTGGTGGTGCAGGATGCCCTCGAACGCCTCGCCGAGGAACTCGATCTCGCGGACCAGCTCCAGGCCCTGCACCGGGTGACGGGCGATCGCAGCGAACTCCTCGTCCGTGAGGGCGCCGGTGCGGCGCAGCATGGCGGTGGGGACGCCGATCTTGCCGACGTCGTGCAGCATGCCGGCGAAGTGCAAGGTGGCCGTGCGCTGCGCTGGCAGGGCGACGGTGCGCCCGATGAGCACCGACGCCTTCGCCACGCGTTCGCTGTGCCCGCGGGTGTAGTGGTCCTTGGCCTCGACCGCCTGCACGAGCGCCGCCACCGTGCGGTCGTGCGCGGCGCGCTCGTCGGCGTACTGAGCGAACGCCCAGCGCGCGATGAACAGCGGTGCGAGCACGAGGACGGCAGCCATGGGGCCGACGCCGGCGGCGTCCCAGACGACGGCGAGCAGCAGGCCGAACACCCCGTACCCCACGTAGGCGAGGCCGCCACCGCGAAGGATGTCGCCGACCGTCTCGCGGTACGGGAGCGCGTTGTGCATGCTGACGACGGCCGCGAGGAGCACGGCGTTGAGCAGGCACATCACGACGTTCGCTGCGATGAGGGGGAGCGCGACCCGGACCACCAGCTGGCCTGGCGTCTGCGACCTGGTGATGTCGAGCTGTCCGCCCACGAGGAGGTAGGCGCCGGACGCCCCTGCGGTGATGAGCACGGCCACGGCCAGGTTGAACGCCCGGACCCGCAGCGGAGGTCGGTTGCGGCCCAGCTCCAGCAGCCAGGACGAGCCGCCGACCAGCATCGCGCCGACCGGACCGGTGAGCAGGATGGCCGTGAGCTGCACGATCGAGTTGATGGACAGGTCGGCGCCGTGGCCGAGGCTGCGCACTCGCGCCTGCGCCCCGATGACGCAGAGGACGGCGAGGACGCCGACCGCGGGCCAGCTGCGGGGACCGGAGAACGACCACCAGACGGCGAGCACCGAGACGGCGACGCCGAACGTGCACGTGACGAAGACCGTGGTGCGTCCGGGCGTGGCCACGTCACCCTCCGTCGTCCGGGCCAGCACGCGAGACGGGGGTCGGCGATCAGATCTGCTCTGCGGTC
The DNA here is from genome assembly GCA_035707965.1 of Actinomycetales bacterium. GTDB lineage: Bacteria > Actinomycetota > Actinomycetes > Actinomycetales > Angustibacteraceae > DASSTJ01. The sequence goes on from DASSTJ010000050.1 coordinate 12,082, forward strand.
ACTTGCCGCCGTTCCAGGACCACATGGCCTGAGGGGAAAGGAACTTCTCGACTGCGGAGATGATCGTGCTCACCTGACATCACTCCTCGCTTGAGATGTCACAGGCCCGCTGATGCCTGTGCGCTCTCCGCTCCGCTTGGAATGAAGGTGGTGCGGCCGGGTGAACCGGGGGGAATCACCCGCCTGTTCGTCCGCCGGCCCCCGTCACGCGCTCTGGAGTTGTGGTGGTCGTGCCCCGGTCGACCTGCTGCTGCGCTCGCAGGCTAGCCCTAGATCCACGCGCCGAGGGAGGGTATCGGCAGAAGTTCTTGATCACTAAACTGACATTTCCGGGCGTAACCGGAGTGACTGGTGGGGTCGTTGGGCCGCATGGGTGTCCCCCGTCGCCCACTCGGGTTACGCAGAGTCCGCTTTCCTTCGTGCGGGCCGGGGCGGACGCTACCGTCGGGACGTCCCCCCATGCTTGGAGCTCGCCTTGACCACGCTTCGCCTCCGGCCCGACCTCGAGGACGCCCTGCGCGCCCTGCCCGGCGTCCAGGCCGTCAGCATCGTCACGACCGGTGACGGCACGCCGACGGAGGTCCACGTGCTGGCGGCGCCCGGCAAGCCGGCGAAGCAGGTCGTCCGCGACGTGCAGTCGCTGGCGATGGCGAGCTTCGACCTGGACATCGACCACCGCATCGTCAGCGTCGTGCAGATCGGCGAGGCCGCCGTGCCGACACCGGCTGCCTCTCCCGACGACCCGCTGGGCGGCGAGGACGCGCAGGCAGGACGCCCCGTGATCGCGTCGGTGAGCATGCTCACCGCTCAGCAGGAGGCCACGGCCTCCGTCACGATCGGCGTCGGGGACGACCGCTACGACGGGACTGCGCGCGGCTCCTCGGCGCTCAGCGGCCGCTCTCGTCTGGTCGCGGTCGCGACCATCCACGCGCTCGACGAGCTGCTGGGACTGCCCTGCGAGGTCGAGTCCGCGCAGCTCGTGACCGCCGGCGCGCACGAGGCGGCCCTCGTCGTGCTGTCGCTCACCGTGCCGCGCGTCGGCCAGCAGCTGCTCAGCGGCAGCGCCGTCGTCCGGGCCGACCCCACCGACGCGATCGCGCGCGCCGTGCTGGCGGCGCTCAACCGCCAGCTGACCACCTGAGGGCGTCGTGCCGGGCGGGCACCTGTCCGGCGACCGTGCACGGTCGAGCGACAGCGGCGCCGTGTGGGACCATGGAGATCGAGCACACGAACGACCCGACGGGAGTCCACATGAGCAAGCGCGCCCGCAAGCGCCGCGCCCGCAAGAAGAACGCGGCGAACCACGGCAAGAAGCCGAACGCCTGAGCGCAGACGGCACGCACGAGAGGCCCCGACCGTACGGTCGGGGCCTCTCGTCGTCCTGGGTGGCGGCTGACGCCTGGTTCAGCCCTCGAGCTGGTTCAGCCCTCGAGCTCGAGGCGGACCTGCGTGATGCGCGTCAGCACCCGCAGCCTCAGCTCGTCAGGGGCCTTCTCGCAGGCGCAGCTGCGGCGGACCACCGCCTTCAGCACCTCGTCCATGTGGTACTCGCGCAGGCAGGCCGCGCACTCCTCGAGGTGCTGCTTGATCTTGGCGCAGTCCAACGTGTCCATCTCGTTGTCGAGGTACTCGAACACCCGGTCGAGAACCTCCGAGCAGTCCGTCTCGTGGGGCTTGCCGCAGCTCACGCGTCGCTCCCCGGGCCACTCGTCGCGCCGGCGAGACCTCGCTCGGCCGCGTAGTCCTCGAGCAGGGCGCGCAGCTGGCGCCGCCCCCGGTGGAGCCGGGACATCACGGTGCCGATGGGGGTGCCCATGATCTCCGCGATCTCCTTGTACGCGAAGCCCTCCACGTCGGCGTAGTACACCGCCATCCGGAAGTCTTCGGGGATCTTCTGCAGCGCCTCCTTGACGTCGCTGTCCGGAAGGTGGTCGAGCGCCTCCGTCTCCGCCGACCGGAGCCCCCGGGAGGAGTGCGACTCCGCGCGGTGCAGCTGGTAGTCCTCGATGTTCTCGGCGTCGGACTGCTGCGGCTCGCGCTGCTTCTTGCGGTACGTGTTGATGTACGTGTTCGTCAGGATGCGGTACAGCCAGGCCTTGAGGTTCGTGCCCGGGCGGTACTGGTGGAAGGCGGCGTAGGCCTTGGCGAACGTCTCCTGGACGAGGTCCTCGGCGTCGGACGGGTTGCGCGTCATGCGCAGACCCGCCGAGTAGAGCTGGTCGAGGTACTGCAGGGCGTCACGCTCGAAGCGCTCGCGACGCTGCTCGGTCGTCTCCGCCTCCGGAGCCCTCGTGGTGTCGTCGACGGGCTCGTCGCCGCTCGTCACACCGGAGCCGCGCTCGTCTGGGGTGCCCGGCTCCGGGGAGCCGGTGGTCGTGTCTGTCATCGGGGTCCAGCGTAGTCCGGACGCGCACGGGGCGCCCGAGCGCCCGAACGGCGGACCATCGACCTGATGGGCCGGCACGGCGACCAGCACGGACGTCCTCCCCTAGCTCCTCGACGACCTCGACGGTCGGGTGAACGCCGAGCCAGGGTGCGGCATTCCGGACACGGCTCGAGCCGTCGACGCGACCTGGGCAGTCGGCCGGCTACACGCCGATCAGCTCGCCGGTCGCCGGGTCCAGCACGCCCACCAGCTCGGAGGCCGGGGCAGGGTCGAGCAGCTCGGGGCCGGTGTTGCGCACGTTGCCCACCCGTCGCGAGACCGGGTACGTCTCGAACCGCCCCGGGGCCACCGGCGCGAGCAGCGCGGAGACCTCGGCCGGCTCGGTCACCGCCGGGTCGAGCCAACGGTCCCACCGGTCGCGCGGCAGCACGAACGGCATGCGGTCGTGCAGGAGGTCGAGGCCCGGCTCGGCGTCCGTGGTGATGATGGCGTACGTGGTCAGCCAGGCATCGGGGTCGTCGTCCGGCCGCGTGTCGTCCCGCCAGAACTCGAAGAGGCCCGCGAACGCCAGCCGGTCGCCGTCCGCCAGCCTCGTGAAGAACGGCTGTCGTCGCGGCTTGCCCTTCTCGTCCGTGGCGACCGGGCTCTTCTGCCACTCGTACCAGCCGTCAGCCGGAACGAGGCAGCGGCGCGACAGCGCGGCCCGCTGGTAGGCCGGCTTCTCCAGCAGCGTGTCGGCACGAGCGTTGATCATGCGGTTGCCGACCGACCTGTCCTTCGCCCAGGAGGGCACCAGACCCCACGTCAGCAGGCGGAGCGTGCGCTCTGGCGGGGCCTGCTTGTCGTCACGCGGCGGCCGCTCGACGACGACCGGCGCCGCGTCGGTAGGCGCCAGGTTGTACTGCGGCCGCAGGGAGCCGCCGGTCTGGTCGGAGTCGACCTCGAACTCCTCGACGAGGTCGTCCGGGTTCGCCGTCGCCGCATACCTGCCGCACATGGGACCACCCTGCCACGGGGGTCTGACCGCGTTCGACGCCTCGTGGCCGGGGTCGCGGCGAACCGGTGATGTGGGCAGGATGGGGCGGAGTCGAGCAGGAGGTCCCATGTCCGCCGTACGTCGCATCGCCCGTCCGCTGCTTGCCACCCAGTTCGTCATCGGGGGGCTGGACGCCTACCGCCACCCGGGCGACCGGGCGAAGACGGCCGCTCCACTGCTCGCGAAGATCGCCCCGCCGCTCGGGCTCCCGGACGACCCGGAGCTCGTCGTGCGCGCGAACGGCGCCGTGATGATGGGCGCCGGCACGCTCCTGGCCGCCGGCAAGCTGCCCCGGCTGTCCGCGCTCGCGCTCGCGCTGTCGCTGATCCCCACGACCCTCGCCGGCCACCCCTTCTGGGAGGTCAAGGACCCGAAGCAGCGCAAGGTGCAGCGCCTGCAGCTGCAGAAGAACCTCAGCATGCTCGGCGGCCTGCTGCTCGCCGTCGTCGACACCGGTGGCAAGCCTGGCCTCGGCTGGCGTGCCCGCCACGCGGCCAAGGACGCGAAGCGCACGGCCCGCGCGACCAAGCACGAGACCGCCATGATGGCGAAGGCCGCGAAGCGGGAGGCCAAGCTCGCCGCCAGGTCCGCCCGGCAGGAGGCCCACGACGCCAAGCACCACCTCGCCGACGCGCTCCACGTCGGCTGAGCGCTGCCGCACGTGCCTCCGACGCGCGGACCACACTGCGGTCCCCGGCCGACCTCGCTGCGGTGACCGGCGAGACTGTCCTGCATGACCCTCGAGACGAGCGCCACCGACCAGCGTGGCTGGACCGCACCGACGGCGCGCGGTCCGGTCGACGCGACGGTCCGGGTTCCCGGCAGCAAGTCCCTGACCAACCGGCTTCTGGTGCTGGCCGCTCTCGCCGACGGGCCGAGCCGACTGAGCGGGCCGTTGCGGTCCCGGGACACCCTCTTGATGGCGGACTGCCTGCGAGCACTCGGGGCTGACGTCCGAGACGCCGACGGTGACGCGTCCGCTGAGGGGGTCGACTGGCTCGTGACGCCGCAGCCGCTGCGGGGGGACGTCACCGTCGACGCTGGGCTGGCCGGCACGGTGATGCGCTTCCTGCCGGCCGTCGCCGCGCTGGCCGACGGGCCGGTCACGCTGGACGGCGACCCGCGCGCCCGCGAGCGCCCGATGGCACCGCTGCTCGACGCGCTGCGCGCGCTCGGGGTCGGTGTGGACGACGAAGGGCGCGGCGCCTTGCCCTTCACGGTCCAGGGCACGGGCGGGGTTGCCGGCGGCGAGGTCACCCTCGACGCGTCGGCGTCCAGCCAGTTCATCTCCGGCCTGCTGCTGGCGGGTGCCCGTTTCGACCGGGGGGTCGTGGTGCACCACGATGGCAAGCCGGTGCCCAGCCAGCCGCACATCGAGATGACCGTCGAGGTGCTGCGCGACCGCGGCGTGGAGGTGGACGACGGCGAGCCCAACACCTGGCGGGTGTCACCCGGCGCCATCAGCGCCTTCGACGTCGACGTCGAGCCCGACCTGTCCACCGCCGCACCGTTCCTGGCCGCGGGCCTCGTCACCGGCGGCCGCGTTCACGTACCCGGGTGGCCCGACCACACCACCCAGGCCGGCGACGGCCTGCGCGACATCCTCGACGCGATGGGCGCGGACGTGACTCTCGACCGCACCGGACTGACGGTGCGCGGTGGCGAGGTGATCGAGGGCGTGGACGTCGACCTCCACGACGTCGGCGAGCTCACGCCGGTCGTCGCGGCCCTGGCTGCGCTCGCGCAGTCGCCGTCCTGGCTCCGGGGCATCGCGCACCTGCGCGGTCACGAGAGCGACCGCCTGACCGCGCTGGCGACGGAGATCAACGGGCTCGGCGGTCGGGTGACCGAGACGGCCGACGGCCTCCGCATCGAGCCGGCGCCGCTTCACGGCGGGCGCTGGGCCACCTACCTGGACCACCGCATGGCGATGGCCGGTGCCGTCGTCGGCCTCGCGGTGCCGGGAGTCGTCGTCGAGGACGTCGAGACGACCGCCAAGACGCTCCCGCGCTTCACGGCGAGGTGGGCCGACCTGCTCACGAGCCACTGATGGCGCGGGGTCGTCAGTACGACGAGAGCGACGTCCGCGTACGCCCGTCGCGTCGGGGTTCGAGGCCCCGGACGAAGGAGCGGCCGTCGCACTCCGACGCCGAGGGCGGCCTGATCGTCGCGGTCGACCGCGGCCGGTACACGGTGCTGACCGGCGAGAGGACGTCGAAGCGGCGCGGCGGCGAGCGCACCGTCATCGCGATGAAGGCGCGCGAGCTCGGGCGCAAGTCGGTGGTGGTCGGCGACCAGGTCGCTCTCGTCGGCGACACCGGCGGCGGCCCGGACGCGCTGGCCCGCATCGTGCGCATCGAGGAGCGGCGGACGTCCCTGCGGCGCACCGCGGACGACACCGACCCGTACGAGCGCGTCATCGTGGCCAACGCCGACCAGATGGCGATCGTCACCGCGCTCGCCGAGCCGGAGCCGCGGCCGCGCATGGTCGACCGCTGCCTCGTCGCCGCCTACGACGGCGGGCTCGACCCGCTGCTGGTGCTCACGAAGGCCGACCTCGCCGACCCGGCGCCCTTTCTCGCCTCGTACGCCCCGCTCGACGTGCCCTACGTCGTCACCAGCCGCCGCGACGACGGCACGATCGCGGGCCTGGACGACGTCCGGCAGTCGCTGCGAGGACGACGCACGGTGCTCGTGGGCCACTCCGGTGTGGGCAAGTCCACGCTCGTCAACCAGCTCGTGCCGGGTGCCGGGCGGTCGACAGGCGTCGTGAACGAGGTCACGGGCCGCGGACGGCACACCTCGACGTCCGCCGTCGCCCTGCGTCTGCCCGACCAGGACGGCTGGGTGATCGACACGCCCGGCGTCCGCTCGTTCGGCCTCGCGCACATCGACCTGGCGCGCATCATCAACGCGTTCCCCGACCTGGAGCCCGGCACCGCCGGGTGCCCTCGTGGCTGCACCCACGACGAGCCCGAGTGCGCCCTCGACGCCTGGGTCGAGGAGGGCCGCGCCGGTCCCGCCGGCCGCTCCCGGCTCGACTCGCTGCGCCGCGTGCTGCGGGCCCGCGCCGGCGAAGAGCGCTACGGCGACTGACGGGACGACGTCCCGACGCCTACCGCTGGTTGCTGCTCGTCACGATGGCCTTCCACACAGCCGACGAGCCTGCCTCCCCGACGCGAACGATCCAGACGACGGACGCGACGGCAGCGACCACCGAGAGCAGGCCGACCACGGGCACGAGAGGTCCAGAGCGTCGTCCGACCAGCGCGACGAGGACCGCGGCCACCAGCACCGCGGCGGAGAAGAACCACATCTTCAGGCCGAGGTCGGCGTGGTGGAGGATCTGCGGGTTCAGCGGCAGACGGTGCTCGAGCTTCAGGCCGCTCTCGCGGGTCACCCACACGAGGCCGAGCACCAGCGCGTCGAGGACCACCACGGGCCAGGCGAAGCGACGTCGCCAGGACGCCCGCCACGGCACCACGGCGGTCACGAGTGCCATGAGCGGCACGGCCACGATCGTCAGGTGGAGCACGAGGGCGTGCACCGGCAGACCGCGGAAGGTGTCGAACGGCGAGGCGGTCACGGCGTCTCCTGGGGGTCGGGCCGACGGTCCACGTCGGGTCATGCTGTCCACGGCTGGTGGCCGGCTCCGGTTCACTCCGCCCGTCCTTGCCGACAGCAGACGCTCGCAGCCGATGCTGAAGGTCCGCTGAGAACGATCGACGGCGCGGTAGCGTGCCGAGCGTGCCGACCTACGACGACGACCTCCGCCTGGCGCACGTCATCGCCGACCAGGTCGACGGCCTCACCATGGACCGCTTCCGGGCCGCCGACCTGCGCGTCGACACGAAGCCTGATCTCACGCCGGTCAGCGACGCCGACGTGAGCGCGGAAGAGCTCGTACGCAGTCAGCTCAGGCGCACCCGACCGCGCGACATGGTCATCGGCGAGGAGCTGGAGAGCACCGGGCACGGGTCGCGGCGCTGGGTGGTCGACCCGATCGACGGCACCAAGAACTTCGTGCGTGGCGTCCCGGTGTGGGCCAC
>DASSTJ010000051.1:0-24049 GCA_035707965.1 Actinomycetales bacterium
TGAACCGGTCACCTCAGCAGCAGCGAGGCCAGCCGACGACGCGTGACGACCACGCCTGCCGCAGCCAGCGCGAGCAGCACCGCCACGTGGCCCAGCAGGCCCCAGCCGACGTCGCCCACGAAGAGTGCGCGCTCCACCACGACGCCGTGGTACAGCGGGGACAGCTCGACCACCCACCGCAGTGAGGCGGGGTAGGTCGACACCGGGTAGAACGTCGCGGACAGCAGGAACAGCGGCACGATCGCGAGCTGGATGTAGTCGAAGTCGGCGAACCCACGGATCCAGGTGGTGGCCGCCATGCCCACCGCCGAGAAGCAGGTGCCCACGAGCAGCGCCACCGGGAGGGCGAGCAGCGCCCACCAGCTGAGCACGAGGCCCAGCGCCACCGAGATGACGATGAAGCCCGCCGCGTAGACCCCGACGCGCACCATCGACCACGCGACCTCGCCGATCGCGATGTCGCGGGGCCCGATCGGCGTGGCGAGCATGGCCTCGAACGTGCGGGCGTACTTGAGCTTGAAGAACATGTTGTACGTGGCGTCGAAGATGGCGCCGTTCATGGCGGACGTGGCCAGCATCGCCGGTGCCACGAACTGCGCGTACGTCACGGCCATCCCCGAGTCGGTGTGCACGGAGCCGACGAGCGCACCGAGGCCGAGACCGAGAGACAGCAGGTAGAAGACCGGCTCGAAGAACCCCGTGAGGAACGCCGTCCACTGCCGTCGGTAGGTGTAGACGTTGCGCTCGAAGACCGTCGAGGCCAGGGCGAGAGACACTCACACCACCATCCGTCGGCGCAGGCCGCGCAGGGCGAGCCAGAGGCCACCGCCCGCCCAGAGGAGCAGGTAGCCCACGTGGACGACGACGCCGGCCAGGGTGCCGGTGCCGAGCGTCGCGTCGCGGCACAGCTGCACGCCGTGCCAGGCAGGCAGCACCTGCACGACCAGCTCGACGGCCCGCGGCAGCTGCGACGTGGGGAAGAACGCGCCCGCGAAGAGGAACGTCGGGATCACCACGAGACGGAAGACGAGACCGAAGGGGACGTCGTTCTGGGCGTGCGTGCTCAACCAGTACATCGGCGCGGCGTACGCGAGGGAGAGCAGCGCGACCGCGAGCACGGCCGTCGGCGCCCACACCGAGATGAAGGCCCCGAGCACCGCGCCCACGACGAGGAACACCACGGCGCCGGTCACCGCCCGCAGCACGATGAACGCCAGGTGGCCGAGCACCACGTGCACCGTGTCGATCGGCGTGGCGAGCATCGCGTGGTAGTTGCGCTGCCACTTGATGGCGCCGAGCACGGGGTACGACGCCTCTCCCACCGACGTCTGCATCGCGGTGACGGCCATCAGCCCAGGCGCGATGAACGCCACGTAGGACACGCCCCCCAGCGTCGTCGTGCCGTGTCCGGGCCGGTCGATGAGCGACCCCAGCCCGTATCCCATGACCCCGAGGTACAGCAGCGGGGAGACGAAGCCGCTGAACACCGTGCCACGCCAGACGCGCCGCCACGCGAGCAGGAGGTACTCCAGCACGCGTGCGGTCGCCACGAGTCCCGACGGCGGAGCCGGCCGGGTCTCGCTCTCGTGCCGGAGCACGGTCTCGTCGTGCGTCATCGTGGCTCAGTCGACCAACGTGCGACCGGTCAGCCGCAGGAAGACGTCCTCGAGGGAGCTGCGGCGCACCAGTGACGACAGCGGCCGCAGACCGGCGGCGTGGGCGCTGGCCGAGGCGGCCTCGCCGTCGTCCGCGTAGACGAGCAGGCGGTCGGGCAGCACCTCGACCCGCTTGGCCTCCCCGCGCGAGACCGCACGCTCCAGCCGCTCGGCGTGCGGCGTCAGGTCGTCGTCGGCGAAGCGCAGCTCGAGCACCTCGCGGCTGGACCAGGTGTCGATGAGCTGGCGTGGGCTGCCCTCGGCCACGATGCGTCCGTGGTCCATGACGACGAGCCGGTCGCAGAGCTGCTCGGCCTCGTCCATGTAGTGCGTCGTGAGGACGAGCGTGACGCCCTGCCGCTTGAGCCGGAAGAGCCGGTCCCACAGGACGTGGCGCGCCTGAGGGTCGAGCCCGGTGGTCGGCTCGTCGAGCAGGAGGATCTCGGGGTCGTTGACCAGCGAGCGCGCGATGGTCAGCCGCCTCTTCATGCCGCCTGAGAGCGGTTCGACGAGGCTGTCGGCCCGGTCGGTGAGTGACGCGAACTCGAGCAGCCGACGGGCCCGAGCGTTGGACTCCTGCCGGGAGTAGCCGAAGTAGCGGGCGTAGACCACGAGGTTGTCGAGGACGGTCAGCTCGCCGTCCAGCGAGTCCTGCTGCGGCACGACCCCCAGCCGGGCCCGGATGGCGGCGCCGTGGGACGCCGGGTCACGACCGAGCACACGCAGCACGCCGCTCGTCGGCGGCGAGATGCAGCCGATCATGCGCATGGTCGACGACTTGCCCGCTCCGTTCGGCCCGAGGAAGCCGAACGCCTCACCGCGTCGCACCTGGACGTCGATGCCGTCGACCGCGGTGAAGTCACCGAAGCGCTTGCGCAGGTCACGCGCCTCGATGAGCGGCTCACCACCGGGAGCCGCGGTGAGCGCCGACGCGGCGTCGGCCGCCAGCGGTCGTAGGCCTCCGACGTCCGACGCTGCCGAGGAGAAGGGCTGAGTCACCTGATCGAGGCTAGCCAGCCGCACCGACAGGGCAACCGGGTTACTGGTAGGCCCGGAGATCGGGCCGGGCGCTCAGCGGCCGCGCGTGCGCGCGTCGTCGGGGCCCCAGCGCCGGTCGGCGGGGACGTCCATGGCGTCGCAGACGGCCCACCACACGGTCCGCGCGTCCTCGTGCCCCGCGAGCGCCTGCACGGCCGTCCGCTCGCCCAGGCTGGACATCACCAGCTCGCGGGCCAGGGTGTGCGCGTAGGACTCCCCGAACTCGCTCTCCATGAGCTGCCAGAACTCGCTGTGCCGCACCCGCACAGGATCGCACGGGCGTCGCGACGGCCCGACTCGTCCGCCCGCGCGCACCGTCGGTGGTGGCTGGCACGATCGCAGGATGGTGGACGACGTGCTGGGCCGGTTCTCGGCCGCGACCCGGGACTGGTTCTCGGCGTCCTTCGCCGCGCCCACGGCCGCCCAGGCGGGGGCCTGGCGTGCCGTGAGCGGCGGCGAGAACGCGCTGGTCGTCGCCCCGACCGGGTCGGGCAAGACGCTCGCCGCGTTCCTCTGGGCCCTCGACCGGCTGAGCACCCAGGCGCCGCCGGACGAGGTGCGTCGTCGCTGCCGGGTCGTGTACGTCTCGCCACTGAAGGCGTTGGCCGTCGACGTCGAGCGCAACCTCAGCGCGCCGCTGACCGGCATCGGCCAGTCCGCCGCCCGGCTCGGCGTCCCCGTGCCGGACGTGCGGGTCGGCGTGCGGTCGGGCGACACGCCCGCCCGCGAGCGCCGGGCCTTCGCCCGCACGCCGCCAGACGTGCTCATCACCACGCCCGAGTCGCTGTTCCTGCTCGTCACGTCCCAGGCCCGCGAGTCGCTCCGCGGCGTCGAGGCCGTCATCCTCGACGAGGTGCACGCGGTCGCCGGCACCAAGCGCGGCGCCCACCTGGCGCTGACGCTGGAGCGCCTCGACGCGCTGCTCGACAGGCCCGCCCAGCGGGTCGGGCTGTCGGCGACGGTCCGGCCGGTCGACGAGGTGGCGCGCTTCCTGGCGGGCGGCCGGCCCGTCACGATCGTCCAACCGCCGTCGCCGAAGCAGGTCGAGCTCGAGGTGGTGGTGCCGGTGCCCGACCTCGCGGCCCTCGGCACGTCGGACGAGCCCACGGTGAGCCCCGACCCGGTCCCCAGCGCCTCGATCTGGCCGCACGTGGAGGAGCGCGTCGTCGACCTCATCGCCACTCACCGCTCGACGCTGGTGTTCGCCAACTCGCGTCGGCTCGCGGAGCGCCTGACGGCGCGACTCAACGAGGTGTGGGCCGAACGCCTCGCCGCGGCAGCGGAGGGCGACGCCTCGGCCGGCGAGCGGCCTGCTGAGGCCGCGGGTCCGGGCCGCACTCCGGGCGAGCTCATGGCCCAGGCCGGATCCACGCGGGGTGCGCCGGCGGTGCTCGCGCGTGCCCACCACGGCTCGGTCAGCAAGGAGCAGCGCGCCCTCATCGAGGACGACCTCAAAGCTGGTCGCCTCCCGGCCGTCGTGGCGACCAGCTCGCTCGAGCTCGGCATCGACATGGGCGCCGTCGACCTGGTGGTCCAGGTCGAGTCGCCCCCGAGCGTCGCCTCCGGCCTCCAGCGGGTCGGGCGGGCGGGTCACCAGGTCGGTGCGGTCTCGCACGGCATCCTCTTCCCGAAGTTTCGCAGTGACCTCGTCACGAGCGCCGTCGTGGTGGAGCGCATGAGAAAGGGGGCCATCGAGTCGCTGAGCGTGCCCGCCAACCCGCTCGACGTCCTGGCCCAGCAGGTGGTCGCCATGACCGCCATGGACGACTGGCAGGTCGACGGTCTCGAGGCCCTGGTCCGCCGCGCCGCGCCGTTCGCCGCCCTGCCGCACAGCGCCCTCGAAGCGGTTCTCGACATGCTGTCCGGGCGCTACCCCAGCGAGGAGTTCGCCGAGCTCCGTCCGCGCATCGTCTGGGACCGCATGACCGACACGCTGAGCGGTCGTCCCGCGGCGCAGCGGCTCGCCGTCACCAGCGGTGGCACCATCCCGGACCGCGGGCTCTACGCAGTCTTCCTCGCCACGGGCGAGGGACCGGGTCGCCGGGTGGGCGAGCTCGACGAGGAGATGGTCTACGAGTCACGCGTCGGCGACGTGTTCACCCTGGGGTCGTCGTCCTGGCGCATCGAGGACATCACGCACGACCGGGTACTGGTGACGCCCGCACCCGGGCAGCCTGGCAAGCTGCCGTTCTGGCACGGCGACGGGCTGGGTCGACCTCTGGAGCTGGGTCGGGCGGTCGGGGCGTTCGTGCGTGAGGTGGCGAGCCTCCCGACAGACCAGGCGCGGCGTCGCGTCGCGAGCGTCGGCCTCGACGCGTGGGCCGTCGACAACCTGCTCGCGTACCTGGCCGACCAGCGCGAGGCGACGGGGCACGTTCCCGACGACCGCACGATCGTCGTGGAGCGATTCCGCGACGAGCTCGGCGACTGGCGGGTCGTCGTGCACTCGCCGTTCGGCGCGCAGGTGCACGCCCCCTGGGCGCTCGCGGTCGGCGCCAGGATGCGGGAGCGGTTCGGCGTCGACGTGCAGGCGATGCACGGTGACGACGGCCTGGTGCTGCGACTGCCGGACGTCGACCTCGACACGGGGGCACCGCCCGACGTCGCCGACCTCGTGCTGACCGAGCCGGACGAGGTCGAGGCCGTGGTGACCGACCAGATCGGTGGCTCAGCGCTGTTCGCCTCCCGCTTCCGCGAGTGCGCTGCCCGGGCGCTGTTGCTGCCCCGCCGACGCCCCGGCGGCCGCTCACCGCTGTGGCAGCAGCGGCAGCGGGCCGCGCAGCTGCTGGAGGTGGCCAGCCGGTACAGCACGTTCCCGATCGTGCTCGAGGCGGTGCGCGAGTGCCTGCAGGACGTCTTCGACGTGCCCGGCCTCGTCGAGCTGATGCGCGACCTCGCAGCACGGCGAGTACGGCTCGTCGAGGTCGAGACGCGCGAGCCGTCACCCTTCGCGCGCAGCCTGCTGTTCGGGTACGTGGCGCAGTTCCTCTACGAGGGCGACTCGCCGCTCGCCGAACGCCGCGCAGCCGCGCTGGCGCTGGACCCGACGCTCCTGGCCGAGCTGCTCGGCCGCGGCGAGGGTGCTGCGCTGCGCGACCTGCTCGACCCGGAGGCCATCAGCCGCACCGAGCGTGAGCTGCAGCGGTTGGACCCCGACCGGCAGGCCCGGCACGCCGAGGACGTCGCCGACCTGCTGCGGTCCCTCGGGCCGCTCAGCACCGACGAGGTCGAGGCGCGCAGCCGCGAGCCCGAGCAGGTCGTCGGCTGGCTGGGGCAGCTGGAGCGGGCGCGGCGCGTCATCGCCGTGCGCATCGCCGGGCAGGCACGGTGGGCCTCCGTGGAGGACGCAGGCCGACTGCTCGACGCGCTGGGAACCGCCCTCCCGGTCGGCGTGCCGGAGGTGTTTCGCGAGCCGGTCGGCGACCCTCTGGCCGACCTGCTGTCCCGCTACGCCCGCTGCCGCGGGCCCTTCACCGTGGCAGAGGCGGCCACCCGCTTCGGGCTCGGCACCGCCGTGGCCGCGGCCGCCATCGCCCGTCTGGTCGCCGACGGCAGGCTCGTCGAGGGCGAGCTGCGGCCGGGCGGTCAAGGCCTCGAGCTGTGCGACGCGCAGGTGCTGCGCACGATCCGCCGGCGGTCCCTGGCGGCCCTGCGGCACGAGGTCGAGCCGGTGCCGGTGGAGGACCTGGCGCGCTTCCTGCCTGCCTGGCAGGGCGTAGGCGGACGGCTGCAGGGGGCGGACGGCGCGCTGCGCGTCGTGGAGCAGCTCTCCGGTGCGGTCGTCCCGGCCAGCGCCCTCGAGACGCTGGTGCTTCCCAGCCGCGTCGTCGGCTGGCGTCCCTCCCTGCTCGACGAGCTGATGGCGACCGGCGAGGTGATCTGGTGCGGGCACGGCTCCCTGCCGGGTGACGACGGCTGGGTCTCGCTGCACCTGTCCCAGACCTCTCACCTGACCCTCCCGGACCCCGGCGAGCTCGAGCTCACGTCGTTGCACGAGCAGGTGCTGGACGTGCTCGGCTCGGGAGGCGCGTTCTTCTTCCCGGCGCTCGCCGACGCCGTCGACTGCCACGACGCCCGCGCACTGGAGCAGTCGCTCTGGGACCTCGTCTGGTCGTCACGCGTCACGGGTGACACGTTGAGCCCCCTGCGCGCTCGGCTCGCCGGTGGCCGGACGGCACACCGGAGCCGCGGGGCGGGCCCGCGCTCGAGCCGGTACGGCGGTCGCTACGGCCGGTCCGGCCTGCGCGCCGCCCCACGGACGTCGGGCCCGCCGACGACAGCGGGGCGGTGGTCGATGCTCCCGGCGGTCGAGCGGGACGCGACGGTGCGGACGGCCGCCCTGGCCGAGACGCTCCTCGACCGGCACGGGGTGGTGACGCGTGGCGCCGTCATGGCCGAGCACGCGCCGGGCGGCTTCGCGGCGCTCTACCGGGTGCTGTCCGCCTTCGAGGACGCCGGTCGCGTCCGTCGTGGGTACTTCGTCGAGCACCTGGGAGCGGCACAGTTCGCCACCGTCGGTGCCGTGGACCGGCTCCGGGGCTCAGGAGAACGCAACCGCCCAGCGGCCCCGGCCTCCCTGTGGGACGTGCCACCTGCCGCACCGGCCGACCCCGCGCTGGTGCTGGCTGCCAGCGACCCGGCCAACCCCTTCGGAGCCGCGCTGCCGTGGCCGGAACGGCCCGAGAGCACGTCGACGGCGGAGGGTGGCTCGGGCCACCGGCCGTCGCGCAAGGCCGGGGCGCTCGTCGTGCTGCACGCCGGCACCCTCGTGCTGTACGTAGAGCGCGGCGGGCGCACCCTCCTGTCGTTCACCGAGGACAGCGAGCGTCTGGGCGCGGCCGCGGACGCGCTCGCCCTCGCCGTGCGCGACGGGGCGCTCGGCCGCCTCACCGTCGAGCGCACGGATGGCGTCGCCGTCCTCGGGTCCGAGAGCGCGCTGGCTGCGGCGCTCGAGGCCGCCGGCTTCCACGCCACGCCGCGCGGTCTGCGGCTCCGCGCATGACCGCCCGGCCGAGCTCGTCGCCATGCAGGGTCCGCCGTGCCCGAGGGTGACGTCGTCTGGCGCACGGCGCACCGGCTGCACGACGCCTTCGCCGGCCAGCGCCTGACCGTCTGCGACCTGCGCTGGCCGGGGCGGTCCACGATCGACCTGACCGGACGCACGGTGCTCGAGGTCGTCCCCCGAGGCAAGCATCTCCTCATGCGGCTCGACGGCGACCCTCGGCTCACGCTGCACAGCCACCTGCGGATGGACGGCTCCTGGCGGCTGCAGCCGGCCGACCGTCCGCTCCCACCGGTCGGACCCCGCGACGACGTCCGGGCGGTGCTGGGCACACCGGCGTGGACGGCGGTGGGCCGGCTGCTCGGCATGCTCGACGTCGTGCGCACGCAGGACGAGGGCACGCTGGTGGGGCATCTGGGCCCCGACGTGCTTGGCCCGGACTGGGACCCGGCGACCGTCGAGATCACCCTGTCCCGGCAGCCGTCGCGCGCGATCGGCGAGGCTCTGCTGGACCAGCAGGTGCTCGCAGGCGTGGGCACCTTCTACATGGCCGAGGCGCTGTACCTGCGAGGCGTCAGTCCGTGGACGCCCGCCGGCGAGGTGCGCGACGTGCCCGCGCTGCTCGGGCTGCTGCACCGGCTGCTGCTCGCCAACCGCGACCGAGTCGGGCAGGTGACCACCGGCGATACGCGACCGGGCCGCACCAGCTACGTGCACGGGCGCGCCCGGCGAGCGTGCCGACGGTGCGGCACCCCGATCCAGGTGGCCCCGATCGGCAGCTCGCCCCACGAGCGGGTGGCCTTCTTCTGCCCGACGTGCCAGCCGGGTCCGGCTCCGCCCCGGACAGCAGGCGGCGGTCGACGGTCGACGCGTCGGTGAGGGTCGCTCAGGCTGCGGAGACGAGAGCGCGTGCCGGCTGCACGACCGGCAGGGACGCCACGGCACCCATCTCGACGCGCTCGCTCTCGGCGACGCGCTCGCTGACCTCGCTCAGCACCCGGGACAGCGGCAGCTCCAGAGCACCGCAGATCGACGCGAGCAGCTCGGAGGACGCCTCCTTCTGCCCGCGCTCCACCTCGCTGAGGTAGCCGAGCGAGACGCGCGCGGCCGCGGACACCTCTCGGAGCGTCCGGCGCTGGTGCTGACGCTGCTCACGCAGCACGTCGCCGATCTCCTGACGCAGCAGCACCATGTCGCCTCCCGGTCCTCTCGAGTCGTCCGTCGAGTCCTCCCACGGTACCCCGTCCCGGGCCGGCATCGCGCGCGTGCTCGCGTGTCGCGCCCGAACGGGTCAACGCGTCAACGCCGGCCGCCGTCCGCCTCTTCCCCGACCTCGTCCCCGACGCTCCGGCGACGTCCGTTCCGGGGGGCGTCGGCGAGCAGGTCCTCGCGCACGCGGTCGCGCAGCCGGCGCAACGCCCGCATCGTGGTCGTGCGCCGAACCGTCTCGCGGTCCAGCGGGGTCGGACCATCGTCGTCCAGGCTCTCGTCGAAGCTGGCGATGCCGTGCGGTCCCGCGACGCCGACGAACACGGTGCCGGGCCGCCGACCGTCCTGAGGACTGGGGCCGGCCACGCCCGTGGTGGCCACGGCGTAGTCCGCATCCAGCCGCTGACGGGCGCCGTCCGCCATGGCCTCCGCGACCCGGCGGTGCACCGCGCCGAGCTCGGCCAGCAGCGAGCGATCGACGTCGAGCAGCTGGGCCTTCAGCTCGGTGGCGTAGCTCACGACGCCACCGCGATAGACGGCCGAGCACCCCGGCACCGCCGTGATCGCCGCCCCGACGAGGCCTCCGGTCAGCGACTCGGCGGTCGCCACGGTCGAACCACCGGTCAGCAACAGCTCCACCAGCTCAGCCGCGACGTCCTCGACCCGGTCGCCGGGGACCTCGTCCGCGGTCACGGGCGACCCGCCGCGCCAGCCCGGCGAGCGCGTTTCCGTGCTGTCCGCTCGCTGGTACGACGCAGCCGGACAGCGCGGGCCAGGTAGTCGGCACCGGTCACCACGGTGACCACGACCGCGACCGCCATGACGCCCGCCGCGACCGCGTGGGCAGCCCCGCTCAGCGGCAGCACGTAGAGCCCGATCGCCAGTGCCTGGAGGAACGTCTTGACCTTGCCACCCCTGCTCGCGGGCAGGATGCCGTGACGGATCACCACGAAGCGCAGCACGGTGATGCCGACTTCCCGGACCAGCACCAGGGCCGTCACCCACCACGGCAGCTCGTCGAGCAGCGAGAGGCCGACCAGAGCCGCACCGATGAGCGCCTTGTCGGCGATCGGGTCGGCGATGGTACCGACGTCGGTGACCAGCCCACGGCGACGCGCGAGCTCGCCGTCGAAGCGGTCGGTGATCGAGGCCACGGCGAAGGCCACGAACGCGGTCACCCGCCACGACGCGTGGTCGCCACCGTCATGCATGAGCAGCGCTGCGAACACCGGGACGAGCACCAGACGGAACGCCGTGAGGCCGTTGGCGAGGTTCCAGGTGCTCACGCGGCGAGCTGGGGCGGCGGCGTCCTGGGTCACACGGCACCGCCGATCGACGCGACGTCGGTCGCCGCCGTGAGCTGCGCCACGGGGCGCGCGACGAGGTCGACACCCTCGGCCCGGACGACCGTGGCCCGCACCAGGGCGCCGACGCCGGGGGTGGGCAGCTGCCTGTCGTCCGGGAGCTCCACCGTCGTGGTGCCGTCGACGTCCGGACCCTGGTGCAGCGCCCTGCCCACGACCTCCTCGCCGTCGTGGTCCTGCTGCTCCACGAGGACCTCGACGACCTCGCCCACCCGGTCCTGCGCACGCTGGGCGGTGAGCTCCTCGACCAGGTCGGTGAGCCGACGCAGCCGGGCCACCACGACCTCGTCGGGCACCTTGTCGTCAAACGTCTCGGCCTCGGTGCCGTCCTCGTCGGAGTAGCCGAACACGCCGACGACGTCGAGGCGCGCCTGCGCCAGGAACCGCTCGAGCTCTCCGACGTCGTCCTCCGTCTCACCCGGGAACCCGACGATCACGTTCGACCGGATCCCGGCCCCGGGCACCCGGGCACGCACCCGCTCGACGAGCTCGACGAACTCGTCACGGCTGCCGAAGCGTCGCATGCGGCGCAGCAGTGGTGCCGACGCGTGCTGGAACGACAGGTCGAAGTACGGGACGACTCCTGGCGTCGCCGTGAGCACGTCGAGCAGCCCGGGGCGCATCTCGGCCGGCTGCAGGTAGGAGACCCGTACGCGCTCGATGCCGTCGACCGCAGCGAGCTGCGGGAGCAGCCGCTCGAGTGCCCGCACGTCACCGAGGTCCTTGCCGTAGGAGGTGGAGTTCTCGCTGACGAGGAAGACCTCGCGAACTCCCTGCTCGGCGAGCCACCTCGCCTCGGCGACCACGTCGACGGCCGGCCGGGAGAGGAACGCGCCCCGGAAGGACGGGATGGCACAGAAGGCGCACCGTCGGTCGCAACCGGACGCGATCTTCAGCGGCGCCCACGGCCGTCCGTCCAGGCGCCGACGCAGCACCCGTGGTCCGGACGCCGGCCCGACGCCGTCGGGCAGGTCGGGCGCATGCCCGGCCACCGTCACCGCGTCGTGCCCCGGCACGTGGCCCGCAGCGGCCTGCCGGGACGAGGGGCTGAGCGGCAGCAGCGAGCGGCGGTCGCGCGGGACGTGGGACGGCGGCCGCTCCCCTGCCAGCACCGACTGAAGCTGGCGCGACATGTCGGCGTAGGAGTCGAAGCCGAGCACGGCGTCGGCCTCGGGGAGAGAGGACGCGAGCTGCTCGCCGTACCGCTCGGCGAGGCACCCGACGGCGACGACCGCCTGCGTGCGCGCGCCGGGGTCCTCCTTCAGCGCGGAGGCCTCGAGCAGGACGTCGATCGAGTCCTTCTTGGCCTGCTCGACGAAGCCGCAGGTATTGACGACCGCGACGTCGGCGTCGGCGGCGTCGTCGACGAGCGTCCAGCCGCCCGCCTCGAGTCGGCCCGCCAGCTCTTCGGAGTCGACCTCGTTGCGGGTGCATCCGAGCGTCACGAGCGCGACGGTGCGGGAGGCCATGGCCTTACTCTACGGGCCCGGACGGACGCCACCGGCGCCCCGACGGGCCGCCGGGTGACCGAAGGACCGGTCAGGGCCGGGTCACCGGAATGCCCGTCGCAGGAGGGAAGCCGGGCAGCGTGACGTCAACCGTCGGGGTCGACGGGTCGAGCGGCGGGAAGAGAGCGTACATCGGCTCCCCGTCACCGTCGACCGTCTTCGGGACGGTGGAGCACACGCACATGATCTCGTCACGGTCGTAGGTAAACGGGCTGAGAGCCTGCTTGCCCGTCGTGTCGAGCAGCGTCACCCGTCGACTGTCGAACCGCGGCGGATGGGACAGCCAGAACCCGTACGCCTCCGTGGACTCGCCCGAGGCGCTCCTCAGTCGCCAGCGCAGCAGCGTCGTGTCGGTGGTGGCGCGGACCTCGAGCACCTCGGCCACGAGCCGGGAGCGCTTGCCGTTGATCTCGACCGTGCCGGCCGAGCTGGCCAGCACCGGACCGTCGGGCGTGGTGCCGAGCAGCTGGGTGGTGAGCCGCTCGACAGCCGACCCCGCCGTCGACGGCGCCGCCGTGCCCACCGCGCTCGGGGTGCTGGGGCTGCGCGGCCCGTCGTCGTCGGAGCACGACGTGAGCAGCGACGTGGCCGCCAGGACGGCGAGGAGGACCGCCACGAGCGCCGCCCTCACCTCGCGACTCCGAACGTGATCGTGACACGACGGTTGAGCCGGCGTCCGTCGTCGGTGCCGTTGTCGGCCACCGGCTCCGACTCGCCCTTGCCCGTGGACGTGAAGGTGATGCCGGGCTTGCCCACCAGGGGCTTCAGCGCCTTCAGCACCGATGCAGCCCGAGCGCGCGACAGCGTGAGGTTGTGGGAGGTGCTGCCCGTCGAGTCGGTGTAGCCGACGATCGTCACGATGCCGGTGCCGCGGTCAGCGATCTCGCGCGCCACCTGCTGGAGCCTGGCGCTCGCCGCGTCGCTCAGAGTGGCCTTGTCGACAGCGAAGAGCACGTCGGCCGCGAGGTCGACCTCCACGTGGTCGGGTGCCTCCTTGGTCGTCAGGGAACGATCGAGATCCGCGACGCTGCGCGTCAGGGGCAGCACGTACTGGTCCGGCGAGGCGACCGACGCGATGACCGAGTCGTCGGGTAGCGCAGGCCACCCGGCGCCGAGGGGCGTGATCGTCGAGCCGTCACCGTTGGTGGGCGTCAAGGCGCCGTCCTCGACGGGCACGTCCTCGACCTGCGCCCCGAAGCCGAAGCTCACGGCGACGCTCCTGACGTCCGCGGGTAGCTCGGGCACGACCGCGAAGCCCGTCAGCAGCACCCGTGGCCTCGCCTCGCGCTGCAGGTCGGTCGTCTGACTGCACAGGCAGGTGCGGCCCGCCTGCATCGGCCGGTAGTACCGCAGGTTCGTCGTGTCGACGACGCCCACCGAGCGGAGGTCGTACGGCCCGTAGCCGTCGAGGTTGGCGCTCGGCTGGGTGAGGAGCCAGTCGGACGTCGTGCTGCCGGTGAGGCCGACGGAGTAGTAGACCGCGGTGCCGCCCGGAACTCGCCGGACGGCGTGCACGACTCCCACGACGTCGTCTCTCGTGTCGCGCTGGCCCGCGTGGTAACGGAAGGTGCCGGCCACCGGCACGTCGTCGACCGTCTGGCTGCTCGCCTGGACCGGAGCCGTGGGGATGCTGACCAGCGCCACCGCCAGGACAGCGACACCGACAGCGCCGAGGGCGGCTCTTCGCCGGGCTCCGACAGTGACCGGTGACGCGTTCATCGTCCTCCCCCTGGATCAGCTGCGTCGACGGACGGGCCGCACCCTACCGCCAGGGCGCGTCAGGAGAGCTCGGCGGTCTCCCCGGGGCGGAAGGTCAGCCGCTTCACCTCGCCCGTCTTGCCGGCCGCGCCGAGCGAGGTGCCGTTCACGGTCAGCTGGACACCGCCGGCGTTGCCGAGCGTGAGCCGCAACGGTGAGGTGTCGCGGAACTTCTTGGCATCACCCTTGCTGAGGAGGCCGGCATAGACGGTGCGGCCCTTGGCGTCACGCACCTCAACCCAGCTGTCGCCCGTCACGGTGAGCGCGACAGCCACCTCGTTCGGGGGCACGGTCGTCGACGGCGTGGCGAGCGTGGTCGCTGGCGTGGTCGGCGAGGGGCTGCTGGTGGCGCTGGCCACGCCGGTGGGCCCAGGGACGGGCGTGGTCGGCGACGTCCGGACGTCGGTCACCTGGCCTCCGGCGACCTGCTCCGTCGGTCGCGCCGGACCTCGCAGCTCGCCCACCAGCTGCCAGCCGAGCAGCGCCACGACGACGACGAGCGCGACGCCGGCCAGCAGCGCCCAGTTAGGCCCGGACCGCTCGAGCGGCACGTCGACGTCGGTGAGCAGCGAGACCCGCGCCCCCTCCGGGGGCGCGCCGGTGCGCTCGTCGTAGGCCCGGACGAGCGCGTCGGGGTCGAGTCCGACCAGTCGTGCGTACGCACGCAGGTGCCCCCGGGCGTAGACGTCGCCGCCGCACAGGGTGAAGTCGTCCCGCTCGATGGCCCCGACCACGGTCCCGCGGAGGTTGATCGAGCGCGACACGTCCTCGACGGAGAGCCCTCGTTGCTCGCGGGCCGACCGCAGCGTCTCGCCGAGCGGCACCGCGGCGCCCTTCGGCGGCTCACGCCGGTCGTCCGACACCTGCCCGCTCATGTCTCCCCGCAGTGACGTGCCCCGCGCCGGCTGACCGGCTGCCCAGAGGCCATGGTACGTCGGTCGTCGAGCCCTCTCGACGACCGACGAGGGGTCAGCTGTAGGCGTCCTCGCCGCTCACGACCACGACCTCGTCGCCCTCCTCTCCGATGTGCGGGTCGTCGCCCGGCACCTCCGTGGCGGCGACGGAGCGGGTCGAGGGCGATGGCGCCGGAGGTTCCACCACCGGGTCCTCGCCGCGGAGGAAGGCGAGTGTGGTGGGCAGGTCGTCGGGCTTGACGAGAACGTCGCGCGCCTTGCTGCCCTCGCTCGGTCCGACGATGCCTCTGGACTCCAGCAGGTCCATCAGCCGGCCCGCCTTGGCGAACCCGACCCTCAGCTTGCGCTGCAGCATCGACGTCGATCCGAACTGGGTGGTCACCACCAGCTCCGCAGCCTGCAGCAGCACGTCCAGGTCGTCGCCGATGTCGTCGTCCACCACTCGCTTCGACGTGGTCGGGACGACGTCCTCGCGGTAGGTCGGCTGCAGCTGGCCCTTGACGTGCCGCACGACCTTCTCGATCTCCGACTCGCTGACCCAGGCGCCCTGCACACGCATCGGCTTGCTGGCCCCCATCGGCAGGAACAGCGCGTCGCCCTGACCGATGAGCTTCTCGGCGCCCGCCTGGTCGAGCACCACGCGGCTGTCGGTGACGCTGCTCGTGGCGAACGCCATGCGGCTGGGCACGTTGGCCTTGATGAGGCCCGTGACGACGTCCACGCTGGGGCGCTGGGTCGCCAGCACCAGGTGGATGCCGGCCGCCCGCGCCAGCTGCGTGATGCGGACGATGCAGTCCTCGACGTCTCGAGGGGCGACCATCATGAGGTCGGCCAGCTCGTCGACGATGACCAGCAGGTACGGGTACGGCCGCACCACACGCTCGCTTCCGGGGGGCGGGGTGACGCGGCCCGCTCGGACGGCACGGTTGAAGTCGTCGATGTGCTTGAAGCCGAACGCGGCGAGGTCGTCGTACCGCGTGTCCATCTCGCGCACGACCCACTGCAGCGCCTCGGCGGCCTTCTTCGGGCTCGTGATGATCGGCGTCACGAGGTGCGGGATCCCCTCGTAGCCGGTGAGCTCGACGCGCTTGGGGTCGACGAGCACCATGCGCACCTCGTCGGGCGTCGCGCGCATGAGGACGGACGTGATCATCGAGTTGACGAAGCTCGACTTGCCGGCGCCGGTGGCGCCAGCGACGAGAAGGTGCGGCATCTTCGCCAGGTTCGCCACGACGAAGCCGCCCTCGACGTCCTTGCCGACGCCCATGACCATCGGGTGGGTCGCGTCGCGCGCGGCCTGGCTGCGCAGCACGTCACCGAGGCTGACCTTCTCGCGGTCGGTGTTGGGGATCTCGATGCCGATAGCGCTCTTGCCGGGGATCGGGGACAGGATGCGCACGTCGGCGCTGGCCACCGCGTACGAGATGTTCTTGCTCAAGGCCGTGACTCGCTCGACCTTCGTGCCCTTCCCCAGCTCGACCACGTAGCGCGTGACCGTCGGGCCTCGGGTGAACCCGGTCACCCGGGCGTCGATGTCGAACTGCTCGAGCACGCCCGTGAGCGCCTCGACCACCCGGTCGTTGGCCGCGCTGCGCTGCTTGTGCGGGCCGCCCAGCTCGAGCAGGTCGCTCGGCGGGAAGGTGTACGTGACGTCGCCGGCGAGCGCAAGCTGCTCGACCCGCTGCGGGATCGGCGCGGTCGACATCGCACGGTCGACCGCCGCGGCGGCCTCGCTGCTCGAGGCGGCCGACGACGTCCCTGCACCGGCCGCTCCGGTCGCATCGGCGGCTGCCGCTGGGCCCCCCGCGGTCGGACGCTTCTGCCCGGGACGCAGGCGCGGCGCCTCGTCGGCGGCGCCGTCCGTCAGCACCGGGTTCTCGAACGCCTCGTCGCCGTCCCGGGGTCCGGCGTCCTCCTCGACGGGTGCACCGCGGCGACCGCGGCGACGCCTTGGCGCCCCCTCGGGGACAACGGTCTCGTCGCCGGGGGCGTGCCGGTGGTCGCCGGTGAGGCGCGCCAGCAGGCTCTTCAGCCGTTCCGGGATGGCGTGCACCGGTGTCGCGGTGATGACGAGCAGACCGAAGAAGCCGACGATGAGCAGGATCAGCACCGCCCCCCACAGGGTGAGCGCCTGCTGCAGCGGGCTGGAGGCCAGGAAGCCCACGACCCCTCCCGCGTCCCGGACCTTCTCCCAGCCGTCGGAGACGTCCGGTAGACCACGGGACGCGTGCACCAGGCCGCAGGCGGCGACGGTGAGCGCGCTCAGCCCGATCGAGACCCGGCCGTTCGCCGCGCCCGCGTCGGGATGCCGCATCATGCGAACGCCCAGGGCGAGCAGCACCACAGGTAGCACGAGGCCGACGCGGCCGAACGTGCCGGCCACCACCGCGTGCACGACGTCACCGACAGCGCCGGACAGCGCCCACCACTCGCGGGCTGCCACGACCACTGCGGCGGCGACGAGCGCCAGGCCCACGCCGTCGCGCCGGTGCGCCGGGTCGAGCTCGCGCGCGCTGTGGCCGATGCGCCGTGCTGCTCCCCCGGCGACGTGCGCGGTCCCCATCCAGACGCCGCGGGCCGCGCGCAGCGGGAGCGGAAGTCCGGACGTGCCGCGCGGGCGCCCCGCCGGCCGGGTCGAACCGCGACCTGCACCGCGCCCGGACGCGGACCCACGGGAGCCGGTCGAGCGCCGCTTCGGAGCGGCACCACGGGAGGTCGTACGGGTCGCCATGATCCCTACGGTAGCGCGGAGGTCACTCCTGTCACAGGGTCACCAGTGGTCACACCGCGTGTCGCGCCCGCCCTCGTCTCGGCCCCGTCCACGCACACACGGTCGCGGCCGGCCGCCTTCGCCCGGTAGAGGGCGGCGTCCGCAGCAGCGACCAGCTGGGCCGGCAGGGCGGTCCCCTCGCGCACCTCCGCCACCCCGAACGACGCCGTGACCGTCAGGTCGCTCTCCGCGAACGTCGCCCGGATGCGCTCCCGCAACCGCTCGGCCAGGACGCGGCCGGCCGCCAGGTCGCTCTCCCGCAGCACGACGGCGAGCTCCTCGCCGCCGTACCGGTAGGCGGTGTCCGACGCGCGAAGCGTGCTGGTGATCACGTCGGCCACGCCTTGGAGGACCTCGTCGCCCCGAGCGTGCCCGTGCAGGTCGTTCACCCTCTTGAAGTGGTCGAGGTCGAGCATGACGAAGCAGAGCGGCCGGTCGTAGCGGGCGCTGCGCTCGCACTCCACCTGCAGGTCACCGTCCAGCCGACGTCGGTTCGGCAGCCGGGTCAGCGCGTCGTGGTCGCTCGCGTAGGCGGCGCCCTCGTGCAGCCGGGCCGCCTCCAGCGCCGTGGCGGCGTGCACGCACAACGTCTCGAGCACCTCGAGCTGCTCGTCCTCGACGAGGACGTCGCCGGGCAGCCGCAGGTGCAGCACGCCCACCACCCGTGACCCCACGACGAGCGGGACGGCGAGGCGCTGGCTGCCGGAGGCACGGTCCGGCGTGCCCGCCGGAGCCCGACCGCTGTGCTCGTGCACGACGCGGCTGTACTTCGCCGCTCGGCCCACCGGCCCTGCCCCGAGCTCGACCGGTGCCACCGGTTCCGTCCCCGTGGCGGCGTCGCCCGCGAGCGTCAGCGTGCCGGCGTCCGTGTCGGCCAGCCAGATCTGCACCTCGTCGGCCGGGACGATGCCGGTCACGCCCTGCACCACCGCGTCCACGACGTACGCCAGCTTCAGGCTGCCGCCGATGTCCCGCACCATGGCGAGGATCCGGTGCAGCTTCTCGGACTGCGCGGAGATGTGGCGCTCGCGCGCGGCAGCCCGCTCGCGGGCCTCAGCCAGCCCGACCGTCATGCGGTTGAAGCCATCGACGACGTCCACCAGCTCGCGGGGACCCGCCGTCTCGACAACCACGCCCACGTCGCCCCGACGCACGGTCTCCAGCCCGGCCAGCACCGCCGTCACCGGGGTCAGCACGTCCCGGCGGAGCCTGCGCCGGCGCACGATCGCCGCGGCCAGGGTCGAGAGCCCGATGAGCCCCCCGAGGCCGGCCGCGACCGAGAAGGCGATCGACTGGTGGCGGCGCTGCTCGGCGAGGGCGCCACGCAGCTCACCTTCCGCCACCACGCGGGCGTCGCCGTAGGTGTCGAAGAGCACCTTGCCGCGGAGCATGAAGGAGATCCAGGCCTCCGAACCGGGCGCACCGGGAGCGTTCCCCCCTGCCGCCACGAGAGCCCACTCGCTGACCCACCGCTGCTGGGCGAGCCGCATGTTCATCACGGCGACCGCGAGGTCGCGGTCGCCGTCGAGCAGGGCCAGACGGTCGTTCGCCGTGTAGAGCTCACCCTTGGCCTTCGCGTACGGCTGCATGAAGGCTAGGTCGCTCGTGCTCAGGAAGCCGCGCAGGCTCGTCTCCTGGTCGAGCATGGCGGTGTGGCCGGCCTGTAGCGCCTCGAGCCCGTCCTCGTACCGCTGCACGGCCGGCACGGACACCGCGAGCAGCCACGCCAGCAGCGCCACGATGAGCAGCACCACCGCCGTCGAGCCCGCGATGACGGCGCGGAAGCTGCTGTCCACGGTGGCGGCGAGCCCACGAGGCGGACGGGCACGCCGATGCGCAACGCGTCCCACCATCACCCTCCTCGCTGCGGTGCCCGCCCTGCTCAGGGGATCGGCAGCCGCCGCGAGGAGTTGAGGATCATGCAGAGACGACGACGGGGATGATCATGGGCCGTCGACGCAGCTTGCCACCGACCCACCGGCCCACGACGCGCCGCACGACCTGCTGCAGCTGGTAGGTGTCGGTCTGACCCTGGCCGATCGCGTCGGCGAGCGCGGACTCGATCTGCGGCCGAACCGACTCGAAGACCTCGTCACCCTCCGCGAAGCCGCGGGCGTGGATCTCCGGGCCGGCCAGCACCTTGCCGGAAGCCGAGTCGATCACGACGATGATGGAGATGAACCCCTCCTCGCCGAGCACTCGCCGGTCCTTCAGGTCGGCGTCGGTGATCTCGCCCACGCTGCTGCCGTCGACGTAGACGTAGCCGCAGGGCACGGCACCGACCACTCGCGCGACGCCGTCCACGAGGTCGACGACCACGCCGTCCTCGGCCAGCACCACCCGGTCGCGCGGCACGCCCGTGCGGACGGCGATGTCGGCGTTCGCGACCAGGTGCCTCGTCTCGCCGTGCACCGGCATGACGTTGCGGGGACGCACGATGTTGTAGCAGTACATGAGCTCACCGCTGCTGGCGTGACCGCTCACGTGCACGCGCGCGTTGCCCTGGTGCACGACCCTCGCGCCCAGCCGCGTCAGGCCGTTGATCACCCGGAAGACGGCGTTCTCGTTGCCCGGGATGAGCGACGAGGCGAGGATCACCGTGTCGCCCTCGCCCACGCGCACGCGGTGGTCGTTGCCGGCCATGCGCGAGAGGGCCGCCATCGGCTCACCCTGCGAGCCGGTGCACATGAGCACCACCTGGGCGTCCGGCAGGTCGTCGACGGCCTTGACGTCGACGAGCACGCCGGCCGGCACGTCGAGGTACCCGAGGTCGCGGGCGATGCCCATGTTGCGCACCATGGACCGGCCCACCAGGGCCACCTTGCGGCCGTGACGAGCGGCGGCGTCCATCACCTGCTGCACCCGGTGCACGTGCGAGGCGAACGACGCCACGATGATGCGCCGGTCAGCCGCGGCGAAGACCCCGTCGAGCACCGGGCCGATCTCGCGCTCGGAGGTGGTGAAGCCGGGCACCTCGGCGTTGGTGGAGTCGACCATGAAGAGGTCGACCCCCCGCTCCCCGAGCCGCGCGAACGCGCGCAGGTCCGTGATGCGGCCGTCCAGCGGCAGCTGGTCCATCTTGAAGTCGCCGGTGTGCAGCACGGTGCCTGCAGTGGTGGTGATCGCCACGGCGAGCGCGTCCGGGATCGAGTGGTTGACCGCGACGAACTCGCACGTGAAGGGCCCGAGCCGCTCCACCTGACCCTCGCGGACGGCCAGGGTCAAGGGTGTGATGCGGTGCTCCTTGAGCTTCGCCTCCACCAGAGCGAGGGTCAGCTGGGAGCCGATCAGCGGGATGTCCTCGCGCAGCTTGAGCAGGTACGGCACGGCCCCGATGTGGTCCTCGTGCCCGTGCGTGAGCACCACGGCCACCACGTCGTCCAGCCGGTCGGCGATGTAGTCGAAGTCCGGCAGGATGAGGTCGACGCCGGGCTGGTGGTCCTCGGGGAACAGGACCCCGCAGTCGACGACGAGCAGCTTGCCGTCCAGCTCGAGCACAGCCATGTTGCGGCCGACCTCGCCGAGGCCGCCGAGCGGCACGACGCGGAGGGCGCCGGGCGCCAGGGCCGGGGGCGGCGAGAGCTCCGGGTGCGGGTGGCTCATGCGCTCCGCTCCAGCAGGGCCGCGTCCGCCAGGTCCGACCTCAGCAGGGCCACCTCGTCCTCCGTCGCCTCGACGAGCGGCAGCCGGACCGTCCGGTTGCCCAGCACACCCTGCAGCTGCAGGGCGGCCTTCGCCATGATCGCGCCCTGGGTGCGCGTCATGATGCCGCGGACGGCGGGGAGCACCTCGCGGTACACCCGCTGCGCGGTCGGCAGGTCGCCTTCGAGCACGGCCTCGACCATCGTCGCGTACTGGCGGCCGGCCACGTGGCCCACCACGCTGACGATGCCGACGGCCCCGTGCGTCAGCCACGCGAGGTTGCTGGCGTCGTCGCCGGAGTAGTACGCGAGATCGGACCGCGCCATCACCCAGGACCCGGCGTAGAGGTCGCCCTTGGCGTCCTTGACCGCCACGACTCGAGGGTGCTCAGCAGCCCGCACGAGCGTCTCGGTCTCGAACGGCACGCCGGTACGTCCCGGGATGTCGTAGAGCATCACCGGGAGGCCGGACGCGTCGGCGACCGTGCGCACGTGCGCCAGCAGACCAGCCTGCGGCGGCTTGCTGTAGTACGGCGCGACGACGAGCAGGCCATGGGCGCCGGCCTTCTCGGCCTGACGGGCCTTGTCGACGGTGTGCCGGGTGTCGTTCGTGCCGACGCCCGCGACCACGTGCGCCCGGTCGCCCACGGCGTCCAGCACGCTTCGCAGCAGGGCGACCTGCTCGGCGTCGTCGGTGGTAGGCGACTCCCCCGTCGTCCCGCTGACCACGAGCCCGTCGTGGCCGTGCTCGACCAGGTGGGTGGCGAGCCGAGCGGCGGCATCGAGGTCGACCGCCTGGTCGTCGGTGAACGGTGTCACCATCGCGGTCAGGACCCGGCCGAAGGGCGCAGGGCTGAGGTCGGCGGACACGGTGCTGGGCATGGCCCTGACCCTACCGTCGCCCCCGTAGGCTGCCGTACGTGACGACCGTGGACACGTCGACAGCAGACACCCAGTACGAGGACCTCCTGCGCCGGGTCATGTCCTTCGGCGCGCGCAAGGGCGACCGCACCGGCACCGGCACGCGCAGCGTGTTCGGCGCCCAACTGCGCTACCCGCTCCAGGACGGCTTCCCGCTCGTGACCACCAAGCGCGTGCACCTGCGCTCGGTCGTGGCCGAGCTGTGCTGGTTCCTGCGAGGGGACAGCAACGTGGGCTGGCTGCACGAGCGCGGCGTGACCATCTGGGACGAGTGGGCGGACGCGAACGGCGACCTCGGCCCGGTCTACGGCGTGCAGTGGCGCGCGTGGCCGACACCCGACGGGCAGCACGTCGACCAGCTCGCCCAGCTGCTGCAGACGCTCCGTCGCGACCCGGACTCGCGGCGCATGGTCGTCTCGGCGTGGAACGTCGGTGAGATCCCCCAGATGGCGCTGGCGCCGTGCCACGCGCTGTTCCAGCTCTACGTGGCCGACGGACGGCTCTCGTGCCAGCTCTACCAGCGCAGCGCCGACCTCTTCCTCGGGGTGCCGTTCAACATCGCCAGCTACGCGCTGCTGACCCACATGCTCGCCCAGCAGGTCGGGCTCGAGGTCGGCGACTTCGTCTGGACCGGCGGCGACTGCCACGTCTACGACAACCACGTGGACCAGGTGACCGAGCAGCTGTCGCGCGACCCGTTCCCGTTCCCGCGGCTGCGGCTGCGTCAGGCCCCTTCGCTGTTCGAGTACGACGTCGATGACGTGGCGGTCGACGGCTACGAGCACCACCCGGCGATCTCGGCACCGGTGGCGGTGTGACGCGACCGCCGGCCGGTCGACCCGCGGTCGGTCTGGTGTGGGCACAGGCGCACGGCCGGGTCATCGGCCGGGACGGCGTCATGCCGTGGCACCTGCCAGAGGACCTGCGCCACTTCCGCGAGGTGACGGGCAGCGGCACCGTCGTGATGGGCCGAAGGACGTGGCTGTCCCTTCCGGAGCGGTTCCGCCCGCTCCCCGGCCGACGCAACGTCGTCCTGTCCCGGCGCCCCGGCTTCGTCGCTCCCGGCGCCGAGGTGCGCACGTCGCTCGACGACGCCCTGTCACTGGTCGGGCCGGACGACCGCGTGTGGGTGATCGGCGGCGGTCAGGTCTACGCGGCCGCCCTCGGGCTCGCCGACCTCCTCGTCATCACGCAGATCGACTCCTCGGTGGACGGCGACACGCTGGCGCCCGCGGTCGACGGCGCCTGGGAGCTCGCGTCCAGCGACCCTCACGAGGGCTGGCACGAGTCCGTGACGGGCCTGCGCTACCGGTTCGTCGAGCACCGCCGGCTCGTGCGACCGGCTACCGCCGAGTGACCTGCACCCCACCCGGCTGCGACCCGAACCGCACGGCCTCGAGGTCGGGCACCACGACGTCCGCGTCGAGGGCGTCTGCTGCGTAGGTGGTCGCCACGGCGAGGGTCGCCATGCCGGCGGCCTTGGCCGCCGTGATCCCGCTCACCGCGTCCTCCACGACGAGGCAGCGCGCCGGGTCGACGCCGAGCCGCTGCGCCGCCAGCAGGAACGGCGCGGGGTCGGGCTTGCCGACCGAGACGTCGCTGGCGGTGACGACCACTGCCGGGGAGCTCACCCCGGCCGCGGCGATCCGCGCTGCGGCGAGCGGCGCCGTGCACGACGTGACGATGGCGCATCGCGCGGCGTCGATGGCGCTCAGCGCTCGAGCGGCGCCCGGCAGCAGCACGACGTCATCGACGTCGCCCACCTCGAGCTGCTCGAGCCGCTCGGCTGCGGCCGGCACGAGCTCGGGGCTCACGAGCTCGGCCAGGATCTGCACCGCCGGCATGCCGTGGTACCCCTGCAGCCGCTCCGCGGGGACGCCGTTCTCGGTCGCCCACGCGACCCAGGAGCGCCTTACCGCCTGACCCGAGTCGACCAGCGTGCCGTCGAGGTCGAAGAGCACCGCGTCGAAGGTGCGACCGTCGAACGCCCCGCCCTGGTCCGCCGATCCCGGCTGGACGCGCGGACCCTGGTCACCCAGCACCGTCAGGTCGGCGCTGTCGAGGCTGTTCGTCATCGTGTCCACCGGTCGAGGCTAACGTGGCCGACGGACAGCCCCGTCCGTCGTTCACCGTCGACAGCTGCGTCCGCGCACGACCCGAGCCTGCGACGTGAGGAGCGTCTCAGCACGTACGGCCCCGGCGGCGGCGCACCGGCACCGTGCGAGGATCGTCGGGTGACCAGCCCGCATCCCGACGCGTCCGTGCGTCC
>DASSTJ010000052.1:0-44053 GCA_035707965.1 Actinomycetales bacterium
CGATCCTGCGCTACTACGCACAGCAGGTCTTCGACCCGGTCGGTGAGCTGCACGAGCCCTCGTCCGCCGGGCTGCTCTACAGCCGACGTCGGCCGCACGGTGTCGCCGGCCTCATCACGCCCTGGAACTTTCCGCTGGCCATCCCGCTATGGAAGGCCGCGCCAGCCCTGGCCTTCGGCAACACGGTCGTCCTCAAGCCCGCACCCGAGGCGACCGCCTGCGCCCTACGGCTGGCCGAGCTGCTGCGCGGCGTGCTGCCGGACGGTGCCTTCGAGGTCGTGCCCGGTGACGCCGAGACCGGCCAGGCGGTCGTCGCCGCGGCAGACGTCGTGTCCTTCACCGGCTCGGTGGCGGCAGGCCGGGCCGTGGCCGCGGCCGCCACCAGCCGTGGCCGTCCCGTCCAGGCCGAGATGGGTGGCCAGAACCCGGCCGTCGTGCTGCCGGACGCCGACCCGCAGAAGACGGCGGCGATGATCGCGAACGCGGCTGCCGGCTACGCGGGCCAGAAGTGCACGGCCACGAAGCGCGTCGTCGTCGTCGGCGACCCAGCGCCGTTCCGGGACGCGTTCGTGGCGGCGGTCGAAGCGCTCGCAGTCGGCGACCCGGCCGAGGCGTCCACCGTCGTCGGGCCGGTCATCGACTCGGGTGCGCGCGACCGGGTGGTCGCTGCCGCCCGGTCGGCGGTGGCCGCGGGCGGCCGCGTCCTCACGGGTGGGCAGGCCCTCGAGCGTGACGGCTGGTTCGTCGCCCCGACCGTGGTCGAGGGTGTGCCGATCGACCACCTCCTGGCCTGCGACGAGGTCTTCGGGCCGATCTGCCTGCTGCAGCACGCGAACGACCTCTCCGGCGCCCTGCGCGTGGCGAACGGGGTCGAGTACGGGCTGGTCTCCGGCATCTACACCGCCGACCTCAACGCAGCCCTGCGCGCCGGCGACGAGCTGCAGTCGGGCCTGGTGAAGATCAACGCGCCGACGTCCGGGGTGGACTTCTACCTGCCTTTCGGTGGCGAGAAGGCGTCGAGCCTGGGCGGTCGCGAGCAGGGCAAGGCGGCTCGCGACTTCTACACCTCACTGCACACGGTGACGGTCGCGCCGTCCTGAGCGAGCCCAGCGTCAACTTTGGTGACGACTTGGCAACGTCGGCTCGCGCACCCTTCCCGGACGCTCACGGAGCGTGCGAGGGTACGCGGTGCAACGTCACACAGCACAGAGACGACCGGACGACGAGGTCCGGGTTCACACAGAAAGCGGGTCTGGTGATGAGTGCACGACTCCCCCGACGCCCCCGGCTGGCGATGCTGTCCACCGGTGCGGCTGTCGCCATGCTGCTCAGCGCCTGCGGAGGCGGGCTGCTCGGCGGCGAGGGCGACAACGGCAGCAGCTCCGACGGGCCGATCCTGCTCGGCATGATCACGCCGCTCTCGGGCAGCAGCGCTGCCATCGGGCCGTACATGAAGAACGGCGCCCAGCTGGCGATCGACGAGATCAACGGCAAGGGCGGGGTGGACGGGCGCAAGCTCGAGCTGCGCGTCGAGGACGGCGCCTGCGACGCGAAGACGGCCACCGCCGCCGCGAACAAGCTGGTGACCCAGAAGATCTCCGTCTCGGTCGGCGGCTACTGCTCCGGCGCCACGCTGCCGACCCTGCCGATCTTCAACAAGGCCGGCATCCCCATGCTGATCCCCGCCGCGAACTCGAACGAGCTCGTCGCGCAGAAGCTGCCGAACGTGTTCCTCATCAACGGCACCGGCACCCAGCAGGCCGATGCGGCGATGAAGTTCATGACCAAGGAGGGCGCAAAGCGCGTCGCCCTCATGGATGACAACACCAGCTACTCCAAGGACATCGCCGACCTGACGGCCAAGCTGCTGCAGTCCGGGCAGGGCCCCACGCTCGCCGGCCGTGACTCGGTCACCCCTGGCGAGAGCGACTACAGCGCCAACGTCAACACGATCATGAAGACGAACCCGGACTTCATCTACTGGACCGGGTACTACCAGGAGGGCGGCCTGATCATCCGCCAGCTGCGGCAGGCCGGCTACAAGGGCCAGGTCATGGTGGCCGACGGCAGTGTCGACAACAAGCTCGCCGAGATCGCCGGCGGTTCGAACGCCGAGGGCGTCTTCGCGACGATGACCCAGACGCCCGACACCATCCCGGGTGCCGAGGGCTGGATCAGCGACTACAAGGCCAAGTTCAAGGCGGACCCCGGCCCCTACTCGACGCAGTCCTACGACGCGGTGCGCGTGGCGGCCGAGGCCATCACGAAGGCGGGGGACACCAAGGGCGACGACATCGTCAAGGCGCTCGAGGGGATCGACGGCTTCCAGATCTTCTCTGGGCCGCTGAAGTTCACGCCGGACCACACGCTGTCCAGCGGTGGCTTCCTCATCCTCGTGGTGAAGGACGGCAAGTTCGTCCTCAAGGACGCGCTGCAGTGACCGTCCGTCTCGCCGGCACCCGGGCCCGGGTGCCGGCGGGACGCACCCGGAGGAGACTGGCGTGACTCAGCTGATCTGGAACGGCTTGTTCGTCGGGGCGTTCTACGCCCTCGTGGCCCTCGGCTACTCGATGGTCTACGGCATCATCAAGCTCCTGAACTTCGCTCACGGTGACATCTACATGCTCGGCGCGTTCTCGGGCTTCGCGATGCTCGGTCTGCTCGGCGGTCTCACGACGTCCGCCTCGATGCTCGCCCTGTTCATCGTGCTCGTCCTCGCCATGCTGGTCACCGGACTGTTTGGTCTCGGGCTGGAACGCGTGGCCTACCGACCGCTGCGCAGCTCACCCCGGCTGGCGGTGCTCATCACCGCCGTCGGCGCGTCGTTCGCGATCGAGTACGGCATGCGACTCGTGGCCGGGCCGAACCCCAAGGTGTACGAGGTTCGCCTGGAAGGCACGCCGTTGCACGTCCTGGGCGCCCGGATCACGGTGCAGCAGATCGCGCTCATCGTCGTCGCCGTCGTCCTCATGCTGGGCTTGCAGTACCTGGTGATGCGCACGGGTACGGGCCGTGCCATGCGCGCCATCTCGCAGGACCCGAAGGCATCGCTCTTCATGGGCATCAACGTCAACGCGGTCATCTCGCGCACGTTCTTCATCGGGTCGGCGCTCGCCGGCGCGGCCGGCGTCATGGCCGGCGCGTACTACGGCAAGGTCGACTTCCTCATGGGCTTCATCATCGGGCTCAAGGCGTTCACCGCCGCGGTGATCGGCGGCATCGGCAACATCAAGGGCGCCATGCTCGGAGGCCTCGTCCTCGGGCTGCTCGAGTCGTTCGGCACCAACTGGCTGGGCGGCCAGTGGCGGGACGTGTTCGCCTTCGGGTTCCTGATCCTCTTCCTCGTCGTCCGGCCGACCGGCATCCTCGGCGAGCGCGTCACGGAGCGTGTGTGATGGCCGCGCGCGTGTCCTCGCTCCTCGGCAGCCGGTACCTCGGCTGGATCGGCCTGGCGATCGCGGTGCTGGCGCCGTTCGTGAACGCCACGCCGTACGCGATGTCGGTGTTCACCTCGGCCGCCCTCTTCGTGATGCTGGCGGTCGGGCTCAACATCGTCGTCGGGTACTGCGGCCTCCTCGACCTCGGCTACGCCGCGTTCTTCGCCATCGGCGCCTACACCAGCGGCGTCCTGGCCACCCGGTACGGCTGGCCGCTGCTCGCGACCGTCCCCGTCGTGCTGATCGCCGCGGTCCTCGCCGGGGTCGTCATCGGTGGACCGACCTTGCGGCTGCGCAGCGACTACCTGGCCATCGTCACGCTCGGCTTCGGCGAGATCATCCGGATCACCGCCAACAACCTCGAGGTCACGGGCGGCCCGTCCGGCATCTACGGCATCCCGAGCCTCGCGATCGGCGGCCTCGACCTGGGTGGCCGCGTGCCGTTCTACTACGCGGTCGTCGTGGTGGTGGCGCTCGCGACGCTGGGGGCGTCGAGGCTCGGTCGCAGCAGGCTGGGCCGTGCCTGGCGGTTCGTCCGTGAGGACGAGGACGCCGCCGAGGCGATGGGCATCCACACCTACAAGGTGAAGCTGGCCGCGTACATCGCCGGCGCCATCTGGGGCGGTCTGGCGGGCATCCTCTTCGGGGCCCAGCTCT
This sequence comes from Actinomycetales bacterium, assembly GCA_035707965.1. GTDB lineage: Bacteria > Actinomycetota > Actinomycetes > Actinomycetales > Angustibacteraceae > DASSTJ01. The sequence goes on from DASSTJ010000052.1 coordinate 4,095, forward strand.
CGGCGATCTCGCCCCAGAGCTTCACGTTCCTGTGGTCGGCGCTGATCCTCATGGCGGTCGTGCTCGGCGGCATGGGGTCGACGCCCGGTGTGGTCGTCGGCGCGGTCATCATCAGCGTGCTGCCCGAGCTGCTGCGCAGCGTCGCCGACTACCGGTACTTCGTGTTCGGCATCCTGCTCATCGTCGTCATGGTGTTCCGGCCGCAGGGGCTCTGGCCGCACCGTTCGCGAGAACCCGCGCCGCAGACCGGTCCCGGTGCCGACGCACCCGAGGACACGGCCGAGCTGCTGCGGAAGGTCGGCCGGTGAGCGCCCTGCTGGAGGTCGAGGACCTCCGCATCGCGTTCGGCGGTGTCGTCGCCGTGGACGGGCTGTCCTTCCACGTCGACTCCGGCGACATCCTGTCGGTGATCGGGCCGAACGGCGCCGGCAAGACGAGCGCGTTCAACTGCATCACGGGGTTCTACAAGCCGACGTCCGGACGCGTGCGTCTGTCGGGCGACGACATCACCGGGCTGCGTCCGTCCGCGGTCGCTGCCAAGGGCGTGTCCCGCACCTTCCAGAACCTGCGGCTCTTCGGGGAGCTCACGGTGCTCGACAACGTCCGGGCCGGCATGCACCTGCGCATCAAGCAGAACGCGCTCGACGCCCTCCTGCACACGCCGCGTTTCCGGCGCAGCGAGCGGGAGGCGACGGCGGAGGCCAACCGGTGGCTCGACTTCGTCAAGCTCCGAGGCGATCGGGGCGGCGAGGCACGCAACCTGCCCTACGGAGAGCAGCGCCGGGTGGAGATCGCCCGAGCGCTCGCACGCGGACCGCAGCTGCTGCTGCTCGACGAGCCCGCCGCCGGGCTGAACCACGGCGAGAAGGGCGAGATGCTCGACCTGCTACGCAGGATCGGCGAGCTCGGCATCGCCGTCGTGCTGATCGAGCACGACATGGGCCTCGTCATGGAGGTGTCGAAGCGCATCGTGGTCCTCAACTTCGGCAAGGAGATCGCCGACGGCACTCCGCAGGAGATCCGCAACGACCCAGCGGTCATCGAGGCGTACCTCGGCAGCGAGGCGACACCATCGGCGACCCAGGAGGGCCTCGAGCACGCGAACCAGCTGGCTGCTGAGCCCGGAACCGGCCACGACGACCCATCAGGAGGTGCGCGATGAGCACGGTCCTGGACGTCAGCGGCGTCGACGTCTCCTACGGTCACGTGCAGGCGCTGCGGGGGCTTTCGCTGAGCGTGGGCGAGGGCGAGATCGTCGCCATCCTCGGCAACAACGGCGCAGGCAAGACGACGACGCTGTCCACGGTGTCCGGCGTCGTGCGTGCGGGCACGGGGTCGATCCGCGCGTTCGGTGACGACATCACCAAGGCGTCGCCCTGGGACATCGTGGGTCGCGGTGTCGTGCACGTCCCCGAGGGACGCCGGATCTTCTCGCGGCTCACCGTCCGCGAGAACCTGCAGCTCGGCGGCTACCTCGTCAAGGACCAGGCGCTGGTGTCCGAGCGCATGGACGAGGTGTTCCGGCTGCTGCCGCGGCTGGCCGAGCGGTCGAACCAGCAGGGCGGCACCCTGTCGGGCGGGGAGCAGCAGATGCTCGCTGTCGGCCGGGCCATGGTCTCCGGGCCGAAGCTGCTCATGCTCGACGAGCCCTCCATGGGGCTCGCCCCGCTGGTGGTGGCTCAGATCATGGACCTGATCCAGAGCATCAACGCCCGCGGCACCTCGGTGCTGCTGGTGGAGCAGAACGCGCGTGCGGCGTTGCGCATCGCCAACCGGGCCTACGTCATCGACAGTGGTCACGTGACGTTGGAGGGGCCGGCCGCCGAGCTCGCCGACGACGCCCGGGTCGTCGACGCGTACCTGGGTGCCTGAGGTGGCCCGGTGAGCTCGAACCAGGTGGACGGGCCCGTGTTCCCTCAGTTCGAGGGACGCCAGAGCATCCGGCAGCAGGTGGCGCACGCGCTGCGCGCCGCCCTCGTCTCCGGGCAGATGCGGCCCGGCGTCCTGTACTCCGCGCCTGCCCTGGCTTCCCAGTTCGGCGTGTCCGCGACGCCCATCCGCGAGGCGATGCTCGACCTGGTGAAGGAGGGCCTCGTCATCGCCGTCCGCAACAAGGGTTTTCGCGTCACGGAGCTCTCGGACACCGAGCTCGACGAGATCAGCGCCATCCGCACGCTCATCGAGGCGCCCACCGTCGGCGAGGTGGCGCGGCTCTGCGACGACGCTATGGCGCCCAGGCTCGAGGAGCTGCGGGTGATGGCCCGACGCATCGTGGACTGCGCGCGGCACGGTGACCTCATCGAGTACGTCGAGGTCGACCGCCAGTTCCACCTGGCGCTGCTGGCGCTGGCGGGTAACGAGCAGCTCGTCCGCGTGGTCGGCGAGCTGCGGGCGCGCAGCAGGCTCTACGGGCTCAACGTGCTCGTCGAGCGCGGCGAGCTCGTGCACTCGGCGAAGGAGCACGAGCAGCTCGTCGACCTGGTGCTGGCGAACGACGCCGATGGTGCCGAGACCCTGATGCGTCGCCACATCCGGCACGTGCGCGGCACCTGGGCGGGCGCCGTCGAGCCCGACGACGCTGACGGCACCTCCTAGCTTGGTGTACGGCTGACGACTCCCCACCGTGCACCTCGTAGCCGAAGTGCACGGTGAGGGGCGACCCCTCAGTCGGCGGTGGGCTCGTCTGCCAGGACGTCGGCGGCGTCGACGATGCGGTAGGCGTAGCCCTGCTCGGCCAGGAAACGCTGGCGGTGCGCCGCGAAGTCGGCGTCCACGGTGTCGCGTGCGACGACCGTGTAGAAGCGGGCGGCGCGGTGGTCACCCTTGGGCCGCAGCACGCGTCCGAGGCGCTGGGCCTCCTCCTGCCGGGAACCGAAGCTGCCGGACACCTGGATCGCCACGCTGGCCTCGGGCAGGTCGATCGAGAAGTTCGCCACCTTGCTGACGACCAGGAGCCCGATCTCGCCCGTGCGGAAGGCCTGGAAGAGCCGCTGCCGCTCGGTCACCGTCGTCTCGCCCTTGATGAGCGGCGCGTCGAGCTTCTCGGCCAGCTCGTCGAGCTGGTCGATGTACTGGCCGATCACGAGCGTCGGCTCCCCGCGGTGCTTCTCGACGAGGTGCTTGACGACCCTCGTCTTCACGTCACTGCTGGCTGCGAGCCGGTACCGGACGTCGGGTTCCGCCGTCGCGTAGGCCAGACGCTCGCCGTCCGGAAGCGTCACGCGCACCTCGATGCAGTCCGCGGGCGCGATGTATCCCTGGTTCTCGATGTCCTTCCATGGCGCGTCGTAGCGCTTCGGGCCGATGAGGCTGAAGACGTCGCCCTCCCGACCGTCCTCGCGCACCAGCGTGGCGGTGAGGCCGAGGCGTCGGCGCGCCTGAAGGTCAGCGGTCATGCGGAAGATCGGTGCCGGCAGCAGGTGCACCTCGTCGTAGATGATGAGGCCCCAGTCACGGGCGTCGAGCAGCTCGAGGTGCGGGTACACGCCCTTCCGCTTCAGCGTGAGCACCTGGTAGGTCGCGATCGTGACCGGTCGGATCTCCTTGCGGGCGCCCGAGTACTCGCCGATCTCGTTGTCCGTCAACGACGTCCGCCTCAGCAGCTCGTCGCGCCACTGGCGAGCCGACACCGTGTTCGTCACGAGGATCAGGGTCGTGGCGCGGGCCTGCGCCATGGCGCCCGCGCCCACGAGCGTCTTGCCAGCGCCGCAGGGCAGCACCACGACGCCGGAGCCGCCGTGCCAGAACCCGTCGACAGCCTCCCGCTGGTAGGGGCGCAGGTGCCAGGCCGACTCGTCCAGGTCGATGGGGTGCGCCTCGCCGTCGACGTAGCCGGCGAGGTCCTCCGCCGGCCAGCCGAGCTTCAGCAGCACCTGCTTGAGGTGCCCCCGTTCACTGGGATGCACGACGACCGTCTCGGCGTCGATGCGCTCACCGACCAGAGGGACGACCTTCTTGCTCCGCAGCACCTCCTCGAGCACGGGGACGTCGGAGGCGTGCAGGACGAGACCGTGCACGGGGTGCTTCTCGAGCCGCAGCCGCCCGAAGCGGTCCATCGTCTCGGCGACGTCGACGAGCAGCGCGTGCGGCACCGGGTAGCGCGAGTAGGTCAGCAGGGTGTCGACGACCTGCTCGGCGTCGTGCCCGGCAGCGCGGGCGTTCCAGAGCCCCAGGGGGGTGAGTCGGTAGGTGTGGACGTGCTCCGGGGCGCGCTCCAGCTCCGCGAACGGCGCGATGGCCTTGCGGCAGGGGTCCGCGTCCGGGTGGTCGACCTCGAGCAGCAGCGTCTTGTCGCTCTGCACGATCAACGGTCCGGAGGCGTCGCTCACGTGTCACCCTTCGCTACGAGCTGTGGGAGGTCGGGCGTGCCGGTGGCACGCAGTGGGGTCAACGCCCGCGACCGGCGCCTGCTTCCCGGCGTCAGACCCCGCTGTAGGTGATGTCGCTGCCGATGGACGAGCCGACAGCCATGAGGACGACGAACACGGCGACCAGGAGCGCCGCCAGGCCGATGGTGATCCACGAGGTCACAACGCCTCCCTGGACGAGCCCGAGGCCGGTGAGCCGCCCGTCGGACTCCCTGATCTCGCGCTTGGCCCCGGGCGCCATGACGAGCGCGATGATCGCGGTCACCAGGCCGAGGCCGCACATGAGCAGCAGGAGCAGCGAGGCGATGCCCAGCACCAGGACGGTCGTCGCCTTGCCCGACGTCGGGGTGGCCGCGACCCCGTAGCCCCCGGCGTACGCCTGGCCGTAGGGCGCCGGGGCGCCGTACGGCTGGGGGTACTGGGGCCCGGGGTACGGGGGCTGGGGGTACGGGGGCTGGGGGTACTGGGGCCCGGGGTACTGAGGCTGGGGGTACTGGCCGTAGGCAGGCTGCTGATGGTTCGGCTGCTGCGGCTGGCCCAGCTGCGGCCCGGCCCAGGGGTTCGGCGAGTCGTACGGCGAGCTGGCCGGAGGCGGAGGCACGCGCTTGGTGAGGTCGGGACCGGACGGCTGGTCGGGAGCCGGCGGCTGGCTGTCCGGCGATGCCGGCTGAGGGTCCTCGTCAGGCACTGTTCTCCCCAGGTCGGTCGACGTGCGCGCCGTCCGCTGGCGCGACACCGGTCACGCGGTGCACCGAGAAGCCTCGCACGCCCTGGGTGCCGTGGTCGAAGGCCGTCACCCGTCCGCCGTCGATGCGCAGCGGGTCGACCACCCGTCGCTCGGTGCGGCCGGTCGCGTCGGCGTACCCGATCCAGACGCGACTGCCGCTCGCCACGGCGTCACGCAGCAGGGCGAGCGTCACCGACGGGTCGGTGACCGGAAGGCGAGGACCTTTCCCCGCGGACCGCCGCTCCTCGTCGTCCGTCGCCTGCTGCCCCGTGCGCAGCGACCGGACCACGGCGGCCAGGTACGCGGGCGTCGGCCGTGGTGGTTCGGACGCCGTCGGCCGCGGCGGCTCGCGCAACGGGGTGCGCACGAGGTCCGGCCGGGTGATGACCACCTCGCCGCCCGGCGACTCCGCGACCGGTGCGAGGCCGACATCCCTGAGGGTCTCGAGCACCTCCGTGGGCTCCGCCTGTGCCGCCACGACGGTGGGCGCGAGCTGGCGCAGGCGGAGGCGACGGCAGCGGCGGTCGGCCAGCAGCTGCTCGAGGAGGGCAGGGTCGTCGCTCTGGACGTACGAGGACGCGCGTCCGACCCGGAGCTGGCCGTGCCGTCGCGCGACGTCGCCGACCAGGTACTCCAAGGGCTGCGGCACCGGCGTGCGGCTGTGCCGCGCCAGCGCGTCGAGCAGGCGGGACGACGTCCAGCCGGCGTCCAGCGCTCGCCGCACGCTGTCGGGCGTGAACCGGTACACGGTCGCGCCACCACGGGACTCGACGTCGGCGATGAGCGCCATGGTGCGGGCGAGGTCGGGCACCAGAGGCCCAGGTGCGACGGCGGTGAGGTCGGCCTGCAGCAGCACGTGGTCGACCGGCTGCGGCAGGAGCGGCGCCATGACGTCGGCCGGGTCCGCGGCCCCGGGAGCGCCGAGCGCCTGGTCGATCAGGGCGCGCCCGGGTGGGGACAGGGCGCCGCGGCCGGTGACCCCGAGCAGCTCGGCCTCGCGGAGCGTCCAGCGCACCAGGTCGTCGTAGAGCGCGCCGAGCCGCCCGCCGGTGCGGCGCGGGCGTCGCCAGTGCAGACGAGTCAGCAGCGAGCCGGGGTCGACGGAGGCACCCGCCGCCTCGGTCGCCAGCTCGGTGAGGACGTCGACGCGAACCTGGTGGGCGAGGGCGCGGTCGACGTCGGGCGACAGGGCGTTGCGCACGCTGCCCCGGTCGTCGCGGCTGCCGACCAGGCCGGCCACCCGGGTGCCCGCCAGCCACCACTCCGCCACGTGGTGCCACCGCTGCCCTGCGGGCCCCTCGGACCAGACGTCGAACGCCGGGGTCGGCGCCCAGGAGGGTCCGACCTCGCCGTCGTCCGCGACCAGTCCGCTGCCGTAGGCGAGCTCGACGACGAACGCGGCCAGCGCCTCGTCCACGTCCAGGAGAGAAGCGGTGCGGCGCAGCTCGCGGACGCCGAGGCCACCCGAGCGCAGGACGGGCGGCGGAGCCAGCCCCCAGGCGTCCCCCAGCTCACCGACCAGCCGCAGGACCTCCGCCGCGGCCGAGCCGGCAGCGCGAGCGACCAGCGCGGGCGGCCGGTCGCGCACCTGCAGCGGCGGTGGCGTCGTCTCGTCCTCGCCGGCGGCGCTGCGCAGGTGCAGGCCGACCTCCAGCGGCAGGACGACGTGGCCCGGGTCGGCCACCGCGAGCAGGCCGTGCGCGAGCAGCCACTCGAGCGGGTTGGTCGAGCTGCGCTCGACGGTGCGGTCGGCCCGGTTCACGGCGCCGACCGGCGGTCCTGGCGCCAACCTCTCCAGCACGTCGAGGGCCGGAGGGGGCGCCTGCCGCAGCAGCTCTTCGAGGGGCTGGTCGAGCGGTGCGTCGAGCGGCGGTCCCAGCCCCGCGGGGTAGGGGCCGAGGGCGTCCTGCACCGTCCGCAGCACATGGAGGTCGTCGTCCGGGCCCCACAGCAGGGCGAGGTCGCGCAGCTCGGCCACGTGCTCGGTCGTCGCTGCCATCGACTGCCGCATGGCTCCCGCCACCGCGCCGACGGCGGTGGGCTGGGGGAGCGCGGACACGACCTCGAGAGTGCGCAGGCGCGGGGTGTCGAGCCGGTCGAGAGCACGGTGGACGCTTGCCCTCGTGCTGGCCCGGGCGGCGAGGGACGTGATGTCCGCGGCTGCCGGCGCCGCGAGATCAGGTCGGGCAAGCAGCAGGCCGACCAGGGCGTCGTCCGTCCACCCGCGCAGCTCGTCCGCCAGGCTGCGCGGCAGCGACGGCGCGGCGGCGGACCGGCGCGACGTGGTGCGGCGAGGCTGGGACGGCATCCGCACCACGCTACGCCGGTAGGTCGACGCCCGGAGACGCGGCGACGGCCGGCTGACGGCGCGCCGCGCGAGGGGTTACGCGGGGGGACCGGTCCGCGCCAAGATGCCCGTCATGACCACCTCTGCACCGTCCTTCTCCTACACGTCGGCCGTGTCCGACACCGCCCTGCTCGGGGACACCATCGGCGACAACCTCGAGCGCACGGTCGCGCTGCACGGTGACCGCGAGGCGCTGGTCGACGTGCCGACGCACCGACGGTGGACGTACAACGAGCTCGATGTCGAGGTGGACGAGCTGGCGCGGGGACTGCTCGAGCTCGGCGTCGAGAAGGGCGACCGCATCGGCATCTGGTCGCCGAACTGCGCCGAGTGGGTGCTGCTTCAGTACGCGACCGCGAAGGTGGGGGCGATCCTCGTGAACGTCAACCCGGCCTACCGCTCGCACGAGCTGCGGTACGTCGTGAACCAGTCCGGGATGCGGCTGCTCGTGTCGGCGGTCAGCCACAAGGCGTCGGACTACCGCCGCATGGTCGACGAGGTGCGTCGGGACTGCCCTGGGCTGATGGACGTCGCGTACATCGGTGAGGAGTCCTGGACCGCGCTGGTCGAGCGGGGGAGCGGCGTGGACCACCACCGGCTGCGCGAGCGCATGGCCCGGCTCGGCCCGGATGACCCGATCAACATCCAGTACACGTCCGGGACGACGGGGTTCCCCAAGGGCGCGACGCTGAGCCACCACAACATCCTCAACAACGGCTACTTCGTCGGCCAGCTGATCCACTACACGGAGCTCGACCGCATCTGCCTGCCCGTGCCCTTCTACCACTGCTTCGGCATGGTGATGGGCAACCTGGCGGCGACCTCGCACGGCGCCTGCATGGTGATCCCGGCGCCGAGCTTCGAGCCCGCCGCGACGCTGGGGGCGGTCCAGGACGAGCGCGTGACGTCGCTGTACGGCGTGCCGACGATGTTCATCGCCGAGCTGGGCCTGCCGGACTTCGGCGACTACGACCTGTCGACCCTGCGCACCGGCATCATGGCCGGCTCGCCGTGCCCGGTCGAGGTGATGAAGCGCGTGGTCGACGAGATGCACATGGCCGAGGTGGCGATCTGCTACGGCATGACCGAGACGTCGCCGGTCTCCACGATGACGCGGGTGGACGACGACCTGGCGCGGCGCACCGAGACCGTGGGCCGCACGATGCCCCACCTGGAGAGCAAGGTGGTCGATCCCGTCACCGGCCTGACGGTGCCTCGCGGTGAGGCCGGTGAGCTGTGCACCCGCGGCTACTCCGTGATGCTCGGGTACTGGGACGAGCCGGAGAAGACGGCCGAGGCGATCGATGCCGCCCGGTGGATGCACACCGGCGACCTGGCGACGATGGACGACGAGGGCTACGTCAACGTCGTCGGCCGGATCAAGGACGTCGTGATCCGCGGTGGCGAGAACGTCTACCCGCGGGAGGTCGAGGAGTTCCTCTACGCGCACCCGGATGTCGCCGACGTGTCGGTGGTGGGCGTGCCGGACGAGCGCTACGGCGAGGAGCTGATGGCCTGGGTGGTGATGAAGCCGGGCGCGTTGCCGCTCACTGACGAGGCCGTGCGCGCCTTCTGCGAGGGCAAGATCGCGCACTACAAGGTGCCGCGCTACGTGCACGTCGTCGACAGCTTCCCGATGACCGTCACCGGCAAGATCCGCAAGGTGGAGATGCGCGAGGCCGCCGTCGAGCTCCTGGGTCTGCACGAGGCGGCCGCGATCCGCAACGCGTGAGGGGACCCGGGCCTGACAAGGGACGAATCGGCTACTTGTCATTGTCGGCGGCCGCCGGTAGGATCGAACACACGTTCGACGTGCAGGGAGGGCGGTCGTGGACGGGATGGCAGGGGGTCGGCTTGATGCTGCGGCGCTCGACCGCTTCGTGGCGCGGCTGGGTGAGCCTGTCGGCTCGGCTGACGCGGATGTGGACGATGCTGCGCTGGTCGACGAGATCGCGGGGTTGGAGCGGGTGAAGGCGGCGTCGGCGGCGCGTCAGGCGCGGCTGACGGTGATGTTCGACATCTCGCAGCGGGCGCGGCAGCGCGCGGCGGGGCTGCCGGCGAAGCACGTCGGCAAAGGGATCGCCGAGCAGGTCGCGCTGGCACGTCGTGAGTCACCCAGCCGTGGGGCGCGGCATCTGCGGGAGGCGAAGGCGTTGGTGTGCTCGATGCCGCACACCCTCGCGGCGCTGGCGCGCGGTGAGGTGGGGGAGTGGACGGCGTCCCTGGCGGTGGCTGAGACGGCGTGCCTGAAGCCGGAGGACCGGCGGCGGGTGGACGCTGAGCTGGCCGACCGGTTGCCGACCCTGGGTCCGGCGCGGGTGGGGGCCGAGGCATGGTCGATCTCCTGCCGGCTGGACCCGGAGGCGGCGGTGAAGCGCTACGCACGGGCGGTGACCGAGCGGCGGGTGTCCCTGCGACCGGCACCGGAGGCGATGACCTTGCTGACCGCGCTGTTGCCGGTGCGTGACGGCGTCGCCTGCCACACCGCGTTGTGCCGGGCGGTGGCCGACGCGGCCGCGGCCGGCGACACGCGCTCGCGTGGGCAGGTGATGGCCGACACCCTCGTCGGGCGTGTCACCGGCAGCCCCGCTCAGTACGCGCCGCAGGCCGAGCCCTCGCCAGGGCAGGCGTCGACCGACATCGAGTCTGCCTCGCCGTGTCAGCCGAGCGAGCCCGCGACGTCGCGCCCGGATGGTTTCGAGAGTGTCGCCGAGCCGGGGCAGACGGTGGAGATCCACCTGGTGATGACCGACCGGGCGCTGCTGGCCGGCGGAGACGAGCCAGCGCTGCTCACCGGACCGGAGACCAGCGGCTCCAACCCTGGCGGTGGGCTGGTGCCCGCAGGCGTCGCGCGGGAGCTGGTCGCCGACGCCGACAAGGTGTGGGTGCGCCGGCTGTTCACCGAACATGCATCCGGGCAGCTGGTCGCGATGGAGTCCTCCCGGCGGGTGTTCGACGGGCACCTGCGCCGGATGCTGGTGCTGCGCGACGGGATCTGTCGCACCCCGTGGTGCGAAGCCCCGATCCGGCACGGCGACCACGTCATCGACCACGCCGACGGAGGCCCGACCAGCCTGGACAACGGCCAAGGCCTGTGCGAACGCTGCAACCAGACCAAGAACTTGCCCGGCTGGAGTGCCCAGACCGGCGACTCGAGCCCATACGCCAGCCGCGACGCCGATCCCATCCGCGACGCCGATCGGAGCGCAGTGCGCGACCAAGCACCTCGCCACGACACCGACCGACAGCCCGGCCGAGATCCTGGCGGCGGGCACGTCGTCCGCACCACCACGCCCACGGGTCACGTCTACGAGTCGGCACCGCCACCGCTGCTGGGGGCCGCGCTGCAGGCAGCTGCCGCTGAGGATCGGTCGCGTCCTCGTGGCCGCTCGCCATCGCCCGCAGCGGTTCCGTGAGGCGCGGTCCTCTCCACGGTGGCAGCCTTGGCGCTGGCTTTCTCGCGCTGTGAGCGGGGTACCCGGCGCTGGCATGCTCGCGGCCAGCGGTGTCCGTTCAGGCGCGTCTGCTGTAGAAGACGAAGCTCGCTACGGCGAGGATCAACTCGGTCCAGAGCAGGATGGTCATCACGATCTCGGTGGGTGCCTCGAGGGCCAGCGCGACGGTCGCCAAGCCAGTCAGCGGGAGCGCCAGGACGCCGACGAACGCCGCGCTGCGGGTCATCACAGCGTCGTCGCGCTCGTCGCCGGCACCGGTCAGGGCGCGCTCCGCGGTGAGGGTCCTATCCGGGCGCCTCGACGTGCGCCAGGCCGCGACCGCGAACAAGAGGATGGTGACGAACCCGCCCTGCAGCACGCCGTTGCCCATGTTGCCGGGACCCCAGCGCCGCAGCACGAGGCCCAGGGTCACGACGACGACGAGTCCCAGCGCTATCCCGAGAGCAAGGCGGGTCCGGCGGCTGAGCTCAGTCGTCGACATGGAAGATCTCCTCAACAGTGCGCTGGAACTGGTGGGCGATGGCGATGGCGAGGGGGAGGGAGGGGTCGTACCGGCCGTTCTCGATCGAGTTGATCGTCTGCCGCGAGACACCGAGAGCCGTGCCGAGAGCGGCCTGCGAGAGCCCGTGCTGCGCGCGCAGTGCTCGGACGTCGTTGCGCACGGCCGCCTCTCGGTCCCCGGATGTCAAGGTCCCTTGACGTGACAAGGGTGCTTGACATTACGACCCGATGTCAAGCCACCTTGACCTCGGCCGAGATGGTCAGTCGCCCGTCGCCACCGGACGCGACGGGTCGGCGATCCACTCCGACCACGACCCCGGGTACAAGGCGGCGTGCAGGCCGGCCTCGTGCAGCGCCAGCACCATCTGCGCGGCCGTGATGCCCGAGCCGCAGTATGCGGTGACGACGGGAGGGAGGTCTGCTGCCGGCAACGCCGCCACCACGACCTCACGCAACCGGTCCCGCGGCAACAGGCGACCGTCGTCGGCAACCATCTCGCTGATGGGCAGCGACACCGCACCTGGGATGTGGCCTGCGACGGGATCGATGGGCTCGCTCTCGCCGCGGTACCGCCCCGGCGCCCGCACGTCGAGCAGCGTGCCGACATGGCCGGCGAGCACGTCGTCGGCGGAGACAGTCGGCATCGCGCCGACCCGTGCGGTGGCCTCCCCTACCGGCTGTGCGACGACCTCCCCTGACTCGAGCTGGCCGCCCGCGCCCACCCAGGCCACCAGACCGCCGTCCAGCACGCGCACGCGCTCGTGGCCAGCCCAGCGCAGACACCACCACGCCCGAGCCGCCGGCGATCCGTTGCCACCGTCGTAGACGACGACGTCCCGCTCGGCGCCGATTCCCAGCTGCTGCAACGTCCGCGACATCTGGTCCGCCGAGGGCAACGGGTGCCGGCCGCCCTCCCCCGGTGGGGCGGCGAGCTGTGCGTCGAGGTCGCAGAACACCGCTCCGGGCAGATGCCCGGTCGCGTACCCGTCGTGGTCCGGACCGTCCAGGCTCCAGCGGACGTCGACGAGCAACGGCGCAGCTGGGCCGCTCACCTCGTGCCGCAGGTCGGCGGCCTGGACAAGAGCGCTCATGCCCCCACTGTGTCAGCAGCCGTAGTGGCGCAGGGGCTCACGACGTCAGGTCCAGTCCGAGTCGCTGCCTGAGCTCGTCAGCGCCGCGCTCGGTCACGCGGATCTCTCGTGGGCGGGACGTTCGTTCGATCCAGCGCTGCTCCAGCATGTGGTCGCAGAGCGCGGCGCCCACCGTGCCTGCGAGGTGGTGCCGCCGCTCGGTCCAGTCCAGGCACTCTCGGACGACGGGGCGCCGGGTCCGCTGCACCGTCGGCACCTCGATGCCGAGGTCGGTCAGCCACTCCATGCCTGGCTCGGTCAGCGACAGGCCGACCTGACGATCGACCAGGCCCTTGCGGCACAGGGCGTCCAGCAACGCGACGCCGAGGCGGCCGGCGAGGTGGTCGTAGCACGTGCGCGCCCTCGCCAGCGCGCGAGAGGCGGAGACGGCTCGTAGCGAGCCCGAGGTCAGCGTCCCGGCCCCGGCACGGCCGGCGAGGTCCTCGACCAGGCCGGCCGCCCCGGGCCCGGACAGGCGCAGGTAACGGTGCCGTCCCTGGCGCTCCTCGGCCAGCAGCCCGCCGTCCACCAGGAGCCCCAGGTGCACGGTCGCGGTCGACGGCGCCACGCCGGCCGCTCGGGCCAGCTCTCCAGCCGTCCACGCCCGGCCGTCGAGCAGCGCGAGGCACATGGTCGCGCGCGTCTCGTCTGCCAGCAGGCGCGCGAGACCGGCACGTACTCGTGCATCTGACGCCGTCGCGCCTGGGACGTTCGAGGTCCGCGTCTGCGCCATGGTCCTCATCGTGCCGCTCATACCGGGAGAACGTAGGCGCGGGACGTTTCGTGAGCCGACGAAGCGTGTCGTCGCGGTGGCAGGGCGTCCCGGAGCGCGGGAAGACGAACCGCTCCCAGCGCCGTGCCGGGGTCGTTCTCAGGCTGTTCCCAGGTTCGGCGTCCACGGTAGGGCGCGGAACACCGACACCGACGCGACGACCCGGCGACCTCAGGCTGCTGGGTTGCGAAGGGAGCTCACGTGGACCACGAGCCAGCACGCTGGAGCCGTACGGCGCGACCGCTGCACGCGTCACCGCTCGGCGAACCAGGGGCCGACGTGAGGGCGGCACGTCCACCTCAGCAGCTGCACCTCGCGTCGCAGGGGTACCCGGTGCGGATCCGCCGCGCGATCGTGGCCGGTGGCCTGGCGCTCGCCCTCGCCGTGGGTGGTGCGCTGGCGGCGTCGCTGAGCAGCGGCAGCATGGCTCCGACGTCCGGCCAGAACGACGCGGTGGTGACGCAGCGAGTCGACACCGGCAGCTGAGTGGCCCGCGCACGAGCCTCGTTCGCCCTGCCGCGCTGATAGCCTCGACCGGGTGGAGGTGGCGGCCCGGTTCAACATCACTGTCACGGGCAACGCCTCAGGACAGCCCATGCTGTTCGCGCACGGCTTCGGCTGCGACCAGAACATGTGGCGCGAGGTCGCGCCCGCGTTCGCTGACGAGTACCGCATCGTGCTGTTCGACCACGTCGGTGCCGGCGGGTCCGACCTCACTGCCTACGACGAGGAGCGCTACGGCTCCCTCCGCGGATACGCGGACGACGTGCTGCTGATCTGCCGCGAGCTCGATCTGCAGGACGTCGTGCTCGTCGGTCACTCGGTGTCGGCGATGGTGGGCGTCCTGGCCGCCGTACAGGAGCCTGAGCGCTTCTCTCGTCTCGTCCTCGTCGGACCTTCTCCGCGGTACGTGGACGACGGCGAGTACCGAGGCGGCTTCTCCCGCGAGGACATCGACGAGCTGCTGGACTCCTTGGACAGCAACTACCTCGGCTGGTCCAGGCTCATGGCGCCGGTGATCATGGGCAACCCCGAGAGGCCGGAGCTGGGTGCCGAGCTGTCGGCCAGCTTCTGCCGGACCGACCCCGAGATCGCCAGACGGTTCGCGCGCGTCACCTTCTTGTCGGACAACCGGTCGGACCTCGCACGCGTGCCGGTGCCGTCCCTCGTTCTGCAGTGCTCTCAGGACGTCATCGCGCCGGTGGCGGTCGGGAGGTACGTGGCGGACACCATGCCGGACGCGACGCTGGTGATGCTCGACGCCACGGGCCACTGCCCCAACCTGTCCGCTCCCCGACAGACGATCGAGGCCATCGCGCGCTTCCTGCCGGAGAGCCGGGGCCTGCGGGCCTCGTGACGGGGCGAGTCGTGGCTCCTGACGACGCGTCGCCCGCGGACGTTCCCGCTGACGAGCTCTATGACGCCGCACCGTGCGGCTACCTGTCGATGGCGCCCAGCGGCACGATCGTGCGTGCCAACCGCACCTTGCTGCAGATGACTGGCTACACCACGGACGAGCTGGTCGGACGCCGCACCTTCGCCGAGCTGCTGACCGTCGGCGGGCGGCTGTACCACGAGACGCACTTCTCGCCGATGCTGCACCTGCAGGGCCACGTCCGGGAGATCGCGCTCGAGCTCCTCCGTCGCGACGGCCGTCGACTGCCGGTACTGGTCAACGCCCAGCTGGTGCGTGACGAGCGGGGGACGCCCCTCGTCGTGCGCGCGGCCGTGCTCGACGCCAGTGAACGGCGCGCCTACGAGCAGGAGCTCATGGCTGCTCGACGCCGTGCGGAGGAGTCGGAGGCACGAGCGCGTGACCTGGTCCGCACCCTGCAGCAGGTGCTGGTCCCTCCGGCGCCGCCCACGGTGCCGGCGCTGGACGTCGCGGGTGTCTACCGTCCGGCGCGTCACGGGGACGAGGTGGGCGGCGACTTCTACGACGTGTTCCAGACCGCTCCCGGCACGTGGTTCGTCGTCCTCGGTGACGTCTGCGGCAAAGGCATCCCCGCCGCGGTCGTGACGGCCCTTCTCCGGTATGCCATCCGCGACGCGGCGGTCAGCCAGCCCACCCTGCCGAGGCTTCTCGACCACGTGAACCAGGCGATGCTCCGGCAGGGCGCCGACCGCTCGGCGACGGTCGTGGTGTTGCGGCTCGACCGGGTCGACGACGCCTGGCAGGTCACGTCGTGCTCGGCGGGTCATCCGTTGCCCTTGCTCGTTCCCGCCGCTGGCGGCGACCGACAGGTGGGCCTGCCCGGGACCTTGCTCGGCATCTTGCCGGAGACCCGGTTGCACGCCGTCGAGCTCCGGCTCGCACCGGGCGACCTGGTGGTGCTCTACACCGACGGTGTGACCGAGGGACGCCGGGGACGCGAGTTCTACGACGTCGACCGGCTCCGCCGGAACGTGGCGGCACCCGCGGCCGACGCCCAGCAGGTCGCTCAGCGTCTCGTCGACGACGCGGTCGCCTTCCAGGGTGACACCACCCGTGACGACATGGCGGTCGTCGCCCTCCGGGTCACGGACTGAGCCGCCGTTCGAGCGTTCGCGTCACCACGGTCTGCCGGCGAAGCAGGTGTCCAGGACCCGCTGGCCGTAGACGGCGTACTGCAGCGCGAGGAACTTCGCCTCCTGGCCGGGCTGGGTGGTGATCGAGCGGAAGGCCTCCAGGAGCGCCGGAGATCGGGCAGCCCCCGTGCAGTCCGTGAAGGCCACCCGCGACTGCCCGTTGCCGTACATCACGGCCGTGTACCGGGTCGGCTGAAGCCACCACGGACGAAGGAACGTGGCGGTCGCGGTCTCCGCCAGGGCGGGGCTCAGGCCGAGCATGGACTCCAGCGTGTAGCCCTGGTGCGCCGGGTCCTGCGGCACCGTCCGCTGGGACGGCAGGTCGGAGTACGCCCAGTAGCCGGTCGCCTCCTGGAACAGGTACCGACTGGCACCGGTCACGCCGTCCACGACCTCGTCCAGGCGGGGGATCGACCACCCTGTCGCCTGACGCACCTCCTTCAGCCAGGCCGCGGCCCCGAACGACACGTTCGGTACGCACTTGCCGGTGTCGTAGGCGGACGTCGAGTACGACACGCACAGGCCCCCCGGCACGCTCCAGGTGGGGGTGGCCAGCAGCGAGTCCACCGCCCCCCGCAGGTCGGCGTCGGTGACGAGGCCCTGCTCCCAGGCACCCAGCAGGGCGGGGCCGGCGTGATCCGCCGTGCTGACGGTGTACGTCGTCGTGGCCGGGTTGATGGTCCTGTCCCCGAACGCGTCCCACGCGGACGACAGGCCCCAGCCGCCGTCGGCGTTGCGCAGGTCGAGCAGCCGGCGCACCAGCGGTGCGATCGCCGGGTCGGTCCACCCGTCCCGATGGGCACGCATGACGATCTCGAAGCCGGTCGTGGCGCTGTCGTGCATGACGTCGGCGGCGGCCAGGGCAGTGGCGTACTGGTGCTCGGTCACCTCACGCCACGACTTCTCGGCCGCTGCTGCGCTCAGTGCCGCGCCGTCCTCGACGGGCCGGCTGACGGCGGTCCCGGTCAGCGTCGTCGTGCCGTAGGTCACCTGCGGCACGATCTGGATGGTCGCGGTCGCCTTGGCGCTGACAGCGCACGAGTACGTGGCGGACCCGTGGGCGTCGGCGCGGAGGTAGATCGAGCTCGGGCAGCCGGTGGCGCCGGTCACGCCGGGAAGGAGCCGGAGCGTGCTGCCAGGAGCAGCTGTCGTGCCGACGGCGAACCTCACCGTGGGCCGCGTGCCACGCCGGATCGTCGTGGGCACCATGGTGGCCACCCCGACCGAGGTGACCGGCTGCGTTCCGGCCAGGGTGCCGCTGACCTCACCGCTGGCGTACAGGGTTGCTCTTGCCAGCAGCTGGGACCCGCCGGGGGTGCCGGCCTGGTAGGTGCAGACGGTGCGCGCGGTCCCGGCGGTCACCCGCGACGTACCCCCGCACACGAGACCCGGCATGACCATGCTCACGCTGGTGTCGGTCGGCACCGCCGAGATCGTCGCGGTGACCGTCGTGGACCGCCCGGACGGGACGGTCGCCGGTGCGCTGATCGTGATGCGGGCGGAGCCGACGGAGCCGGTGGGCTCAGGCGGTGAGGCGAGGACCGTGGGGGCGCCGACGGGTTCCGGCGCGTGCACGGTCGCCTGCGCACTGGTCGGCAGCACGAGCGCCGTCGCCGCGACGGCTGCGACGGCGGCCATGATCCCGTGGGTCCGTCGGCCTCCGCGGGTGCGCGTGGGGACGGCGAACGGGTCGGTCAGCAGCCGGTCCGACCGCGCCACGCTCGCGGACGTGGTCTGGTGCGCTTCGTCCACGACCACCACATCGGCACGAGAGCGCACCGGCTGAGGCTAGGACCTCGCCAGCGCGACCCCGGCAGGTGGGTCAGGTCTTGCCAACGAAGCGACCCTGGTCCCCCTCAGTCGCGGCCCTCTCCGAGCCCGTCCACGACGTTCGCTGCCAGCTCGAGCGCGGCGTCGCGGGTCGCCGGCTCGAGGCGGCCCAGGGTGATCTCGGCCCCCTCGGCCAGGTGGGTGTCGTACGGGATCTGCGTGACGACCCGGCACCGGCTCTCGAAGTGCTTGCGCAGCTCCTTCACGTCGAGCTGGCTCGCCGACGGGGTGGCCGTGTTGAGCGCCACCACGGCGCTGCGCACGAGGTGACCGTACCCCCGGGCCTCCAGCCAGGTCAGCGTCTCGGACGCCAGCCGCGCCTCGTCCACGCTCGCGCCCGACACGAGGACGAGCTCGTCGGCGAGGTCGAGCGTGCCTCGCATCACCGAGTGGACCATGCCCGTGCCGCAGTCGGTCAGCACGATGGAGTAGTGGCGTGCGACGACGCCCGCGACCGTCCGGTAGTCCTCCTCGCCGAAGGCCTCAGCGGTCGCGGGGTCGGTGTCGGACGCGAGGATGTCGAGCCGGCTGGCGTCGCGCGTCACCAGCTCGGACATGGCCGCGAACGTCTCGATCTGGTCGGCCTGCTGCACGACGTGCCGCACGGTGTGCGGCGTGCGTCCCGGCACCCGCTCCGCGAGCGTTCCACGGTCGGGGTTGGCATCGACCGCGATGACGCGGTCGTCACGCAACGTCGCCATCGTCATGCCCAGCAGCGTGGTCACCGTGGTCTTGCCGGTCCCGCCCTTGCGCGTCAGCACGGGCACGAACCGCGCCGGCCCGCGCAGGCGGCGGGCCACGCGAGCCTCCAGTCCGCGCCGCTGCAGCACCTCGTTCGACTCGCCCGGGCGGATGCTGCCGCCGCTGGCACGGAACACCGCACGGCGCCAGCCCTTCTCAGGGGAGGGTGCAGGGCGGCGCAGCAGCCGGTCCGCGGTCAGCGACTCGGCGGTCTCCGGGGGCGGGCCGGCGTGCTTGGCCCGCTCGCGGGCCCGCGCCGAGCGACGGGTGAGCGTGGGCTCTGCCGGCGTCCGCAGGTCGATGACGTGGGGACGCTCGCCGGGGTCCGCCTCCTCGGACGTCGGCCCCGACCCGGGTGACTGACGGGGCCGACTGCTGTCCGGGGCCACCGGCGTGACGGTGAGCCCGTCGTCCGCGGCGGTCGTGGGACGCTGCGGCGACGAGCTGTCCGCGTCGTCCGCAGTTGTCTCGGGGTGGGTCACCGTGCGCCTCCCTGGTTGTGATCACGGCCAGCGTGCCAGTGGTCGGCCACCGGCGCTCGCGGACGCCCTCGGCGACTCAGGCCAGTGCCGACGCCGGCTCGGGCGCCGTCACGCCGTTGGCGGATGCCGGGATGACGCGCTCCACGCGGTGCAGCAGCACCACCATGACGCCGCAGCCGAGCAGCAGCATGCCGACGAAGACCACCGGCATCTTCCAGCCCAGCAGGTGGCCGGCGGCGATCGGGCCCACGATGGCAGCGACCTGGAAGACCGCCGAGTTCACGGCGTTGTAGCGGCCACGCAGGTGGTCGGGCGCGAGGTCGTTGGTCACGGCCGCCCCGACGGGTGACAGCAGCGTCTCGCCCAGTCCGAACACACCGAGGCTCACGACGAGAAGCACGGAGGCGACCGCCGTACCCGGGACGAGCCCGGTCACGCCCATGAGCGTCCAGGCGACCGCCCAGATCCCGCTCATCAGCATGAGCGCGCGCGTGCGGCTGCGTCCTTCGATGCGCTGCAGCACCACCAGCTGCAGCAGCACGATCACGGCCGTGTTGGCCGCGAACGCGAACCCGATCACGCGCGTGGACGCGTCCGCGACCGTGCGCGCGTACGCCGTCCAGCCCGCCTCCATCTGTGCGTACCCCACGAAGGCGGAGAAGAACGTGATGACGAGCACGCTGCGGAAGACCCGGTCCTGCAGCACGGCCAGGTAGCCCGCCGCCGGCACCGCGCCGGCCGGGGCGTCGTCGTCCGCGGGTGCAGAGGTCGGGTGCGCGGCGTGCGTCGTCGCGTTGCCGACGTGCCGCAGCGGCAGGGCCAGGACGGCGATGGGCACGAGGAACGACGCGGCGTCCGCGAGGTAGACGGCGCTGAACGACCACGGGTGCCGCGTGGTCACCACCAGACCCGCGACGAGCCCACCCAGCCCGATGCCGGCGTTGAGCAGAGTGAAGTTCACCCCGAAGTAGCGCTGCCGGATCGCCGACGGGACGACGGCCGCGACCAGCGACTGGGACGCCGGCCAGAAAGCGGCCTGGCCCACGCCGATGAAGGCGAAGGCGAGCGCCGCCTCGGAGGCCGTGTGCACACCGGCGAGCAGGGCGCTGCCCACCAGCTGCGCGACCAGCGCGACCAGCTGCACCCGACGCGGCCCGAGGCGGTCGATGATCGACCCCACCGGCCCGAGCAGCAGCAGGGCCACCATCGCGGGCACGGCGATGACGGTGCCCACGGTGCCGAGCGGGATGTGCCGCACGTCGTGCAGGTAGACCACCGCGAAGGGCAGCACGAGCCCCGTGCCCAGCGCGTCCACCGCGACCGTGGACAGCAGGAGGCGCCCGTCGCGCGACAGGTCGTGCCAGAAATCGGCAAGGCGCGGCCGGGGTGAAGCAGCGGGGGTGGACACGTCGCCCATGGTCGCAAGAGCAACCGACAGAACCCAAACGGATATCGGGGCTTACCCTGCGGAGGTGACCCACCTCGCGCCGACCGCCCTCGAGCCTGGCCGTCCGGGCTCTCCGCCAGCCACGGAGCCTGCGCCGCTGACGGTCGGCTTCGACCTCGACATGACGCTGGTCGACTCGCGGGCGGGCATCGTTGCCACCATGCAGGCGGCCCTCGCCGAGCTCGGGCAGCACATCAGCGAGGAGCAGGTCTGGCGAGGGATCGGTACGCCGCTCGAGCAGGCGCTCGCGCCGTTCCTGCCGGCCGACGACCTGCCCCGAGCAGTAGCCCGGTACCGCGAGCTCTACCCGACGACCGGGGTGCGTGGCATCACGGTGCTGCCCGGTGCCGCCGAGGCGCTCGCCGCGGTTCGCGCGCTGCACGGCCGCGTGGCCGTCGTCAGCACGAAGGTCGAGCCCGCCGTCCGGCTCGTGCTCGACGCCGTCGGCCTTGAGGCGGACGTGGTGGCCGGCGGCCTGTTCGGCGGTGACAAGGGCCTCGCGCTGGCGGAGCACGGGGTCAGCGTCTACGTGGGCGACCACGTCGGCGACGTGGCCGGGGCCCGGGCGGCGGGCGCGGCGTCCGTCGCCGTGACGACCGGCCCTCAGGACGGCGACACCCTGCGGGCGGCCGGGGCGGACGTCGTCCTCACCTCGCTCACCGACCTGCCCGCCTGGCTCGACGAGCACGTGCTCGACCAGCGGCTCGCAGTCCTCGACCAGCAGCTGCGCGACCTGGGCTCCGTCGTCGTGGCGTTCTCCGGCGGTGCCGACTCGGCGATGCTGCTCGCCGCCGCGGTGCGCGCCCTCGGCCCCGAGAAGGTCGTGGCAGCTACCGCGGTCAGCCCGTCGCTGGCCGGCGGCGAGCTCGAGCAGGCGCGCGACTTCGCCCTGGGTCTCGGTGTGCGCCACGTGACGCCCCGCACCGACGAGATGTCACGTGAGGGCTACCAGGCCAACGCCGGGGACCGCTGCTTCTTCTGCAAGGCCGAGCTGCTCGACGTCGTCGGGCCGATGGCCGCCGAGCTGGGCTTCGCGGCGGTCGCCACCGGCACGAACGCGGACGACGTGCTGGCGGGCTTCCGTCCGGGCATCCGGGCCGCCGCCGAGCGGGGAGCGGTGACGCCCCTGAGGGACGCGGGCCTGACCAAGGCGCAGGTGCGCGCCGCGTCGCGCCGCTGGGGTCTCGTGACGTCCGACAAGCCGGCCGCCGCGTGCCTGTCCAGCCGCATCGCCTTCGGTGTTCGCATCACGCAGCGGGGTCTCGACCGGGTGGACCGGGCCGAGCACGCCGCCCGCGCCGCGCTCGCCGAGGCCGGTGTCGACGTCCGTGACCTGCGGGTCCGCGACCTCGGCGACGACCACGCCCGCCTGGAGATCGATCGGCCGGCGCTCGCCGAGGTCACCGACCGTGACCTCGGCGGCGGGCTGGTCGCGGCGATCGAGGCCTGCGGCTTCACCTCCGCCGAGGTCGACCCGCGCGGGTTCCGCTCCGGGTCGATGAACGAGCTGCTCGCCACGCCCGAGCGCTACCGCTGACCGGCCCCGCCCCGGCCCGTTGAGTGATGCGCTCTAGCGAGGCGCGCCCGCGTGTCGCGCGAAACTGCATCACTCAACCTGGTGGTGGTCGGCGATGTGGTCGGTATGCGATGGACACCACGGATACCCTGGTGGTGACACGGGCGCGTGGCTCCTGCGGGGGCACGCGCCTTCGTGCCGGTAGCGCCTCGGGTGCCACCGACGGACGCAGGTAGAGGCGAGGGGTTCACGTGCCGACTGGCAAGGTCAAGTGGTTCGACGCCGAGAAGGGCTTCGGCTTCATCGCCTCGGACGAGGGTGGTGACGTCTTCCTGCCCAGCTCGTCGCTGCCGTCCGGCGTCTCGACCGTCAAGGGCGGCACTCGGGTGGAGTTCGGTGTCGTCGAAGGCCGCCGCGGTGCCCAGGCGCTGAGCGTCTCGCTGCTCGACAAGCCGCCGTCGATGGCGGCGCGCAACCGCAAACCGGCCGACGACATGGCGATCATCGTCGAGGACCTCATCAAGCTGCTCGACGGCATCGGCAACAACCTGCGCCGTGGCCGCTACCCCGAGAAGTCCACGGGCGCCAAGGTGGCGGCTCTGATGCGGGCGGTCGCGAACGACCTCGAGGGCTGAGCCGACCACGGGCTGAGCCGACCGCTCAGGCGGGACGCCGTCCGCGCACCAGGGTGCGCACGGTCACGACGAGCATCACGGCAAGGCCGGCGGCGGCCACCCCGAGCCCCCACGCGCCGCTCAGCGGGATCACGATGCCGACGGCGCCACCCAGCACCCAGGCCAGCTGCAGCACGGTCTCGGACCGGGCGAACGCCGACGTGCGCACCTGCTCGGGCACCTCACGCTGCACGAGCGCGTCGAGCGCCAGCTTGCCGAGGGCGCTCGCGAGCCCGGCGCAGAGCCCGGTGACCAGCACGGGCACGAGCCCGTAGGCCAGGCCGCCGAACGCGGCGCCCGCCGCGGCGAGCACGACCATCGCGGTCACGACGGCCTCGGGGGTGAGGCGCCGGAGCAGAGCACCCAGGGACGTGCCGAGGGTGTTACCGGCGCCGGCCGCCCCGGCGACCATGCCGATCACGGCGATCGTGGGCAGCGAGGCGCTCAGGGGCTCCGTGCGCAGCGCGAAGGCCAGGAACAGCGTGAGGAACCCGGTGAAGGCCCGCAGCGACGCGACGGCGCGCAGCCCCAACACGACCCGCGGGCCGATGCTCCAGCTCGCGCGCAGCCCGGGCTGGGGTCGGCTCTCGTCGTGCACCTGCGACGACAGCCGGGCGTCCACCTCGCCGGCCGAGGAGTCCACGCGCGGCGAGAGCGCGATGGCCAGCCCGGTGCCGACGGCGAAGACGACGAACGCCAGCCGCAAGGACCACTCCGGGCCGGTCAGCTTCATGATCCCGGCGCCGATCGGTGTGGCCACCGCGACGGCCACGATGCCGCCGAGCAGCACCCGGGAGTTGGCTGTGACGAGGCTGAGGCCGGACGGCAGCACCCGGGGCGTCGCGGCCGCCCGGGTCACCTGGTAGGCCTTGCTAGCGACGAGGTGGCCGAACGCCGCCGGGTAGAGGGCGAACGCCTCCTTGCCCCCGGCCACGGCGCCGGCCATCACCCACGCCAGGAACGCCCGGCTCACGAGCGTGACGGCGAGGGCGTAGCGGCGGCCGTTGCGGAACCGGTCGAGCAGCGGTCCGATCACCGGGGCCATCACGGAGAACGGCAGCATCGTGACGAGCAGGTAGAGCGCCACCCGCCCGCGCGCCTCGCCGACCGGCACCGAGAAGAAGACCGTGTTGGCCAGCGACAGGAGCACGAGGGCGTCGCCGGCGGCGGAGACGCCGTGCATCTCGATGACCTTGGCGAGGCCTGACTCGCCGGCGCCCTGGGCGGAGGTCGCCCGGCGCACCCGCCGGCCGATCCGTGACCCGGTCCGGCCGGCGGCGGAGCCTGCGGTGCTCGCCGCGCTGCCCACGCGGGCGGCCGTCTGAGCGACGCCGCGAGCGCGGGGGCGCTTACGGCCGGGCGCCCTCCCGCGCGGGTACGGGAGCGTGTCGTCCGTCGCTGGCTGGTCGCCCGGCGCGCCGCTCGACACCCGGGGCTCGGGCTCGATCGACCGCTCGCCGGGCGTCCCCTGGTGGGGACGCTGAGGGCG
This sequence comes from Actinomycetales bacterium, assembly GCA_035707965.1. Classification (GTDB taxonomy): domain Bacteria; phylum Actinomycetota; class Actinomycetes; order Actinomycetales; family Angustibacteraceae; genus DASSTJ01. The sequence goes on from DASSTJ010000052.1 coordinate 28,141, forward strand.
TGGGTCGCGGGGCACGGGTCCATCTTGCCCGGGGCCGGCGACGGCGTCCGGACGGCGGGGCGGTCGGAGCGGTGGATTCCGGCGGCGTGTTCGCATGACGGTCCCGCGTACGCGACAATGCCAGCGTGCCGCAGGACAACGAGGGTCAGACCATGCCCGACGGTGGGGACGCCGACGAGGCCACCGTCGGGGTGCTCGACCGTCCCGTCCGCCGCGTGAAGGCCGATCCGGCCCTGGTGGCGGCGGTGGACGTCGCCCGCGACGCTGCGGTCGCGGAGGCCGGATCGTCGGGCGCGGTGGGTGACCACCTCGGCGTGTACGCCGAGGACGACCGCGTGGTGAGCCACGCCTTCTCCTGCCTGCTCGCCGGCTACCGCGGCTGGCGCTGGACGGTCACGCTGGCGCGGGCACCGCGCGCTCGGGTCGCGTCCGTCAGCGAGGTGACGCTCCTGCCGGGCGACGGCGCCATCGTCGCGCCGAACTGGCTGCCCTGGGCCGACCGGCTCGCCCCCGGCGACCTGCAGCCCGGCGTGATCATCCCGCGCGTCGAGGACGACCCGCGCCTCGTGGCCGGGTTCGAGGCCACGGGCGACGAGGACGTCGACCAGGTCGCGCTCTGGGAGCTGGGGCTCGGCCGCCGTCGGGTGCTGTCCGCCGAGGGCCGCGAGCAGGCGGCGCAGCGCTGGTACGACGGCTCCCACGGGCCGTTCGACCCGCATGCCGAGCAGGCGGCTGCCCAGTGCCGCACCTGCGGCTTCTTCGTGCCGGCCGCCGGTGCGCTCCGTCAGCTGTTCGGCATCTGCGCCAACGAGTGGTCGCCCTCGGACGGTCAGGTGGTCAGCCTCGACCACGGCTGCGGTGCCCACAGCGAGCTGGACGTCGACCGCCGGCCAGAGCACGTCGATCCGCCGGTGCTCGACGAGCTGGGCTACGTCGAGGTGGACTCCGCGCCCCCGACGGACTGACCCTGCAGCGCTAGCCGCGATCGGGAGGCCCGTGTCTCGTTCGGCGCAGTTGCCGGGCGGTTGTGGACGTGGGGTGGTGTGCTGCCTGAGGGTGACGAGCAGTTCGGCGCGGTGTACCAAGCAGCGGGTAAGGGGGTGCGGGTGGCCAAAGTGGGCAGGCACGTGCGTTACGGACGTGTCGGGAGGGCGTGGAATCGACTGCGCTACGGCGTCCGGTCTGATCATCGGCTTCGCGGGCCGCACTGGAGCTACTACGAGGCGCAGACCGGGGCGGGTGCGGCATTCCTGGGATTCTCGAGCGGGCCGTGGAGGCGGCGGCGATGAAGGTCGGGCGCAACTGGCTCAACTGGGCGTCGGGCTGGTTCCTCGGCGTCGGGATCCTGCTCATGTTCGTGATCGTGGTCGATCCACTCTATGTGCAAAGACGTCCGGATTCTGACTTGCGCTTCGGCGCGTTCTCCGTTGCATCCGTCGTCATCGCGTTCGCATTCACGATGGTTTCGATGAGGCTGTTTTCTCTGCCGTCGGTGTTCATGGTCGACGGCGTGCTGCACATCAAGAACCCGCTGCGCGAGTGGACCGTCCCGGTCCACCTGATCGAGGGCACCGACGACAACCTGACCTATGTGCGGGTCCACGCGGGGGGCCGCAAGATCATCTGCGCGGGGCTGGAGAAGACCAACGCGGGCATCTTCACCGGCAGCAGCCTGCTGGAGGACCGCCTCGCCGAGGTGGTCGGCTCGGGGACCCCTGCACCGTCGACGCGGCAGCCGCCGGAACGGGAAGCGCAGTGTGCTGACCAGGTCACCTGGCGGTGGGTGGGCCCACAACGCTCCGAGGTCATCCTGTCAGCCATCTGGGCCGCCTACCTCGTCGTCGGCGCGTTCCGGCACTACTACTGACGCGCCGCCGATGAGCCCCACCTCGGCTCAGCGGCGGCGGGCGCTGGCGGCGTTGCCGCGCCCGCGCGCGATGTAGGCCAGGCCGATCAGCCCGAGCCCTAGCCCGCTGACGCAGGCCCAGGGCCACCAGTCGCGGTCGCCGGAGTGGAACGACGGCACGAGCAGCGTCACGACCAGGGCGACGGCGAACAGCGCCGTGCCGGCGATCACGATGCGCACCGTGTCGACGGCGAGGGGCTGCAGCGCGTCGGGTTCGCGGGGAGGGGCGCCGTTTGTCACTCGACCAGCGTAGGCGTGCTGTGGATCACTCCGTGGGCGCCCCTCCGGCGCGGGCGCAGCCTCTGGCAACATGTGCGCTGCCGTCCCCCACCATCCGCCGTCCCTCCGTGCCCGGAGGCGCCCGCGAGAGGCAGTGTGCATGTCGACGAAGACCGCGCCCGCGCGTAGCGACACCAGCGTCCTCGAGCGCTGGTTCAAGATCGGTGAGAGGGGGTCGACCGTCGCCCGCGAGCTGCGCGGCGGTGTGGTCACCTTCTTCACGATGGCCTACATCGTGGTGCTGAACCCGCTCATCATCGGCACCGGCAAGGACAGCACTGGCGCATTCCTCGGCGGTGGCGACGGCCCGAACCTCGCCATGGTCGCTGCAGCCACCGCGCTGGTCGCCGGCGTCATGACGATCCTCATGGGCGCGTTCGCCAACTACCCGCTGGCGCTGGCGACCGGTCTCGGCCTCAACGCGTTCGTCGCCTTCGGCATCGCCACCCTGCCCGGCATGACATGGGCGGACGCCATGGGGCTGGTCGTGCTCGAGGGGCTCATCATCCTGGTGCTGGTGCTCACCGGCTTCCGCAAGGCCGTCTTCCACGCGGTGCCGGCCCAGCTGAAGATCGCCATCAGCGTCGGCATCGGGCTGTTCATCACGATCATCGGCCTGGTCGACGCCGGCTTCGTGCGCAAGCCGGCCGGCCCCACGCCGGTCGAGCTGGGCATCGGCGGCTTCCTGGCAGGCTGGCCGACGCTGGTGTTCGTCGTCGGCCTGCTGGCCATCATCGTCATGCTGGTCCGCGGCGTCCGAGGAGCGATGCTCTACGGCATCGTCGGCGCGACCGTTCTCGCAATCGTCGTCGAGGCCGTCGGCAACATCGGGTCGCAGACCGACGCCACCGGCGCCGTGGTGAACCCCCACGGCTGGGGTCTCAACGTGCCGCAGCTGCCGAAGACGTGGGTCGACACCCCGGACTTCGGTCTCCTGGGGCACTTCAGCCTGCTGGGCTCCTTCCAGGCGATCGGCGTGGTCAGCGCGGTGCTGCTGATCTTCACGCTGCTGCTGGCCGACTTCTTCGACACGATGGGCACGATGGTCGCCATCGGGGCCGAGGGCGACATGCTCGACGAGGAGGGCATCCCGCCGAACTCCCAGCGGATCCTGGTCGTCGACTCGATCGCCGCCGCGGCGGGCGGCGCCGCCGGCATCTCGAGCAACACCTCGTACATCGAGTCGGCGTCCGGTGTCGGTGAGGGCGCCCGCACCGGCCTGGCCTCCATCGTGACCGGCGTGCTGTTCCTGTTCGCCACGTTCCTGGCCCCGCTGGTCGCCGTCGTGCCCTACGAGGCGGCGACGCCCGCGCTCGTGGTCGTCGGGTTCCTGATGATGCAGCAGGTCAAGGGCATCGACTGGAACGACCTGGAGATCGCGATCCCGGCGTTCCTCACGATCGTGCTCATGCCGTTCACGTACTCGATCACCGCCGGCATCGGTGCCGGCTTCGTCGCGTACGTGGTGATCAAGATCGTGCGCGGCAAGGCGAGCTCGCTGCACCCGCTGATGTGGGTCACCGCCGCGCTGTTCGTCGTCTACTTCGCCATCGACCCGATCAAGTCGTCCCTCGGCGTCGGGTAGCCGAGGCGTCGGGTAGCCGAAAAGCACCTGGGCGGTGCCGGCGCCCCGTGGCAGGGTGCTGGCATGAGCGACCCAGACCAGGCGGCCGTGTCCAGCCGTCCCACGCCGTCCGACTACCGCCGCTGGATCGAGGCCGACGCGCGGCTCCTGCTCGACGCCGCATGCTCCGCGCCGCAGGCGCCGGTGCCGACCTGCCCAGGCTGGACGGCACGTGACGTCGTCGACCACACCGGCGAGGTGTACGCCCACAAGGTGGCGGCGATGCGCCTCGGGCGTCGGCCGCAGGAGGGGGAGTGGCCCTGGGCGCCGGACGACGACAGCGTCTTCGGCTGGTTCTCCGACCGGCTCGCCGAGCTGCTGCACGAGCTCGGGTCGCGTGACCCTGCCTCCCCGGCGTGGACGTGGTTCGACGAGGACCAGACGGTCGGCTTCTGGGCGCGCCGCATGGCGCACGAGACCGCCATCCACCGCGTCGATGCCGAGCTGGCGGCCGGGCGCTCGCCGACCGCGCACGACGAGGTGCTCGCGGTGGACGGTGTCGACGAGCTCGTCGGTACCTTCCTCGCGTCGGACGACGTTCTCGAGTCCGAGGCGCGCGACACCGGGTCGTGCGGAACGGTCCTCGTGGACGCCGGCGTTCGGTGCTGGCTCCTTGACCTCCCGGACGGTGGCACTGACGTGACCGTCCCGGCTCGGGCCGTGGAGTCGGACGCCCAGGTAGCGGGTTCTGCGACGGACCTCTACCGCGCCTTGTGGAACCGGCCGACGGACGGGGCCGTGCGGCGCGGGGGAGACGCCGAGGTGCTCCGCCGCCTCGACGCCCGGCTTCGTGACGCGACCGAGTGACGGCCGGGAGCGAGACGGTGCGTGACCGGCGTTGCGCCAAGCGGCTGATCTCCCCGGGAAGAAGTTCGCTCGGCTAACCGTTAGCCGGGGTAATGAGTTATGCTAACGAGGTGCCGTCCACCACCGAGACCCCCGCTGCACCCATCACCGCGTGCACCCCGACGGTGGCGGAGTGCCGCCCCGCCACCCTGGCCGCCGAGCTGCGCGTCGCGCTGATGCACGCCTCCCGTCGGCTGCGCCACGAGCGCGCGTCGGACGACATCACGCCCGGCCAGTACTCGGTGCTCGCGGTGATCGACCGCCACAAGGCCATGACGCCGCGCGACCTGGCTGCGCACGAGAAGGTGCAGCCGCCGTCGATGACGCGCACGCTCGCCACCCTCGAGGGGCTCGACCTCGTGGCCCGTGACGAGCACCCGACCGACCGTCGTCAGGTGCTGATCTCCCTGACGGACGCCGGACGCGCCGCGGTCAAGGAAACGCTTCGCCGCCGCGACCGCTGGCTCGCGCAGCGTCTCGGAGAGCTCGACCCCCAGGACCGGCAGACCCTCGCCCGCGCCGCCAAGATCCTCGCCCAGGTGTCCTCCTCATGAGTCCGACCTTCCGCGCCATGCGCGCATTCAACTACCGCATCTGGATGGCCGGTGCCGTCGTGTCGAACGTCGGCACGTGGATGCAGCGCGTCGCCCAGGACTGGCTGGTCCTGACGATCCTCACTGACAACTCGCCGGTGGCACTCGGCATCACCACCGGGCTGCAGTTCGCCCCCATGCTGCTGCTCGCGCCGTTCGCCGGTCTCGTCGCGGACCGGCTGCCCAAGCGCCAGCTGCTCATCGGCACCCAGGCGTCCATGGGGTTCATGGGCTTCCTGCTCGGTGTGCTCGTGATGACCGGTACCGTCCAGCTCTGGCACGTCTACCTGCTGGCCCTCGGCCTCGGCATCAGCGCCGCCCTCGACGGGCCGACGCGTCAGGCGTTCGTCAGTGAGATGGTGCCGCGCGAGGACCTGTCCAACGCGGTCGGTCTCAACAGCGCCTCGTTCAACTTCGCACGCCTGATCGGCCCGGGGCTCGCCGGCCTGCTGATCGCGTGGGTGGGCACCGGCCCGGTGTTCCTCATCAACGCCGCCAGCTTCCTGGCTGTCATCGGGTCGCTCACGGCCATGCGCCGCAGCGAGCTGATGCCGTCACCACCCGTAGCGCGCGAGAAGGGGCAGCTGCGGGACGGCATCCGGTACGTCCGGGGTCGGCCCGACATCATCCTCATCCTGGTGATCGTCGGCATGATCGGCACGTTCGGCTTCAACTTCCAGATGACGACCGCCCTCATGGCGACCGAGATCTTCCACAAGGGCGCCAGCGAGTACGGGTTGCTCGGCTCGATCATGGCGATCGGCTCGCTGACCGGCGCTCTGCTGGCGGCCCGCCGCGAACGGCCGCGGCTGCGGCTGGTCATCGGCGCGGCTCTGGCGTTCGGGGTCTTCACGACCATCGCCTGCCTCATGCCCACGTACACGCTCTTCGCGATCGCGCTGGTGCCGGTCGGCGTCTCGTCGCTGACGCTGATGACGGCGGCCAACGCGACGGTCCAGCTCTCGGTGGCGCCCGAGATGCGGGGCCGCGTCCTCGCTCTCTACATGGCGGTCTTCATGGGCGGCACCCCGCTCGGTGCGCCGATCATCGGCTGGATCGGCGAGGTGCTCGGAGCGCGCTGGACGATCGGCGTCGGCGGTGGCGTGGCCCTGCTCACCGCCGGGGCGTGCCTCGCGTACCTCGTGCGCAGCCGGGACCTCACCGTCCGCTACCGCCTGCACACCACGCCGCACCTGCAGGTGTGGACCCCGCAGGCGCTGCGACGCGAGGAGGATCGGCAGCGCGAGCAGCTGCGCGAGGCCATCGCGGCGCACCAGGCAGCCGACACCAAGTCCGCCGCCTGACGGTCAGCCCGCCGGACGTACGCTGCTGAGGTGACCCCCCGCACGCGCCGCTACATCGTCACGGCGACGCTGGCCGTGCTGGTCGTCGGCAGCCTCGTGGGTGCCTTCTTCCGCTGAGCGGCTGCTCACCGCTCAGGGCGCTGGAGCGACCGTCGTGGTCGTGGTGCTCGTCGTCGAGGTAGTGGTGCAGACCTGCGTCGGCGTCAACAGGCCCAGCGGGTTCGTCACGAGCTCGGTGACGCACCTGACGATCGGCTGGTCCAGCGGTACGGGGATGGTCACGACCGATGTCACCAAAGATGCCACTGAGCTGACGCCCGCACCGACCGATGCGACCCCGGAGCCGACGGGTCCGCCCGCGGGAGGACGTGCGGGCGAGCCCGTCGGTGCCGAGGAGGGGGACGACGTGCCGCCCGCGGCCCCGTCGCCCCCTGCACCCGGAGTCGCAGCGCCGGCTCCAGGTGCACCGCCGGTCGACGTCCCCGGCCGTGCCGCGTCCGTCCCCTCGCCGGAGCCACCCTTGGAGGGCAGAGGCTCCGCGGACGCCGGCCCGGCCGGCCGAGCCGCCGGCAGCTCGTTCGCGGGCAGCGAGGTCACGCCGCGGCGGTAAGCGTCGGCGATCGCCATCACCGTGCGCGCGTAGCTGTCCGAGTTGTTGTAGCGGCGAATGGCTTGGTAGAGGTTGCCGGGCTGGCGCAGGTCGCCGGGGCCGGAGCACAGGTAGACGCCCGCCGACGTGGCGGCGTCCGCCAGGGACTGCGGGTTGCGCTGACCGTCCCCGTCGCCGTCCGCCGCCACGGACCGCCACGTGCCCGGGATGAACTGCATCGGACCGACGGCCCGGTCGTACACGGTGTCGTGGTCCCAGCGGCCACCGTCGGTGTCGCGGATCAGAGCGGTGCCGGCGCGTCCGTCGAGGGGGATGCCGATGATGCCGGGACGAGCGATGCCCTGGGCGTCGAGGGCGTTGCCGCCGAAACGCGCGTGGTCGCTCTCCACCCGGCCGATCGCCCCGAGCAGCGCCCAGTCCAGGTGGCAGCCGGGGTCGGCACGGTCGAGCAGTGCGGCAGCCCGTTGGTAGGCCGCCAGTGCCGGGGCGGGGATGCCGGGCCCGCTGTCGAGCCGGACCGGCTGGGTGCTGCCGGGTACCACGCCCTGGGGCAGCACCAGCGCGGGTGCGACGGGTGGGATGTCGGTGTCGAGAGTGGGGGACGGCATGGGTGCGGCCTGGGTGATGGGCGTCTCGGGCACCGAGGGCAGGGGTCCCCCGTCGGACGTCGCCCCGGTCTGGGTGAGTGCCACTCCGCTCGCCGCCAGCACCGCAGCGGGCACGAGTGCTGCCGCGGTGCGCCACCGCAGCGTGATCGTGATCGTCCGGTGCTTGCCCACTGCTGACCTCCCGGCCGGTACTCGCTGTCACGTGGCTCAACGAGCGCACCAGGAGAAGGTCACGGGTGGCGGTTCAGCTGCTGTGGACGGTTCGCTCGCTCTGGCGGTGGCTCTGCTCCACGCAGACGGCTCTACCAGCGTTGCCGGGCTTCTTCGGCCCAACCGACCAGGCCGTCGAGGCGGACCCGCCGTCCGGTGTCGTCGAGCGCCCAGCCGGCCCAGTCGCCGAAGGCCTGCACGGTCTGCGACGCCACGAGCACCGCGTTCGTACGCGCCGTCCGCACGTGCCACGGGCGCAGCGTCGCCTGCACCCGCTCGCCCGAGACGCGCCACAGCCCTCGAGGGTGGTCGATGTCGTACTGCCAGGCCAGCTCCTCGCTGATCTTGTGCAGGCGGCCGTCGACGAGCAGCGCGTTCTCGGTCGAACCGGTCCCGACCGTCCACCTCCCGCCGACCTGCAGGCCGACCACCTCGCCGTCCACCCGGCCCGAGCCGGCACCCCAGTTCCAGGTGATGCGGTACGGCCAGCGTCCGCGGCCGTGGTCGAGCACCGCCCAGGAGTCGAGGGCGCTCACGTCGTGGGTACGGCCGTCGACCGACAGCCGCCCGCGGACCGGCCTCGCGACGTCCTTCACCGTGTACTGGAAGCGTGTGGGCGACCAGGGGACGACCACGGCAAGGCACTCGTGGCCGTCCGGCCGCTGGGCCACCAGGTCCACCTGCACGCGTTCGGTCCGCGCGCGCAACCGGGTGCCCGCGGGCGTCTCGTCGATCGCGATGTCCAGCTGCCTGGTGCGCGCGTGGGCCGAGCCCTCGCCCAGCGTCGCAGGCAGCTCGACCGCACCGGCGAGCGGCACCAGCGCCGGCTGGTCGATCTCGGCCCCGGTCCGGCGGTCGAGCACCCACACCTGGTGCACGGCGGCGTACTCCAGGGACGACACCGTGATCGTCACGACGTGGTCGGGCGTGATGACGCCCCAGTACTCCCACCGCTTGGTGCGTCCCCAGCGGCCGGCCTTCGAGCGCACCCCCGGCCGAGGGTCGAGGCGGGTGTCGCGCAAGGGCTGCCGGCACCAGCCGACCGCCTCGGGGTTCAGGCGCCCGTCGGGCAGCGTGAGAGCCAGCCACTCGCCGTCGGGCGTCTCCAGCTCCAGCTCGCGCTCGGTGGTCACGAGCCCGACCGTACCGAGCGCCTGGACGCGCGGGTACGGGACAATGCGGTGTGCCTGAGGACCTGACGACCGCTCTCGCGTCGCTGCGGCCCCTGCTGCTCGACCCCCAGCGGCTGGTGCGTGCCGTGGCGGCCGGACGTCGACGGGCTGAGCAGCCGTCCGTCACGCGGGCCGAGCTGCGGCCGGTCGACCTCACGTCCGGCCCCCACCTGCAGGTCGTCACCACGGACGGCCGGCAGCCGACCACCATGAACGCGCCGTTCGACGACGCGGGCGCCGTCGTCGACGGCCTGCTGGCCGAGCCGTTCGGCAGCTGGCACGTCGAGACGGTCGACGAGACGGTGCAGCTGCGGGTCACCAAGAAGGGCGCCGCGCAGGTGCACCGGGCGGCCACCACGAGCAGAGTCGTCGAGAGCCGGGCGCACGACCGCGTGAAGGAGCGGCTGCTCGACCCGGCCGACCCCCTGTTCGCCGTCCTCGGTGCCGACGCCGACAAGCGCCGTCAGGTCGACGCGTTCCTCCGCCAGCTGCAGGCAGGTCTGAACGACCAGAAGAGGTTGCGTCACAACGAGACGCTTCGGGTCGTCGACCTCGGCTGCGGCAACGCCTACCTCACGTTCGCGGCCCACCGGTGGCTGGCTTCCGGGACGTCCGGCGGCCCGCGCTCGGTCGAGACCGTCGGGGTCGATGTCCGGCCCGACATGGTGCGGCGCAACGCCGAGCTCGCCGAACGGCTCGGCATGTCGCGGCTGTCGTTCGAGGTCGGCTCCATCGTGGAGTCCCGCCCGCTGGCCGAGCCCCCGGACGTCGTGCTCGCGTTGCACGCCTGCGACACCGCCACCGACGAGGCACTGGCGCGGGCGGTGCGGTGGGAGGCGCCGTTGGTGCTGGCCGCACCCTGCTGCCACCACGACCTGCAGCGGCAGCTGGCGGAGAACCGGTCGCAGGGGCGGACGCCTCCCGAGCCCTACGGCGCCCTGGTGCGGCACGCGATCCTGCGCGAGCGGTTCACGGACGTGCTCACCGACAGCCTGCGCGCGCTGCTGCTGCGGATGCTGGGCTATCGCGTGGACGTCGTGGAGTTCGTCGACTCCCGCCACACCCCGCGCAACGCCATGATCCGTGCGGTGCGCACCGAGGCGCCCGCGCGCGCCGAGGTGCGTCAGGAGTACCGGCGGCTGACCCAGGAGTGGCAGGTCCGGCCGGCTCTCGAGCGTCTGCTCGAGGCCGAGGTCGCGAAGGCGCTCGAGGCATGAGGGCGCGTCCTGGCCTGGCTGCCGCCGTCGTCGCCACCGTGGCGCTCGTGGGCGTCCCCGCCGCGGCCGCGCAGACCACCGCGCAGACGACGGCACCCGGCGCCACCCAGGTCGTCACGGTGAGCGACCCGCGGATAAGCGAGTCGAGCGGACTGGTGGCGAGCCCCACGCACCCCGGCCTCGTGTGGACCGTGAACGACTCGGGCCACACGGCGTCCGTCTTCGGCGTCTCGCTCGAGACCGGCCGCACGGTGGCGGTGCTGCGGCTGCGGGGCACCGACGCTCGGGACTGGGAGTCGATGGCGGCGCAGCGCGGCGCTGACGGCCGGGGGCTGCTGTGGGTGGGCGACACCGGTGACAACAGCGTCAAGCGCGAGAGCATCGTGCTGCGCCTGGTCCGCGAGCCGGCCACGATGCCGAAGGCGGGAGCCGTTGTCGACGTCACGCCGGTGTCGCTCCGGGTCCGCTACCCGGACGGCCCGCACGACGTCGAGGCGCTCGTCGCCACCCCGGACGGGCGCCTGCTCCTCGTGACCAAGGAGCTCTTCGCCGGCACCGTCTACGAGGTGCCCGCGCAGGCGGTCGCGACGGTGGTCGGGGGGACGTCGGTGAGCCAGCCGGTGACGGCACGGAACGTCGGCGGCGTGCGCCAGTCGCTCGTCACGGACGCCTCCTTGCTGCCGGACGGCCGCATCGTGCTGCGCGGCTACGTGGATGCCGTGATCTGCCGCGATCGCACCAAGGACGACCGCGGTCTGGAGGTGGAGCGCCGGATCCCGCTTCCACCGCAGGAGCAGGGCGAGACGCTGACCGTCGTGGACGGAGGCGCGGCGATCCTCGTCGGCTCGGAGGGCGTCAAGCAGCCGTTGTGGCGGGTGCCGCTCTCCGCTCCGCCAGCCGCGGGCGCGGCGACGGCGTCGGCCACCAGCGGCGCGGCGCCCTCAGCTGCCAGCCATCCGAGGACCACGGCCGCCGACCGCGCGCCCGCGACCCCGAGCCACGACGTTCTGGTCTGGGCGCTGCGCATCGCCGCTCTCGTCCTCATCCCGATCGCGTTCCTGCTCGCGAGGCGCCGGCGCTGACCTTCCCCGGGCTCAGAGGACCGGGACGGGACGGCGCGACCGTCGGGTGCGGGGGGCCAGCAGCATCGCCGCGGCCAGCGCCAGCAGGCAGGGCACGAGCAGGAAGCCCGTGTGCGGGCCTACCGCGTCGGCGAGGGCACCCAGGGCGAACGGCGCGATGCCGCTCGCCAGGCCGGCGCCGAGGGAAGCCCAGCCGGTCGCCGCGTCGAGGCGCCCCCCCGAGACCGACATGAGCCGACTGATCGACAACGGGAACTGCAGCGCCAGGCCGAGCCCGGTGACGAGCAGCCCTGCCGCTGCCACCTGGACGTCGGTCGCCAGCCACATGATCAGCCAGCCGGAGGCGGCGACCGCGATGGTGCCGGCCAGCAGTCGGTCGACGCTGGCGACCCGGGTCAGCCGGGAGGCCAGCGCTCGACCGGTCGCCATGCCGATGATGACGACGCTGACGAGAGCGGCGCCGGTGCGTGGCATGACGCCCGTGCGCTCGTGCAGCAGGTCGCCGGTCCAGTAGGTGGTGCAGAACTCGACCGCGACGCAGCACATCAGTAGGCCGAGCGCCGGCCAGAAGCGTAGCGGGAGCCGGCCCGGGTCCTTCGCGGCCGGGGGCGGGCCACCCAGCAGCGCCGGGTGTCGGGGCGACGTGGCGATCAGCGCGAAAGCCAGCAGCGCCAAGGGGATCGCCAGGCCCAGCGAGCCGCGCCACGTCAGACCGACGGCGATCGACGCGCCCAACGCGACAGGAGCGAGCACCCCGACGCCGGCACCCACGCCGTTCGCCTCGCTGATGGCGGCCGGCCCGGCCTCGTGGTGGTGCACGGACAGCACGGCGCTGGTCGTGTTGAGAGCGAGCGAGCCGCCGGTGCCCACCACGGCGCAGGCGGCGATGGTCCACGGCGTCCACGGCCCGCTCACGAGCAGCACGACGCCGACCACGACCACTCCGCTGCCGAGCAGCAGCGAGCCGCGTCGGCCCAGGCGTCGGGTGACCGGGACGGTCAGCGCCGCGGCGAGGAGGGCGCCGACAGCCAGTGCCGTGCCGTGCAGCCCGGCGACCGCCCGGGACGTGCCCTGCTCCTCGCGGATCAGCGGAACGGACGGCCCGAACGAGTACAGGAACCAGCCCCACAGCGCGAGGTAGGAGTAGATCGACCACGTGAGGCGGTCGCGTTGCACGGTCATCCGGACCCCGCGACGTAACGGGCGACGTCGCCCGGCCCCGCGTCGGTCCAGCCGAAGCCGTCGTCCTGGAGCGCGACCGGGAGCACCCGCTGAGAGGCGAGCAGCAGGTCGTCGGCCGCCTGGCCGAGCACCAGGCGCAGCGCCGGCGCTGGGGCAGGCAGCAACGTGGGACGGTGCAGGGCGCCGCCGAGAGCGCGCACGAGGTCCTTGTTGCGGGCGGGCTCCGGCGCGGTGAGGTTGACCGGTCCCGTGAGGTCCGACCGCAGCAGGTGGACGACGGACGCGACGTGGTCGCGCAGGCTGATCCACGGCCACCACTGGCGGCCGTCGCCGAACCAGCCTCCGAGTCCCAGCCGGAGGAGCCGGTAGAGCGGCGCCACCGCCCCGCCGGACGGCGCCAGAACCAGGCCGGTGCGCAGCCGTACGACGGCGGCACCCGCGTCCTCGGCCACCCGCGCGCTGTCCTCCCACGCCCGGCAGACGTGCGCGAGGAACGTGTCGCCGGCCGCGCTGTGCTCGTCGAGCACCTCGTCGCCGCGCGACCCGTAGAAACCGACGGCGCTGCCCTGCAGGAGGCGTGGCGCGTCGCCGTCCGTGGCGAGCTCGGCGACGGCGCGGGCGATGGTGGCCGTGCCCGTCGTGCGCGAGCTGATGATCGCGCGCCGGTAGGAGGCCGTCCAGGGCCAGTGCGCCAGACTGGCTCCGCCGAGGTTCACGACCGCCAGCGCGCCTCGCAGCACCTCGGGGTCGAGCCGCTGGGCCGGGTCCCAGCGGACCTCACCGGGGCCCGACGGGGCGTGGCGCACGAGCTGTCGCACCTCGACGCCCTCGGCCCCCAGCCGGCCACGCAGCGCGGATCCGAGGAAGCCGGACGCCCCGGCGACGACGACGTGCGGCATGTCATGCTCCCGAGGGACACGGTGCGGCGGGGAAGGGGGAGTGGTGCGGATCTGGTCGTTGCACCCCGAGCAGCTGGACAGGCAGGCGCTGGTGGCGTGCTGGCGGGAGGGGCTGCTCGCGCAGGCGGTGCTCGCCGGCCGCACCACGGGCTACCGGCAGCACCCGCAGCTGCGCCGCTTCCTCGCGCAGGTGGACCCGCTGGTGAGCGTCGTCGCGTACCTCGAGGCGGTGGCGTCCGAGGCGGACCGTCGCGGCTACCACTTCGACCGGGGGCGCCTCGACCCGGTCGATCTCGCTGCCACGTCGTCCATACCGGTGACCGAGGGCCAGCTGGCCTACGAGTGGCAGCACCTGCTCGCCAAGGTCGCCGGACGCAACGCCCACCTTCTCGGCGGCCTGCGCGCCACGACTCCGCGACCGCACCCGCTGTTCCACCTGGTGCCTGGCGACGTCGCGGACTGGGAGGTGCGCCGGTGAGCGCCGCGGGCGCGCGTCAGCCATGCTGCAGCGCCTCGACCACGTGGTCGATGCACCGCGTCAGCGCCTGGACGTCGTCCGGCTCGACAGCCGGGAACATCCCCACGCGCAGCTGGTTGCGGCCGAGCTTGCGGTAGGGCTCGACGTCCACGATCCCGTTGGCGCGCAAGGTTCTCGCGACCTCGGCGGCATCGACCGGAGGTAGCAGGTCGACCGTGCCGACGACCTGGCTCCGCTGCTCGGGGACGGTCACGAAGGGTGTGGCGAACGGCGAGGCCTCGGCCCACGAGTACAGCCGTGACGACGACGCGCGCGTGCGCTGGTCCGCCCAGTCGAGCCCGCCCCGGGCCAGCAGCCAGTCGACCTGCTCCGCCATCATCACCAGCGTGGCGAGGGCCGGGGTGTTGTAGGTCTGGTCGAGACGGCTGTTGGTGATCGCGGTCGTCAGCCGCAGGGACTCGGGGATCCAGCGGCCCGACGCGTCGAGCTCCTCGGCTCGCGCGAGCGCCGCCGGTGACATGAGGGCGAACCAGAGGCCGCCGTCCGACGCGAACGACTTCTGCGGCGCGAAGTAGTAGACGTCCGTCGCGGCGACGTCGACGGCCATGCCGCCAGCCGCCGAGGTGGCGTCCACGAGGACGAGCGGGCCGCCGTCCTCGCTGCGCGGGGCCCCGGGCACCGGCTGCACGGGGGCCATGACCCCGGTGGACGTCTCGTTGTGGGGCCAGGCGACGACATCCACCTCGTCGTCCGCCACCGGGAGCGCGAGAGACCCCGGCGGCTGCTCCACGACCCGAGGGTCGGCGAGGAACGGGGCCCCGGCCGTGACAGCGGCGAACTTCGCGGAGAACTCACCGAAGACGCAGTGCTCGGCGCGCTCGCGGACGAGACCGAAGGCGGCGACGTCCCAGAACAGGGTGGAGCCGCCGTTGCCGAGCAGGACCTCGTAGCCGTCGGGCAGGCCGAAGAGGTCCGCCAGGCCGGCGCGCAGCCGGCCGACCAGCGACCGCACGGGCTGCTGTCGGTGCGACGTGCCCAGCAGCGTGCGGCCCGCCGCGGCCACCGCGTCGACCTGCTCGGGCCGCACCTTGCTCGGCCCGGACCCGAAGCGTCCGTCGTGGGGCAGCAGGTGCGCGGGGATCGTCACCGTCACCACGTCATCCTCCCAGACTCCTGCCGGTGGACGACGTCGCGGGCCACCCGCCGAGACGCCCGGCTGACGCCGCGGACGACGCCGTCAGGGACGGACGGCCTCCGTCCAGCCGGTGACGTCCTGCGGGCCGCGCGGGCCGTGCCCCACGTAGCGAGCGGTCGGCCGGATGAGGCGGCCGGTGCGCTTCTGCTCCAGCACGTGCGCCGACCAGCCGGCGGTGCGGGCGCAGCTGAACATCGGCGTGAACATCGTGGCTGGCACCTGCGCGAAGTCGAGGACGACGGCCGCCCAGAACTCCACGTTGGTCGCCAGCACGCGGTCGGGCCGGCGGGCGTGCAGCTCGTCGAGCGCGGCCTTCTCGAGCGCTGCCGCGACCTCGAACCGCGGCGCGCCGAGCCGCTCGGCGGTCGCCCGCAGGACGCGCGCCCGCGGGTCCTCGGCTCGGTACACCCGGTGCCCGAAACCCATCAGCCGCTCGCCGCGGTCGAGGATCGAGCTGACCACCTTGCGGGCGTCGCCTACCTTCTCGACCTCTTCGATCATCGGCAGCACGCGGGCGGGCGCGCCGCCGTGCAGCGGGCCGCTCATGGCGCCGATCGCGCCGGACATGGCCGCTGCGACGTCGGCGCCGGTGGACGCGATGACCCGCGAGGTGAAGGTCGAGGCGTTCATGCCGTGCTCTGCGGCCGAGACGAAGTAGGCGTCGACGGCGCGGACGTGCGCCGGGTCGGGCTCGCCCCGCCACCGGGT
>DASSTJ010000053.1:0-35534 GCA_035707965.1 Actinomycetales bacterium
CGCCTACCAGGACGGCAGCTCCGACTACAGCACCCAGATCTCGAAGTTCCGCGGCGACAAGACTGACCTCTTCACGTGCACCCCCATCCCGCCCGACTTCCAGACGTTCTGGAAGCAGGCGGCGCAGCAGGGTTTCAAGCCGAAGCTCGCGACCGTCGCCAAGGTCATGCTCTTCCCGAGCGAGGCCGAGGCGCTCGGGCAGCTCACGAACAACATCGCCACGGACTTCTGGTGGAGCCCGTTCCACCCGTACTCCAGCGTCTTCGACGGCACGTCGGCGAAGCAGCTCGCGGACAACTTCACGACCGACAGCGGCAAGCAGTGGACGCAGGCCCTCGGCTCGGTGTACTCCCTGTTCGAGATCGCCGTCCAGGCGTTCAAGAACGCGTCCGACCCGAAGGACAAGAAGGACGTGGCCGACAAGCTGCGGACCATGAAGATCGACTGCATGAGCGGCTCGCTCGACTTCACGACCGGCCCAGTGCCCGGCGTCGCGCTGCAGCGCCCCGTCGGTGGCCAGTGGCGCAAGGGCACGAAGTTCCCGTGGGACGTCGTGATCGTCGACAACTCGAACAACAAGGACGTGCCCATCGGCGGCGACCTGATGCCGACCAACGCCTGACGAGACGTTCTGGGAGGACGACGCGGTGCTCACGCTCCGTGGGGTGACGAAGCGGTTCGGACGCATCCGCGTCGCCGACTCCCTCGACCTGGACGTCGCCGAGGGAGAGGCGCTGGGCATCATCGGACCGAACGGCGCCGGCAAGACGACGCTGTTCTCGATGATCTCCGGTGACCTGCGGCCGGACGCCGGCACCATCACGCTGTTCGGCAAGGACGTGACGTCGACCGGTGCGGCAGAACGCTGTCGGGCCGGGCTCGGGCGCACGTACCAGGTGCCGCGCCCGTTCGAGCACATGACGGTGTTCGAGAACGTGCTCGTCGCCGTCCAGCAGGGGGGCGGGCTGACCGGCCGCGCCGCCTCGCAGAAGGCGGTCGACGTGCTCGAGCGCACGGCGATCCTGGCGCACGCGAACCTCGCGGCCGGCCGGCTCAGCCTGCTCGACCGCAAGCGGCTCGAGGTGGCGCGTGCGCTCGGCACCGGCCCCCGCCTGCTGCTGCTCGACGAGGTGGCCGGCGGGCTGACCGGGCCGGAGGTCGACGAGCTGGTGGCCATCATCCGCGGCGTCCACGCCGACGGCCTCTCCGTCGTCTGGATCGAGCACGTCGTCCACGCGCTCACCGGGACCGTCGACCGGCTCCTGTGCCTGGCGGACGGGTCGGTCATCGCGGACGGCCCGCCCCACGACGTCCTCGCCAGCGCACCGGTGCGCGAGGTGTACCTCGGGGGCGGCATCGAGAAGGTGGCGGCGGCAGCCGAGTCCGGGAGGTCTGACGCATGAGCCTCCTCGACGTGCGTGGGCTCGAGGTGCGACACGGCCAGCTCCCCGCCGTCCGGGACCTCGACCTCAGCGTCGAGCCGGGTCAGGTGCTCGGTGTCATCGGCGCCAACGGTGCTGGGAAGTCGACGCTGCTGCGCTGCCTGGCCGGGGTGCTGCCCGCCTACCGTGGCACCGTCCTCCTGGACGGGCGGGACGTCACGCGACTGCCTGCGCACCGCCGCGTCGCGGCCGGGATCTCCATGGTCCCGGAGGGCAGACGACTCTTCCCCTCGCTGTCGGTCGAGGAGAACCTGCTCACCGGCACCTACCGGGCCCGCTCCGGCCCCTGGGACGTGGCCTCGGTCATGGGGCTGTTCCCGTGGATGCGCGACCGGCGCAAGCAGGACGCTGGCGTGCTGTCCGGCGGAGAGCAGCAGGCGGTCGCGATCGGGCGGGCGCTCGTCAGCAACCCCTTGGTGCTCCTGCTCGACGAGGTCTCGTTGGGGCTGGCACCCGTTGTCGTGCAACGGATCTACGAGGTGCTGCCACGGATCCTCGACTCCGGCACGTCGGTGCTCCTCGTCGAGCAGGACGTCTCCCAGGCGTTGCGGGTGGCCGATCGCGTGCAGTGCCTGCTGGAAGGCCGCGTCGTGCTCGACGGCGCCCCGGCGGACCTGGCTCCCGAGGACGTCGAGCAGGCCTACTTCGGGCTCGGGTCCAGGGCCGAGAAGGGCGACCACCACGTCCGGTGGCCGCACGGGCGCCACGAGCCGGCGCACGAGAGCTCACGCCCGGTCCCCGGCGACGCCACGACACCTGACGCGACAGCGTCGGGCCGCTCGACGGGAGGCACCCGATGACGTGGGTGAACGCAGCGGTGCAAGGCATCCTGCTCGGCGGACTCTACGCGCTGTTCGCCTGCGGGCTGTCGCTCATGTTCGGCGTCATGCGCATCGTCAACCTGGCCCACGGCGACTTCGCCGTCCTCGCTGCCTTCGCCGCCTTCAGCCTCATGTCGTGGACACCGCTCAACCTGTGGTGGTCGGTCGTGGTCGTCGTCCCCCTGTTCGCTGGCCTGGGGTACCTCGTGCAGCGAGGCATCATCGCCAAGAGCATGGCGATCGGGCCGCTTGCGCCGCTGCTCGTGACCTTCGGGCTGGCCACGGTGCTGCAGAACGTGCTGCTGCAGGGCTACTCCGCGGACACGCGCGCTCTCGACGCCGGCTGGCTGGTGTCGGCGTCCCTCAAGGTGACCGACCAGGTGTCTGTTGCGTACCTGTCGCTCATCACGCTCGGCCTGGCGCTGCTCGTCATCGTGGCGATCCAGCTGTTCCTGTCGAGGAGCGGGCTCGGCCGCATGCTCAGGGCTGCCTCGGACGACCCCGAGGCGGCGCGACTGGTCGGAGGCGACAACCGGCACATCTACGCGGTCGCCACCGGGATCGCGTTCGCCACCGTCGCCCTCGCCGGCCTCATGTTCGGCATGAGCTCGTCGTTCAGCCCGAGCGCCGGCCCCACCCGGCTGATCTTCGGCTTCGAGGCCGTCGTGATCGGAGGCCTCGGGTCGCTCTGGGGCACGCTGGCGGGCGGCATGGTGCTCGGGCTGACGCAGTCGTTCGCCGGTCAGGTCGACCCCGCCTACTCGATCCTCGCCGGCCACCTGGTCTTCCTCGCGATCCTGGCGTTCCGGCCTCAGGGTCTCCTGCCGGCGCGGAGCGTCTGATGTCGGCCACGACCGCGCCCGAGCGCGCCACGAGCGAGCGCCGACTGGACTTCCGGCGCTCCGAGCGCTCGTCGGTGCTGACGTCGTCCGCGCTCGGCCTGGTCGTCCTCGTCCTGGCAGTCCTGCCCTACCTGGTGTACCGCAGCGTGACCGACACCCTCGTCACCTTCTTCCTGCTCCTCACCATCTCGAGCATGTGGAACCTGCTGGCCGGCTTCGGCGGGCTCGTGTCGGTCGGCCAGCAGGCCTACATCGGGCTGGGCGCCTACGCGGTGCTCGCCCTGAGCGACGCGGGTGTGCAGCCCTATCTGGGGGTGGCGCTCGCCGCGGTCGTGTGCGCGGTCATCGCGCTGCCCACCTCCTTGCTGGCGTTCCGCTTGCGCGGTGACTACTTCGCCGTCGGCACCTGGGTGATCGCCGAGGTCTACCGCCTGTGCATCATGCAGGTCGACTCGCTCGGGGGCGGGAGCGGACGGTCGCTCACCACGCTGTCCGGCCTCGACATCGTGGTCCGTCAGGCCCTCACCTACTGGGTGGCGCTCGCCGTCGCGGTGCTGTCGGTGGGGGCCTGCTACTGGCTGCTGCGCGGCCGGCTCGGTCTCGCGCTCACGGCCGTGCGCGACAACGAGGTGTCGGCCGCGAGCGCTGGCGTGCGCGTGAGTCGCGCGAAGCGCATCGTGTACCTGATCTCCGCGGCCGGCTGCGGCGCCGCTGGTGGCGTGCTCATCGTGAGCTCGTTGTCGGTGCAGGCGGACTACGCGTTCACGGTGCAGTGGGCGGTCTTCATGATCTTCATCGTGATCATCGGCGGACTCGGCTACGTCGAGGGCCCGATCATCGGCACGATCGTCTTCTTCGCGCTGCAGCAGCTCCTCGGCGACTACGGTGCCTGGTACCTCATCCTGCTCGGAGTGCTGGCGGTGGTCGTGGCGATCTGGTTGCCGCGCGGGCTGTACGGCGTGGTGTTCGACCGGTTCGGCCTGCGCCTGTTCCCGGTCGGGCACCACGTCGTGGGGCTGGACGACGGACGACGCGGCTCGGCGACGACGCGATCGCTGCTGCGCACGGCCCTGCGGCGATGACGTCCCTCGCCGCCTCCGAGACGCTGCTCGGGCTCGACCTCGTGCAGGCAGCCAGGCTCGTCGCCGACGGCACCGTGGACCCCGTCGACCTGACGTCCGCCTACCTGGACCGGCTGGTGGACGTCGACGGCGACGTCGGCGCGTACGTCACCGTGGCGGCCGACCGCGCTCTGGACGCCGCGCGAGCCGCACGTGTCGCGGTGCGCCAGGGACGTCCCCTCGGTGCTCTGCACGGCCTGCCCCTCGGCGTGAAGGACCTCTTCGACACCGCGGGAGTCCGCACCACCTACGGCTCGGCGCTGTACGTCGACCACGTGCCGACCATGGACGCGACGGTGGTCGCGCGGCTGCGCGAAGCCGGCGCCGTCCTCCTCGGCAAGCACGCCACGCACGAGCTGGCCTGGGGCGGGACGACGAGCAACGAGCACTTCGGCGTCGTGCACAACCCGCGCCGGACGTCGGCGATCCCCGGTGGCTCGTCCGGCGGCTCGGCGGCAGCGGTGGTCTCCGGCACCGCGATCGCGTCCGTCGGCACGGACACCGCCGGCAGCGTGCGCATCCCCGCGGCGGCGTGCGGCTGCGTGGGTCTCAAGCCGTCCCGTGGCCGGGTCAGCCTGGCCGGCGCGATGCCGCTCGCCCGGTCGCTCGACCACGCGGGGCCGATCACGAGGACCGTGGCGGACGCCGCCCTGCTGCTGAAGGTGATCGCCGGCGCGGACGAGCGCGACCCCCGGACGCTGGACGATGCGGTACCGGACTACCTGGCCGCGTTGGCGGTCCGGCGTCGGGTCCGCGTCGGGCGGCTGCGCGGCTGGTACGACGCGCTGCTCGACGACGCCGTTCGCGAGGCCGTCGACGTCGTGCACCGGCGCCTGACCGAGCTGGGCCACGAGGTCGTCGACGTCGACGCGCCGGGCGCCGACGCCGTGGCCGCCCTCTTCACCCGGCTGACCGCGGAGGCCGGCGCGCTGCACCAGCAGGCGTTCCGACGTCGTCCGGAGGCGTTCGGCTCCATCCTCCGGCGGATCCTCGGTCGCGCGCTGCCGACACCGTCCGACCTCGCTGCCGCGGAAGGGGCGTTGGCCCGGCAGTCGGCGGCGCTGTTCGACGCGCTGGCCGGCTGCGACGTCCTGCTCACGGCGACGCTGCCGATGGTGGCACCGCCGATCGGGTCGGAGACGGTGACGGTGAGCGGCACGGTGCTGGACCTCGAGCGGGCGCTGACGCGCCTGACGTCGGTGTTCGACGTCAGCGGGCTGCCGGCCCTGTCACTGCCCCTGATCGACGGACGACGGCCGCCGCTGCCGGTTGACCCCGCTTCGGACGGGCCGCTCCCGGTAGGCGTGCAGCTCGTGGGACGTCCACGCGACGAGGTGACCGTGCTGCAGGTGGGGCACGAGCTCGAGCGGGCACTAGGAGGAGACGAGGCATGAGGACGACCGCGAAGGTCTCGCGCACCCAGGTCGGCATCGTGGGTGCCGGTCCGGCGGGCCTCGTGCTGGGTCACCTGCTCTCGCTGGCCGGTGTGGACGCGGTGGTGCTGGAGGACCGTAGTCGCGTGCACGTCGAGCACCGTCAGCGTGCCGGGATCTTGGAGAACGACGTGGCGCGGCTGCTGCGGGACGTGGGCCTGGGTGGGCGCATGGACCGCGAGGGGATGGCGCACCACGGCATCTACCTGCAGTTCGACGGGGAGCGGCACCACGTGGACTTCCACGGGTTGACCGGGCGTGACGTGTGGGTCTGGGCGCAGACGGAGGTCGTGAAGGACCTCGTGGCGGCTCGGCTGGCTGCCGGGCTCGCGTTGGAGTTCGAGGTGCGTGACACCGCGCTGCACGAGGTGACCGGGGACCGGCCGCGCGTCAGCTACGTCGACGCCGAGGGCCGCCGGTGCGAGCTGGTCTGCGACGTGATCGCGGGTTGCGACGGGTTCCACGGGCCCAGCCGGGCGGCGGTGCCGTCGGAGCTGCTGCGGGTGCAGGAGCGGTCCTACCCCTACGCGTGGCTGGGGATCATCGCGGACGTCCCGCCGTCCACCGACGAGCTGATCTACGCCCACCACCAGGAGGGCTTCGCGCTGCACAGCGTGCGGACGCCGCAGGTAAGCCGGCTGTACCTGCAGGTGGCTCCGGACGAGGACGTCGCCGCGTGGTCGGACGATCGGATCTGGGAGGCGTTGCAGCGTCGGTTCGCCGTGCCTGGCTGGACGTTGCAGCAGGGCCCGATCCGTGAGAAGGGCATCACGGCCATGCGCAGCTTCGTGGCCAGCCCGATGCGCCACGGCAGGCTGTTCCTGGCCGGTGACGCGGCGCACATCGTGCCGCCCACCGGGGCCAAGGGCCTGAACCTGGCGGTGGCCGACGTCGTCGTCCTCGCGAACGCGCTGGTCGCGTGGCTGCGCGACGGCGACGACGCGCTGGCCGACGCGTACGCGGAGACCTGCGTGCGCCGGGCGTGGCAGGCCACCCACTTCTCCTGGTGGATGACGTCGATGATGCACACGCCACCGCAGCAGGACCCGTTCGATGCCCGGCTGCAGCTCGCGCAGCTGCGTCACGTGACCTCGTCCGAGGCCGCCTCCACCGACCTCGCGCTGCGGTACACCGGACAGCCACTGCCCGCCCTGCGGATGCGGTGACGCGGCGCGCGTCGACACACTGACGGCATGACGACGCGACAGCTGCCGCGGTGGAGCGAGCTGAAGCCACTGCTGCGCCCGAAGCCCGTGGAGTGGAACCCGACGCGGCGGCGCCTGCAGAACGCGCTCACCATCGCGGACCTGCGCGCGATCGCCCGGCGCAGGACGCCGCGCTCGGTCTTCGACTACACCGACGGGGCGGCTGAGCGCGAGCTGACCTTGCGCCGCGCCCGGCACCTGTTCGCCGAGCTCGAGCTGCGGCCCTCGATCCTGCAGGACGTGTCGGACGTCGACCTGTCGACGTCCGTCCTCGGCCGACCGTCGGCACTGCCGTTCGCGTTCGCCCCGACCGGTTTCACCCGCATGATGAACCACGAGGGTGAGCGAGCGGTGGCCCGGGTCGCCGAACGGCACGGCATCCCGTACGCCTTGTCGACGATGGGCACGACCACGCCCGAGGACGTGGCAGCGGCGGCGCCGTCCGCCCGGCTGTGGTTCCAGCTGTACGTCTGGAACGACCGGGCCGCCGGCGAGGAGCTCATGCGTCGGGCCGCCGCCGCAGGCTTCGAGGCGCTCGTGCTGACGGTCGACGTGCCGGTGGCCGGAGCCCGGCTGCGCGACGTGCGCAACGGGTTCGCCATCCCGCCCGCGCTCACGGTCGGCACGGTTCTCGACGCGGCCACGCACCCGGCCTGGTGGATCAACCTGCTCACGACGGAGCCGCTGCAGTTCGCGACGCTCAGCTCGTGGGAGGGCACGGTCGCCGACATGATCGACGCCCTGTTCGACCCGAGCATGACCATCGCGGACCTCGAGTGGGTGCGGTCCTGCTGGGACGGACCCCTGGTGATCAAAGGGATCCAGACGGTGGACGACGCCCGCCGGGTCGTCGACGCGGGCGCCGACGCGATCGTCCTGTCCAACCACGGCGGTCGGCAGCTGGATCGCGCGCCGGTGCCCCTGCGGCTGCTGCCCGACGTGGTCGCGGCGGTCGGCGAGCGCACGGAGGTCTGGCTGGACACCGGCATCACGAACGGTGCGGACGTCGTGGCCGCCCTCGCGCTGGGCGCGCGCACCACGCTCGTCGGTCGGGCGTACCTGTACGGCCTCATGGCAGGCGGCGAGCGCGGGGTGGAGCGCGCCGTGCAGATCCTCGAGCGGGAGATCCGGCGCACCCTGCAGCTGCTGGGCGTGCGCAGCGTCGACCAGCTCGGCCCGCAGCACGTGCGCCTCCCCTGACCCGGCCACGAAGCGTGACCGCTCTACGGCCAGACGGGTGCGTCGTGTGACGTTGCGGGCACAGAGGGCGTTTGAACGATAGGTTCGGCACCACTGGTGCGCGCCCCCACGTCGTGGGCGGCCCGCTGAGGCCAGAGGGGATGTTGATGCCGACACGGGGCGGGAACGGGGGCGCGCGCCCCGTCCTGCCTGCGGGCTCGCCGTCGGCTGCCGCGTCCACCGGCCCCTCGCGTCGCGTCCCCTGGACCACGCGCACCTACCTCGTCTGGATCATCGTGGTCACCCTGGTGGCCCTTCTCGGCGCGTCCGCGTACGCGTTCACGTGGAGCACCCGGCACGCGCGCTCCGCTGCCGTCGACTCCATGGACTTCCGGTCGGCCCGGGCGGCGGTGCACATCAGCACCGGCGTGACGGTCGCCCGCGACACCGTGCAGAACGTCGCCCAGCAGCCGGGGATCGACGCGGTCCTCGACAACGCCGACGGCTGTCGGCTGACGACCACCGGCTCGGCGGCGTTCTCGCAGGTCCGCCTGGACATCGTGTCGCGAGGAGGTGACGTCGTCTGCTCCTCGGACGCCGCTGCGACCAAGGTCGACGCCGTCCACCGCGGCAGCGACTGGCTGCCGCAGGCGCTGACCGACGGCCCGCACGTGCGGTGGGACGGCCGCGACGCGGTCAGCGGCGATGAGGCGGTGGTCGTGTCGAGCCCGATCCACCGCGACGGCCAGGTGGTGGGCGCCGTCGTCGGCTTCTTGCGGCTGCCGTCGGTCGCGACCGACGTCGCGAAGGACCTCGAAGGCGTTCGTGGCGCGGTGTTCACGGTCGTGGACGTCGACGGCGCCCGGGTGCTGTCGTCGTCCGCCGTCCCGAAGGGGCACGAGGTCACCGGCCGCTACCCGGTCGCGTCGCGGGCCGACGAGCGCACGGGGCTGGACGGAGTCCGGCGGATCTTCGGCTCGTCGGACGTCGACGGCACCCCGTTCCGGGTGTACGCGGGCACGGCGAGCTCTGAGGTGCTGTCGCAGGCTCGGGGCTCCCTGGAGCGTCAGCTGCTCGTCGGGCTGCTGGCGTCGTTGGCTCTCATCGCCGGGGCGGTGCTGCTCGACCGTCAGGTGGCACGACCGCTGCGCAGCCTGACGCGTGCGGTGACCCGGGCCGGTCAGGGCGCGGACTCGGTCCGCGTCGAGGAGCGGGGGACCGCCGAGGTGGTCGCGCTGTCGCGCGAGTTCAACGCGATGATGGACGCCCGTGCCGGGCACGAAGCGCAGCTGCTGCACCAGGCCAGCCACGACGCTCTCACCGGCCTGCCCAACCGGGCGCTGCTGCGCGAGGTGCTCGACAGCGTGCTGCACGGCGAGGTGCGGCAGGTCGCGCTGCTCATGCTGGGCATCGACCGCTTCAAGCTCATCAACGACGGCCTCGGTCACGAGGCCGCCGACGTCATCCTCCGGGAGGTGGCGGAGCGCCTCTCGGTCGGCCTCCGGGCGGGCGACACCCTGGCCCGGTTCGGTGGCGACGAGTTCGCGCTGCTGCTGCCTGGTACGGGCGTCGACGGCGCACGAGAGGTAGCTCAGCGACTGCACGACTCCCTGGCGGAGCCGTTCGCCGGGCCGGGAGCGGAGGTCGTGATCCGCGCGTCCGTCGGGGTGGGCGCCGGCTGGACGCGCGGTCTCGAAGCCGACCAGCTGATGCGTCAGGCGGTGGCGGCGATGCGGCACGCCAAGAGCGTCGGCGAGATCACGTGCGTCTTCGACGAGACGCTGCAGGTGCGCGCGACCTACCAGCTCGACGTGGAGCGCGACCTGCGTCGGGCGCTCGCCATGGGCGAGCTCGTCGTCCACTACCAGCCGCTCGTCGCCGTTGACGGCCGACGGCTCGTGGGCGCCGAGGCGCTGCTGCGGTGGGAGCACCCGGAGCGCGGGACGGTGCCACCGCTCGAGTTCATCCCGGTCGCGGAGCAGAGCGGCCAGATCATCGAGATCGGCTCGTTCGTGCTCGAACGCGCGTGCAGCGACGCGGCGAGCTGGGCGGCCACCGGGCACCCGTTGCGAGTATCGGTCAACGTCGCGGTGGCGCAGCTGCACGGTCGCGAGTTCGCCCGCGAGGTGGCCGACGTGCTCTCGCGCACCGGGCTGCCGGCGCACCTGCTCTGCCTCGAGATCACCGAGTCGTCGCTGATGCGCGCCGACCAGCGCCGCACCGCGGGCCTGGCGGCCCTGCGCGACCTGGGGGTGCACCTCGCGATCGACGACTTCGGCACGGGCTACTCGTCCTTGGCCTACCTGCACAGCCTGCCGGTCGACGAGCTCAAGATCGACCGGTCCTTCGTCAACCGGCTGGGTGTCGACAGCAGGGACCGGCACCTGGTGCACGCGATCATCGGCATGGCGTCGTCCCTCGGTCTGACGGTCGTGGCCGAGGGGGTCGAGACGGAGGAGCAGCTGGCGTACCTGGGGGAGCGCGGGTGCGACATGGCTCAGGGCTACCTGTTCTCGACGCCGCAGCCGCTCGACGTCTTCCAGGCCAAGCTGGTGGCGACCGGTGCTGGCTCGGGCTCGGGAGCGCGGATCCGCTGGTAGGCCCCGCGGACGTTCCCCGATGCGCGCTGTCGCCACCGGTGATGACGGCCGTCTTGCCGGTCAGCTTGCCCGAGCCGCGGTAGGACTCCTCACCGCAGTCCGGCACCGGGGTCCATCTGCGACTGCACGCCCGGGGTGGGCTGCTGCTGGGCAGGCTGGTTCATGGACGCTCCTCGGGTGGCCGGGTCGTGGTCCGCCTCGCCTACCCCACCTCTCGCTCGGTACGCCTCGTGGACTGCCGCCGCAGCGATACCGCCCCCATCCCCCCGGGTCCTCCGGTCGTGCGGCCGAGCCGCGGCCGTAGTCTGCGCACGGCGGAGGGAGTGCCATGACGACCATCGACGGACCTGACGGGCGCACGCTCGACATCGAGGTGACCGGCCCGGACGGCGGCGACGTGCTGCTGTTCCACCACGGCACGCCCGGAGCAGTGACCCAGCTGCGGTCCGTGCAGCGGGCGGTGCACGCACGCGGTCTGCGCCTGGTGACCTACTCGCGACCGGGGTACGGGTCGTCGCCCAGGCAGCCGGGACGCCGGATCTGCGACGCGGCGACGGACGTGGCTGCGGTGCTCGACCACCTCGAGGTCGCGTCGTGCCTCGTCGCCGGCTGGTCGGGCGGCGGCCCGCACGCGCTCGCGACCGGGGCGCTGCTGGCCGACCGCGTCCGGGCTGTGCTCGCGATCGCCTCGGTCGCGCCTGACGGTCTGCGGGACCTCGATCTGCTCGCCGGCATGGGGGAGCAGAACGTCGAGGAGTTCGGGCTGGCGCGTACCGGGGAGGACGCCCTGCGTCCTTACCTCGAGGCGGAGGCCGAGCAGCTGGCCAACGCCGACGCGGCGGGGCTCGTCGAGGGCATGGCGTCGCTGCTCCCCGAGGCGGACCGCAGGGTGCTCACCGAGGAGGTCGGCGAGGACCTCGCGGCGAGCTTCCGGGAGGCGCTGCGAACCGGAGTGGACGGGTGGCTGGACGATGACCTGGCCTTCGTGGCGCCGTGGGGCTTCGAGGTGTCGCAGCTGGCCGTGCCGGTGACGGTGTGGCAGGGCGGCGCGGACCTCATGGTGCCGCTCAGCCACGGAGAGTGGTTGTGCCGCAACGTGTCTGGGGCGACGGCTCACCTGGTGCAGGGTGAGGGGCACATCTCGCTCACCGTCGGCGCCATCGACGAGATGCTCGACGACCTGGTGGCGGTCTCTCGCGCCTGACGTCTCGGGGCGTCGGGTACCGTGCCCGTTCGGCCGATGCCCCGCTTCGGGAGGGATGTCACACTCGTGACCGTGGACGGCGACCAGTTCGCCGCGGACCTGTCAGCCGCTCAGGCGGGGGACGACGCGGCCTTCTTGCGGCTCTGGCTTCAGACGCACCCTGTCCTGCTGCGCTTCCTCGCCGTCCGCGCGCCTGACGTCGCCGAGGACGTCGCGTCCGAGACCTGGCTCGCGGCGCTGCCGCAGCTGAAGGACTTCGAGGGCACCGAGGGTGGCTTCCGCGGCTGGTTGGTCACGATCGCGCGTCACAAGCTGGTGGACGTGCGTCGCCGGTCGGCGCGTCGGCCAGAGGTCCTCGGCGCCACGCCGATGACGGAGGAGCCGCGGGTGCCTGACGCCGCGGAGCTCGCGGCGGAGCGCCAGGCCACCGAGGACGCGCTCCGGCTCATCGCGACGCTGCCGACGGACGTCGCGGAGATGGTGGCGCTGCGCGTGGTCGTGGGCCTGGACGTCGGTGAGGTCGCAGCCGTGGTCGGCAAGAGACCCGGCACGGTCCGGGTCGCCGTCCACCGCGGGCTGCGCCGCCTCGCCGCCACGCTCGCCGAGCAGCACGCGGACGCCGGTGTAACGCTCGAGCTCGCTTCGACGATTCAGGGTCGACATGACTGATCCCACGTACCGCCCCGACGACCTCGGCCTCGACCCGTGGACTCTGGAGAGCCTGCTGGACGGCGCCGAGCCGACGGTCGACGCTGCTGCGCCGCTCGCCGCCCTGATCGCCTCCGCGAGGCGACCTGCGGACGCGGTCGAGCTGCGCGGGGCTGCCGACGCGCTCGCCGCCTTCCGTGAGTCGGTGACGCAGCCGGGAACGGTCGAGGAACCGACCCGAAGGACCACGATGCTCCTCACTCTCACCCGCTCGAAGCTCGTCCTCTGCGCCACGGCCGGCGCGCTCACCATGGGCGCAGCGAGCGCCGCCGCGTACAGCAACGTGCTCCCGGACCCGATGCAGTCCGTGGCCCACCAGCTGATCAAGGCACCGGCGCCGAGCCACGCCGTCGGGCCCGACGCCACCGGCCCCGCCGCCAAGGGCCTGTGCACGGCGTACCTGGCGCACGAGAAGTCGGGAGCGAGCCCGAGTGAGAGCTCGGTGGCCTTCCGCAACCTGGCGACGGCGGCTGGCGGTCAGGACAACGTCGCGACGTACTGCGCCGCACTGCTCACCCCCACGCCCTCCTCGACGGAGACGACCGAGTCCGCGACCCAGTCGCCGACCACGTCCGCCACCGAGGACGGGACGTCCGAGGTGACGACGGAGCCGACCGCGCCGGCCGAGCAGGCCAAGGGCCAGTCCACGACCCACCCAGGTCAGGGGGCCGCCCAGTGGACCGAGCACGGCCGTACGGCGACGTTCCCGGGCAAGGGCGCCTCGCACTGGCCGAAGGCGACCGGCAAGCCGGGCAAGGGACACACGGCACCGACCACCGCCCCCACGACGGCGCCGACCACGTCGCCGCAGGACGCGGGCTCGAACGGCTGAGGGGGATGACGGCGCCGCTCCGACACGAGAGCGGCGCCGTCGTGCTGTCCGTGGGCTGATGGGCAACGACCCCGGGTTTGTCACGGATGATCGTGGGATAACCATCAAGCCGTAGCACTGCCGGCCGATCGGGTGGGCGCTGAACGGAACGCTGGACCGGTCGGCGGCCGTGGCGCGTGACGTCTGCCAGGCGGTGAGCCAGCTGGACGAGGCTGCCCACCGGCTCGTCGCGACGAGTGACGGCATCACGCGCAACGCTGAGCACACGTCGGAGCGGACGGCGGCGGCGTCGCGATCCGCGCACGAGGTGAGCGACGGCATCGACACCGTGGCGTCGGGAACGCACCAGATGGGTGCGTCGATCGGCGAGATCGCCCAGAACGCCCACGCCGTCGCCAGGATCGCGGAGGAGGCCGTGCAGATCGCGGACACGACGAACCGGGCCGTCGCTGCGCTGGGGGAGTCGTCGTCGCAGATCGGCAACGTCGTCAAGGTCATCACCTCGATCGCCGAGCAGACCAACCTGCTCGCGCTCAACGCCACCATCGAGGCCGCCAGGGCGGGGGACGCGGGCAAGGGGTTCGCCGTGGTCGCCGGCGAGGTGAAGGAGCTCGCGCAGGAGACGGCCCGGGCGACCGGCGACATCTTCGGCCAGGTGGAGTCCATCCAGGGCGCCGTGACCCAGGCGGCTCACGAGATCGGCCGGATCAGCGAGATCATCGGCCGCATCAACGACTTCCAGGCCACGATCGCTGGTGCGGTGGAGGAGCAGACCGCCACCACGTCGTTGATGGCGAACAGCGTTGCGCAGGCCGCCAACGGTGGTCGTGACATCGCCGCCATGCTGGAAGGCGTCGACGAGGCCTCGCGCCACACGGCCGCGGAACTCGAGAGCATCCGTGAGGCGGCGCGGGCACTGGCCGACACCTCACGGCAGCTGCAGGAGGCCGTCACCGTCCGAAGTTGACCGGCTGACCGGCTGACCGGCTGACGACGAGACGAGGCCGGCCGGAGGGGAGCGGCCTTCTTCTGTCACCTGCGGATGAGCCCCCGCGCGACCAGCTCGAGCACGAGGACGACCGCGATGGTCTCGACGGCGAGCAGCGAGACGAGCACGAACAGCTGGACGGCGCCGGCGTCGATGGGGCTGGCACCGCCCAGCAGCATGCCCACGAAGGCGCCGGGCAGCGTCACGAGGCCGACGGTGCGGGTCTGGTCGAGGGCCGGCACCAGGGCCTGTGCCGCTGTCGGGCGGCTCATCTCGAGCGCGGCGTCGCGGTCGCTGAACCCCAACGACAGCGCGGCCTCGACCTCCCCGCGGCGCGCCGACAGCTCGTCGAGGGCGCGTCGTCCGGCCAGCGAGGTCGCGGTCATCGCGCCGCCGATGAGGATGCCCGTCACCGGGATCAGCGCGATCCCCCTCAGCGGCACCAGACCACTGAGCAGCAGACCGGCGGCGACGGGCAGGCTGCCACTGAGGATCGGTACGGCAGCCCACCAGCCCGAACGGTTGCGGGTCATGCGCCGGGCGGACGTGCGGGACGCGACCGCGCACATCACTGCCACGAACAGCAGCGTGAAGCCGATCGAGTGGACGATGGCGGCGATGACGGCCGACACGAGCGCGAGCTGCACGACGGCACGTGCGACCGCCACCACGATCCGTCGCTCCTGTCCCAGGTGGCCGATCGCCGCCGCGGCGGCCGCAGCGCACGTGAGCGCGAGCATGGCGATCCCCAGCCGAGGCCCGACGGTGACGAGCGTCGACGACACCTGACCTCACCTCCCGCCGCAGCCGGTCACGGACGTCCCGGCCCAGCGTCCCAGGCGGTCGGGCTCCGGCGCCCGCTGGTGTCGCCCTGGGACAGCCGATCACAGGGCGGGACGGCGGTCGTGGCCTACGGTGTCTCGTACCAGCACGAACCAGGAGAGTGGGGGCAAGGGTGGGAAGGCCCGGTGACGTGTCGGTCGATCGTGACGATACCGACGACGACCTTCCCGTCGACTTCGAAGCGGTCTTCAACGCTGCGCCGGTGCCGTACTTCCTGGCCACGACGGACGTCGTGTACGTGGCGGTGAACGACGCGTACGTCGAGGCCACCGGCCGCAGCCGCGAGGAGCTGATCGGACGAAACCTGTTCGACGTCTTCCCGGGCAACCCGGGCGATGCCTTGGGGGACAACGTCGAGGTACTGCGTGAGTCGATCGAGCGCACGGTGCGCACCGGCCGTCCGGATCCCATGCCGCTGCTGCGTTACGACATCCAGGACCCGCAGACCGGCAGCTACAGCGAGCGGTTCTGGAGCGCCATCCACATCCCCGTGAAGAGCCAGGGCAGGGTTCGCTGGGTCATGCAGCGCACGGCCGACATCACCGACGTGGTGATGGCCGGCCGCACCGGAGAGATCCGGCAGGACCAGACGTGGCAGAACCGGGTGCGCAACGTCGAGGCTGACCTGTTCGCCCGTGGTATCGAGCTCCAGCGTGCCAGGCAGGCGGAGGCCGAGGTCGCGCGCAAGCTCGCCGGCCTCACGGAGGCGGCGATGGAGCTGGCGGACGTGCAGACGATCGACGAGCTGACGGCCGCCGTCGTGCGCAAGGGCATGCGCGCTCTCGGTGCGGACGGAGGTGCGGTCGGCGTCCGCGACGACGAGACGCAGTCCCTGCGGCTCTACTTCGAGTCGCTGAGCGAGTCGGCACAGCAGAGCTACGACGAGGTGCCGCTGACGGCGCCGCTGCCGACGGCCTGGAGTGCACGCACCGGTGAGGCCCTGCTCCTTCGCAGCACCGAGGAGGGACTCGCGTGGAGCGCCGAGATGGACGGCGTGTACCGCACGACGGGGCTGCAGGCGTGGGCCGCGCTCCCCTTGCTCGCCGGTGGCCGGTGCCTCGGCTCGCTGACGGTCGGGTGGCGCGAGCCGCAGGTCCTCGTGGCCGAGGAGACCGAGCTGATGGCGGCGTTCGCGGCTCAGTGCGCGCAGACGCTCGACCGCGTGCAGCGTCGCGAGCACGAGCGTCGCATCGCGGACGTCCAGCGGCAGGTGTCGGAGGCGTTGCAGCGCAGCCTGCTGACCGAGCCGCCGGACAGCGACCACCTGCAGATCGCCGTCCGCTACCTCCCGAGCCACGAGGGCGCTCACGTCGGCGGCGACTGGTTCGACGCGTTCCGCGCGCCAGACGGGTCGACCGCGGTAGTCATCGGCGACGTCACCGGTCATGACCAGCGTTCCGTCGCGGCGATGGGCCAGCTGCGCAACATCCTGCGCGGCGTCGCGTACTCCATCTCCGAGCCGCCCGCGGGCATCCTGAGGGCGTTCGACCGCACACTTCGGGGCCTCGGCCTGGAGACCCTGGCGACCGTGGTGCTCTCGCGGATCGTGTGCCTCGACGAGACGCAGCGGTGTCACGCGCACGAGCTGAGGTGGTCGAACGCGGGCCACCTCCCGCCCGTGCTGCTCCGACCCGACGGCACGGCGGAGCTGTTGGCTCGCGCACCGAACCTGCTCGTCGGCCTGCGGCCCGACTGGTCGCGGGACGACCACGAGGTCGCGATGCCGTCGGGCAGCACCGTCCTGCTGTTCACCGACGGGCTGGTCGAGCGACGCGACGCCTCCCTCGAGCAGTCCCTGGAAGAGCTGCGTGTGCTGGTCGAGCAGCTGGCCGCCCTGCCGCTCGACGAGCTCTGCGACACGCTGCTCGAACGGCTGGTCCCGTTGCACGACGACGACGTGGCCGTGATCGCCGTCCGGATCCTGCCTCGCTGAGCGCCCCAGAGAGGGTCCTGCGCTCGCTTATCTTGACTCGTTCAAGATCTCATGCTGGGCTGGGCGCATGCGGATCGTCGACTTCGCCGATGGGACGAGCATGCTGCGCGCGGCCAACCTCCGGGTGACGCAGCCGCGCCTCGCCGTGCTCGCGGAGGTGGCCGAGAACCCGCACGCGGACGTCGACCAGCTGGCGCGAGGTGCGCGCACACGGCTGGGCAAGGTCTCCACCCAGGCTGTCTACGACGTCCTGCACTCGTTGGTGTCGGCAGGTCTCGTGCGCCGGATCGAGCCGGCCGGCTCGCCCGCCCGCTTCGAGGCCAGGGTGGGCGACAACCACCACCACGTCGTGTGCCGGGAGTGCGGCGCCGTCGCGGACGTCGACTGCGCCACCGGCTCCGCGCCCTGCCTGGACACGAGCAACGACGCGGGCTACCTCATCGACGAGGCCGAGGTCACCTACTGGGGGCTGTGCCCCCGTTGCAGACGAGACTGATCGCGCCGCCGGCGCGATGGCCAAGCAGTTCACCCACTGATGGAGGATGCGATGACCGACGGACAGGCGACGGGCTCGACCACGGGTTGGGGAGCCCCCGCGCCCAGTGACCGCAACACGCTGTCGGTCGGCAGCAACGGCCCACTGGTGCTGCACGACGTGCACTTCCTGGAGCAGATGGCGCACTTCAACCGTGAGAAGGTGCCGGAGCGCCAGCCCCACGCGAAGGGTGGCGGTGCGTTCGGCGTCCTGGAGGTGACCGAGGACGTCTCGCAGTTCACGAAGGCTGCCGTGTTCGCCAAGGGTGCGTCGACAGACATGCTCATCCGGTTCTCCACCGTGGCCGGCGAGATGGGCAGCCCTGACACGTGGCGCGACGTCCGCGGGTTCTCGATGAAGTTCTACACGTCCGAGGGCAACTACGACATCGTCGGCAACAACACGCCGATCTTCTTCATCCGCGACCCCATGAAGTTCCCCCACTTCATCCGCAGCCAGAAGCGCCTTCCCGACTCGGGGCTGCGCGACGCCCACATGCAGTGGGACTTCTGGACGCTGAACCCGGAGAGCGCGCACCAGGTGGCGTACCTCATGGGCCGGCGCGGTCTGCCCCGCACCTGGCGCAACATGAACGGCTACGGCTCGCACACCTTCATGTGGGTCAACGCCGGCGGCGAGAAGTTCTGGGTGAAGTACCACTTCCACACCGACCAGGGCATGGAGTTCTTCACGAACGACGAGGCGGCTGAGATGGCCGGCTCCGACGCGGACTACCACCGCCGCGACCTCTTCGAGGCCATCGCGCGCGGCGACCACCCGAGCTGGCGGGTGTCCGTGCAGGTGATGCCGTACGCCGAGGCGGCCGACTACCGGTTCAACCCGTTCGACCTCACGAAGGTGTGGCCGCACTCGGACTACCCGCTGATCCCGGTCGGGCGGTTCACCCTCAACCGCAACCCCGACAACTTCTTCGCCCAGATCGAGCAGGCGGCGTTCTCGCCGGGCAACATCGTGCCCGGCATCGGGCTGTCGCCCGACAAGATGCTGCTGGGCCGTGCGTTCGCGTACAACGACGCGCAGCGCAACCGCATCGGCACGAACTTCCACCAGCTGCCGGTGAACCGACCCCACACCGAGGTCGACACGTACCTGTTCGACGGCCAGATGAACGTCACGCAGCAGGGCAACGCGCCCGTGTACGCGCCGAACAGCGGTGGGCACCCGTGGTCCGACTCCACGGGCCCGGCTGAGGACGGGTGGGAGACGGACACCGAGATGGTGCGCTCCGCCTATCGGCTGCACAGCGAGGACGACGACTTCGGTCAGCCGGGCACCCTCGTGCGCGAGGTCTTCGACGACGGTGACCGGGAGGCGCTCGTCGGCCAGGTCAGCGGGGCCCTGCTCAGCGGCGTGCACGGCGAGGTGCTCGACCGTGCCCTGAAGTACTGGGACAGCATCGACGCCGAGGTCGGCAAGCGCATCGCCGGCAAGGTGCGCGGGGACGCAGCCGACCAGCCCGCGGAGGGCATGGGTTCGTCGGCCGAGACGGGCCAGCACGGCTGACGCTCGACTGGTGGGCTCGCTCCGCGCGGCGAGCCCACCAACGCCCCCGGTAGGGCGGTGACAGCAGGCGGGCCGGACGTCCGTCAGATCTCGCCGTCCCTGGCGGTTCCTTATCGGACTAAAGAGCCTTTATAGTTGTTGGATGAGGCTCACCGACCGAGAACAGCAGATCCTGCAGCTGCTGAGGCGTGACCCGACCTTGCCTTCCGACGCGATCGCCCTGGCACTGGGCACGACCCGGGCGTCGGTCAACGTCCACCTGTCCAACCTCGTGAAGAAGGGCGCCGTCCGGGGACGCGGTTACATCCTCAACGAGAGCCCGTCCGTCGTCGTCCTCGGCGGCTCCAACCTCGACATCAAGGCCCGCTCGACCGAGCGGCTGCAGCCTGGCACGAGCAACCCCGGCACCGGGTCGATGTCTGCCGGCGGCGTGGGCCGCAACATCGCCGAGAACCTGGCGAGGCTCGGCACCCGCACGGTGCTCGTGAGCTCGGTAGGGCGCGACGCTGCTGGCGAGACGGTGCTGGCGCAGAGCGCTGCGGCCGGCGTGGTGCTCGACCACGTGCACCGCACCGACGGCGCCACCGGCACCTACGTGGCGCTCCTCGACGACGACGGCGAGCTGGTGGCCGCGGTCTCCGACATGGCCGCCGCCGACGAGCTCGGGCCCGATCAGGTGGACGCCGTCCGTGACGTCATCGCGTCCGCGGCGCTGGTGGTGGTCGACGGCAACCTGCCGCCGGCGGCCGTCGACGTCGCTCTCGAGCGCGCCCACCTGGCCGGCGTCCGGGTCATCGTCGAGCCTGTCAGCGGCCCCAAGGCAGCCCGCCTCGTCCCGCAGCTGACGCCGAAGCGACCGCTCTACGGCATCACCCCCAACCGCGACGAGCTCGCCGCCCTCACCGGCCTGCCGACCCGCACGCAGCGGCAGGTGGAGCGGGCCGTGGCCGCGCTGCACGCGCAGGGCGTCGGGCTCGTCTGGGTGCGCCTCGCCGAGCGCGGCTCCATGCTGAGTGAACGACACCCGGACGGCACGACGACCCGGCACGACCTGGACGCGCTGCCGACGACGGTGCGCGACGTCACCGGCGCCGGTGACTCGATGCTCGCCGCCTTCTGCCACGCGCTGCTCGAGGGCAACGATCCCGCGCAGGCAGCGCG
This sequence comes from Actinomycetales bacterium, assembly GCA_035707965.1. Classification (GTDB taxonomy): domain Bacteria; phylum Actinomycetota; class Actinomycetes; order Actinomycetales; family Angustibacteraceae; genus DASSTJ01. The sequence continues at coordinate 20,372 of DASSTJ010000053.1, forward strand.
GTACGGGCACGCCGCCGCGGCGCTCACCATCGCCAGCAGCCAGACCGTCCGTTCCGACCTGACCGCCCGACTGCTCGAGTCGACCCTGCTCGAGAACGCCTGACCCAAGGAGACACCGAGATGACCACCCAGGACCGACGGACCCCGCACCCCTCGCTCATCCTCACCGACGAGGTCCGGGCCGCGCTCGAGGGGGGCGCGCCCGTCGTGGCCCTGGAGAGCACGATCATCAGCCACGGCATGCCGTACCCGCAGAACGTCGAGATGGCCCGCGAGGTCGAGGAGATCATCCGACGCGAGGGAGCTGTCCCCGCCACCATCGCGGTGCTCGACGGCACACCGCGGATCGGCCTGGGCGACGACGACCTCGAGCTGCTCGCGACGAGCCCGGACGTCGCGAAGGTGAGCGTGCGTGAGCTGCCGTACGTCATGGCTCGCGGGCAGCACGGCGCCACGACCGTGGCCGCCACCATGCGGCTGGCGTCTCTCGCCGGCATCCCCGTCTTCGTCACCGGCGGGCTCGGCGGCGTCCACCGTGGAGCCGAGCACACCTTCGACGTCAGCGCCGACCTCACTGAGCTGTCCACGACCCCGGTCGCCGTGGTCTCGGCCGGCGTCAAGAGCATCCTCGACATCGGCAAGACGCTGGAACGGCTCGAGACCCTGCGGGTCCCGGTGCTCGCCTACGGCACCGACGAGTTCCCCGCCTTCTTCTCGCGCCGCAGCGGTCACGCGGCGCCCCTGCGAGTCGACGCTCCTGACGAGGTGGCCGCCGTCATGCGGACCACCTGGAACCTCGGCATCGAGAGCGGGCTCGCCGTCGTCCAGCCGATCCCGGTGGACGACGAGATCCCGGCCGAGAAGATCAACGCGATCATCGACCAGGCGGTGGCCGACATGGAGCGGCAGGGCATCCACGGCCAGGATGCGACACCCTTCCTCCTCGGCCGCATCGTGGAGATCACCGGCGGCGAGAGCCTGGTCGCGAACATCGCGCTGGTGAAGAACAACGCCGTCCTCGGGGCGCGGGTCGCGGCCGCCTTCGCCGGACAGCGCTGAGCGGAGCTGAGCCTGCGTCGCGTCAGAGACCCCAGGTCTCCCCGGGCGGTCGTGGCCGTCCGGTGTGGAAGCCCTGGGCGGCGTGGACGCCGAGCGCTCGGGCGGCTGACAGCTCGGCGGCGGTCTCCACACCCTCAGCGATGATGAGGATGTCCAGCTCGTCACCGAACGCCACGAACGCGCCCGCCAGCGCGCGCTTCGCCGCATCGCGGTCGATGCCGTCGATCAGGGCACGGTCGAGCTTGATGTAGTCGGGGTGCAGCTTGAGGATGTGGCGGAAGGACGCGTAGCCGGCCCCAGCGTCGTCCACCGCGATCCGCACCCCCAGCTGCCGCAGCGCCGCGACGGTGTGCGCGAGGCTCGCGTAGTCGGTCACCGAGACGTGCTCGGTGACCTCGATGACGAGCTGTCTGCACGGCCACCTGCCGTCCTGCAGCAGTGCCGCCACTCGTGGGTCGGCGAGGGCGTCGGGTGACAGGTTGATGGACAGGTAGATGTGGTCGGGGAGCAGGTGGGCCGACTCCAGCGCCGTGCTGAGGGCGACGAGCTCGAGCTCGACACCGAGCCCGACCTCCGCTGCCCGGGCGAACCAGACGTCCGGTGTCGCCTCGGGCGTTGCGCTGAAGTGCGTCAGGGCCTCTGCGCCGATGACCTTGCCGTTGCTCACGCTGACGATGGGCTGGTACTGGGTGCGCAGCTTCCGGCCTCGGAGGATGGCCTGCACGCTGGCCTCGGCCAGGGCGGACTCACGGTTCGGTCGTGGCGTCGTCAGGTCGGAGAGCGCACTCAGCCTCTGCCTGGCGCTGCCGTAGGCCAGGACCGACCGGCGACGAGAGAGGTAGACGCCCAGGGAACAGGCCCACAGCACCGGCAGGAGAACGAGCGTGCCGACGGCTATGGCCCACTGATGATCCCCCGGCCGGGTGGACAGCGACTGGACGGCGAGGACGGACGTGAGGACGCTGATGCCAGCCACGCTCAGCAGCAGGCGACGCACCGCGGTGCTGGTCGGGAAGGCGGCCTGCTGCGCGGGCTCGTCGTGGTGACGGCGCGAGGGGCCCTCGAGCGGTCTCTCGGGCGGCTCGAGGTCGAGAAGCCCGAGGCGCCGTTCGGAGGTATGCATGTCATCCTCCGCAAGTGAGCCGCCCCGAGGGCGTCGGATATGCACGTTCGTGAACGCCGGGTTCCTGGCCGGCCCGTCCGGTCGGGAACGGCGTCCACTACCAACTATGAGGCCGAGAGTCAAAGCCGACAACACTCTTGTCAAGATTGCCTGTGACTGTCACCGATGTGGGTCAGCGAGACGAGGGCCGCGCCCCCGGCGCGCCGTCAGTAGCGAGAAGGCGAGACCTCTCGCTGGACGACCGCGCCGCCGGTCGACGGCAGCCCGACGCTGTCGAGGGCGCTGGCGTAGGCGCTGGCCGCCCGCGCGTCGTCCCCGATCGCTGCGAACCGGTCGCCCAGGTCGCGCCACACGCGTCCCGCCGAGCGCTGGGCCGACATCATCGTCAGCTGGTCGGCGGCCAGCGCGTACATGGTCATGGCCCGCTGACGCTGATGGCGGGCGAACAGGACGTCGGCGATCATGAGCAAGGCTTCGCAGCGCTCGACGCGGGGCGCTTCGCCCAAGAGGTCGAGGGCAGCCCGCGCGTGCTCGAGCGCGTCGTCCGAGCGGCCGAGCATGAGGTTCGCCCGCGCCCGCTCGACTCGTGAGTAGGCCTGGTCGACGACGCTGCTGTGCGCGGCGAGTCCGCGGTCTGCAGCGTCGAGCTCGCGGAGGGCTCCCTCGGGGTCTGGCTCCGAGCCGCGCACCTTCAGCCAACCGAGGAGGAGGTGGAGGCGAGGCAGATCGGGGCTGTCGGTCTCCTCGGACATGAGCGCGACCGCCCTCTCCGCGAGTCGGAGGGCGCCGCGGACGTCACCGCGGTCTTCGGCGACCAGAGCGCTGTTCCAGTACACCGAGCCCTGCGCGCGAGGTGTTCCCGACCCCTTGACCTGCTCCGTCAGCTGCGTCGCGAGCATCTCTGCGTAGAGCAGGTCGCCGCGAGACTGGTAGGCCCAGACCAGCGTGGTCACGAGCCGGATGTGCTCGTCGGTGCCGGACAGGCCCGCTGCCTCGACGTTCGTGCGCGTCGCCACTCCGACGTCCACGGCACGGTGGAGATCACCGGACTCGATGTAGGCAGCCACCAAGCCGTTTGCCGCTCGCGCGTACAGCACCCACGCCTTCGCGTCGGCGGTGCGGGTGAGGAGCTCTTCCAGGATGCCGGCGGCTGCCTCGAGATCGCCGGACTTCTCGTGAGCGTCAGCCTGGACGAGCTGCAGCTCCAGGGCCAGGTCGGGGTCGACCCCGCCGAGTGGCACGGAGGCCAGTCGCTCGAGTGCCGCGGCCGGCTCCCCGTTGGCGAGCGCGACCTTGGCGAACGAGAGCTCGAGCTCTGCCCGAGCCGTCGACGCGTTGTGGCTGCCGGTGCGAAGGAACTCGACCGACGTGCCCAGACGGCCAGCGATGACGCGCAGTGCCTCGTCCGACGGAGCCCGGCGGCCCGCCTCGATCAGCGAGATGTAGCTGGGAGACAGGTCGGAGCCGGCCAGCGCCGTCTGCGAGATGGCTCGCTGGAGGCGCAGCTCTCTGACCCGGTCACCGATCTCAGTCATGGAGACGAGAGTAAACCTTGACTGGGCGTGTGACCGCCGGATCGCTCAAGGTGAATGGGCGACGGTGACTGCGAAGGCAGTCACCGTCGCCACACTCTGCGACGAGCCGGACCCCGTCGGTGGGCGAGCGGCTACTTGCAGCAGCCCGGGCCGATAGCGACGACCGTGGAGCTGCTGGCGGGTGCCGCCGCCGACCCGGCGACCGGCGCGGCGGCAGCAAGACCGGCCAGGACGGCGACGGTGAAGGAAGCAGCGACGAGACGGCGAAGAGCGGACATGAGGTTCTCCTTGCGAGGTCGAAGTCATAGCGAACGTGACCATGGTGGCAGTCCGGTGATGACTGTGACCCGCAGGTCCTCGGGTGATTCGGAACAATTCGGGCAGCAGATGGAGCAGCGGCCGCGCTGTGGTGCCTCCGCGTGAGCCGGTCTAGCCCTTCTGCTCCTGCGTGGTGGGCAGTCCGGCTGCGATCCAGGCCGCCATCCCGCCGTCCACGTTCTTGACCGTCGTGTACCCCTGCGCCTTGAGCAGGAGCTGGGCGTAGAGGGACCGCACGCCGCTGGCGCAGATCGTGACGATCGGGGTGTCGCGGTCGGCCGGTACGCCCGCCAGACTCCCCTCCGACAGCTGGGGCAGCGGCAGCGTGACGCCGCCCTCGATGCTGACTACGGCGACCTCCCGCGGCTCGCGCACGTCGACGAGCACGGCGCCCTTGTCGATGAGGCGCTTGGCCTCCGCGACGTCGATGACGTCCGGACCGGTCTTGGCCAGAGCGGCGGCGTGCTCCAAATGGATGGAGAACGGGTTGGCCGGTGCGGCCGGGACCTGCTGCGAGGTACGGGGGAACAGGTCCGGGAGGTGCGCGCGGAACGACGAGGTGTACTTGAACGCCTGGTCGGGGAAGATCACCACAGCGACGACACCCGGCTCGTCGGGGACGGCGCGCAGGGCGCCGGCGAGGGCGAGACCTGAGCTGGGGCCGGGCGTGAGGCTCTCTTCGGTGAAGAGTCGGCGGCACATGCCGTAGGCCTCGTCGTCGGCCACCTCGATGACGTCGTCGTACGCGTCGGGCGTGAAGAACTCGGTGACGGCGAGGGCGCGGCGGGAGCGGACCCCGGGGATGTCGTGCCCTTCGGTGGGGTGCACCCCGATGACCTTGACGTCCGCCTTCTGCTGCTTGAGGAACCGGCCCGTCCCGGTGATCGTGCCGCACGTGCCCAAGGAGGCGACGAAGTGAGTGACCTCGCCCTTGGTCTGGCGCCAGATCTCCGGACCCGTGGACCGGTAGTGCGCGTCCGGGTTGGCGCGGTTCGCGTACTGGTTGAGCTCGCGCCAGTCGGGCCGGTCGCCGAGCTCAGCAGCGCGTTGCATCGCTCCGTCCGGCTGGCCCGGCATGGGACACAGGTCGTCGTCGAGCTCGACGACGTCGGCACCGAACATCCGCAGCGCAGCGCGCTTCTCCTCGGGGACGGCGTTCGACATGACGGCCGAGAAGCCGAAGCGGTGGGCATTGGCCACCATGACCAGTCCCAGGCCGGTGTTGCCGGACGTCGGTTCGACCAGGTTGCTCAGCTGGTCCCCTCGTGCCAGAGCATCGCGGACCAGGTTCGCGGCGACCCGGTCCTTGACCGAGCCGAACGGGTTGTACCACTCCAGCTTGGCGAACACCCGGGCGAAGCGGAGTCCCGTCACCCGGGTGAGCTCCACCAGTGGCGTCGGGTTGTCCGCATCGGGCAGCAGGTCGAGCGTCGAGTCGTAGACACGCAGGCTGTGGTCGGTCACGGGGATCCCTCTGTGGCTAGGCGACGGCGGCGCAGCCGCCGCGAGCGACGACGGCCTCGCACAACGACGCGGGCAGCACGTCGACACGGCCTGCCTGAGCGAAGGGAGCGGCGAACCGCTGGATGGCCTCCTGGTCGCTGGCCTCGGCGATCACGTACAGCGTGTGCTGCCCGTCGACGACGCCGTGGCCCTGCAGGGTGACGCCGTAGCGTGCGGCGTTCTCGGGCGCGAGGTGCGCCAGCAGCATGCCGGCTGCTTGAGGGTCCTGGGCAGGGCAGCGAGCGGGGTCGTGCTGGTGGTGCAGGACGAAGAGAGACATGGGTGGACTTCCGTTCGTTGGTGTGTCGAGATGCGCGTGCAGCACCGTCACGACTGACGCCGGCGATGGGCCCGCGGTACGCGCGAGCGGCAGCGACGCCAGGTAGGTGCGTGCAGCGGCGGACAGTCAGCGAACGGACGGACAACCGTCGGCGAGCACGTGGCACAGGTCGATCCACAACCGCGCGACCAAGGGAGTGCCCACGCGACCAGTAAAGCACTGCGACGCAAGGGTGCTACGCAGGGAAGTGCACCGCGGGTTCGGGTTTGGACGACGTCAATATCAGCAGCCATGGCGTCAAGGTCCCGTCAAGGCACCTCCTCGTGGTCTGCCGGTCGGGTGACGCTGACCGGGTGACTGCCATCTTGACCACGCCGAAGCGGCTGCTCGTCGGCCAGCCGCTGCGCTCCGAGCGCCTCGGTGAGACGCTGCTGCCCAAGAAGCTTGCCCTACCGGTGTTCTGCAGCGACCCGCTGTCGTCGAACGCGTACGCCACCGAAGAGATCCTGTTGGTTCTCGGGCTTGGAGGTGCAGCACTGCTGCGCCTGACCCCTTGGGTGGCGGTGGGTGTGGTGCTGCTGCTCGTCATCGTCGTGCTCTCCTACCGGCAGACCTGCCACGCCTATCCCGGCGGTGGCGGCGCCTACGCTGTCAGCCGCGCGAACCTGGGCCCGAACGTGGCTCTGGTTGCGGCCAGCGCGTTGCTGGTCGACTACGTGCTGACGGTCGCCGTGTCCGTGGCTGCCGGGGTGGCGAACATCGTCTCGGCGTTCCCGGGCCTCGCCACTCACTCGGTCGCGCTCAGCATCGGGTTCGTCGTCGCACTGGCGCTGATGAACCTGCGTGGTGTGCGCGAGTCGGGCACGGTGTTCGCCCTCCCTACGTACGGGTTCGTCGCATCGGTCCTGGTCATGCTCGCGGTGGGCGGCTACCGCACCGTGATCGGTCATCCGCCGGTGGCGGAGTCGGCGCAGTTCGCGATCGTGCCGGCCGAGCACGTCTCCGGCCTGCTGCTCGTGGCGTTGGTCCTCCGGGCCTTCTCATCCGGGTGCACCGCCCTGACCGGGGTGGAAGCCGTCTCCAACGGCGTGCCGAACTTCAAGCAGCCGAAGTCGCGCAACGCCGCGCGGACCCTGGCCATCATGGGCGGCTTGACGGTCGTCATGTTCACGGGGATCACGGCCCTCGCGATGATCTCCCGCGTCCATGTGGCAGAGGACACCGCGCGTCTGGTCGGCGCGCCACCCGGGCACGAGCAGCCAACTGTGATCGCGCAGCTGGCTGATGCGGTGTTCACCCACCAGTCTGTCGGTTTCTACCTGGTGCAGGCATTCACCGCTGCGATCTTGGTGCTGGCGGCGAACACTGCGTTCAATGGCTTCCCGATCTTGGCGTCCATCCTGGGTGGGGACGGGTACCTGCCTCGGCAGTTCCACCGCCGCGGAGACAGGTTGGTCTTCTCCAACGGAATCGTCGGTCTCGCCCTGCTCGCAGGCATGCTCATCGTTGCCTTCGACGCGTCGACCACTCGGCTGATCCAGCTGTACATCATCGGAGTGTTCGTCTCGTTCACCCTCAGCCAGCTCGGCATGGTCAAGCACTGGACCGCCGCGCTGCGCCGCGTGACAGGTCCGGAACGGGCGCACATGCTGCGCTCGCGAGTCGTCAACGCGCTGGGCGCAGCCACCACGGCGCTGGTTCTGGTCGTCGTCCTGCTGACCAAGTTCACTCACGGCGCGTACATCGTGGTGATCGCCATGCCGAGCGTCTTCCTGTTGATGAAGGCCATCCAGCGCCATTACACGCGGGTCACGGACGAGCTCAGGCCTGGGCCGGCCGGGGTGGGCCTGCCGTCGCGCGTGCACGCCATCGTGCTGGTCTCGCAGCTGCACGCACCTTCTCTGCTGGCCCTGGCGTACGCGCGGGCCACCCGACCGTCCACACTCGTCGCACTCACCGTGCAGACCTCCCGGGAGGAGACGGCGGCCCTGCAGCAACAGTGGGTCGAGCGCGACGTGCCCGTCGACCTGGTGGTCCTGGACTCCCCCTACCGAGACGTGACCGGTCCGGCGTTGGACTACATCGGTCACCTGCGGCGCACGAGCCCACGAGACCTGGTCGCCGTCTTCATCCCGGAGTACGTGGTCGGGCCCTGGTGGGAGCATCTTCTGCACAACCAGTCCGCGTTGCGGTTGAAGACACGCCTGCTCTTCCGGCCCGGTGTCATGGTCACCAGCGTCCCCTGGCAGCTGCGCTCTGCCGACCTCGAGGCCCGCGAGCGTGCCACAGTCGGAGGATGAGCAATGGCCGACGTGGCGCGACGAGGTTGTCAGCGCGACGGCAGTGGACGGGCGCCCTGGTCGCGGTGATCGCGCTGCCCGCGCTGAGCGCCGTCCTCGGCGCACTGCGAGATCTTCTCTCTCTCGGCAGCGTGCTGCTGCTGTACGTCGTCGCGGTCGTCGTCGTCTCTGCCGTCGGCGGCCTGGCGCCAGGGGTGCTGAGCGCAGTGGGCTCGTTCCTGCTGGCCAACTTCTTCCTCACGCCGCCGTACGGGACGCTCATGGTGGACAGCCGAGACTCGGTCATCTCGCTGCTCGTGTTCCTCGTCGTCACCGTCGTCGTCAGCGCGTTGGTAGACATCAGCGCCAGGCAGCGCGCTCGAGCCGCCAGGACCGAGGCGGAGGCCAAGGCGCTCGGTCGCGTGGCGGCCGAGCCCTTGACCGGTCGCAGAGCTGACGACGTGCTCCGCGAGCTGGCCGCCACGTTCGGGCTGGACTCGGTGGAGCTGCGCAGCAGTGACCGCACACCGACCATCCTCGCCAGCGTGGGCGAGCCGGTGAGCGGGCGCGGCAGCGTCACGGTTGATGCCGGCTCCGGCCGCGTCGTGGTGGCCGACGGCCGAGAGCTGTTTGCGGAGGACCGTCGCCTCCTGACGAGCCTCGCCCACGCGGCCAGCCGCGCGCAGGACGCCGAGTTGCTGGAGCGTCAGGCGGCGCGTGCGCGCGAGCTCGCCGAAGTCGATCGGCTGCAGTCCGCCCTCCTCGCCGCGGTGAGCCACGACCTTCGCACGCCCCTGTCCGGCATCAAGGCTGCCGTGACCACGTTGCGACAGGACGTCGTGCTCGCCGACGACGACCGTGCCGAGCTGCTGGCCACCGTCGAGGACTCCACTGACCGCCTCACCGACCTGGTGGCGAACCTGCTGGACCTCGGCCGGCTCCGGGCCGGTTCGTTGACGCTCGATCTGCAGCCGGTCCCGCTCGACGAGGTCGTGGGACGGGCGCTGCTCGACCGCCACCTGGCAGGTGTGCGCAACGAGGTGCCAGACGACCTGCCCTATGCCGTCGCGGACGCCGGACTCCTCGAACGCGTCGTCGCCAACCTCGTTGAGAACGCCCATCGGCACGCCGCGGGAGGGGCGGTGCAGGTGTGCGGCAGCGCCGGCTCAGGCGAGGTCTGCCTGGCCGTCGTGGATCACGGCGCCGGAGTCGCGGAGGCAGACTGGGAGCGCATGTTCGAGCCGTTCCAGCGACTGGGCGACCCGACCAGCAGCGCGCACGCCGGGCTCGGACTGGCCATAGCCCGCGGGTTCACCGAAGCAATGGGTGGCACGCTCAGACCAGCGCACACCGGCGGAGGCGGGCTGACCATGACCCTCACGCTGCCTCGCGCACCACGACCTCAGCGGCAACCCGTGAGTCTCGCGTGACCCGCGTACTGGTGGTAGACGACGAGCCCGCCTTGGCCCGAGCCCTCGCCATCAACCTTCGGGCGCACGGGTACGACGTCGATGTCGCCAGCGACGGGAGGGGCGCCCTCGCTGCCGCGAGCACACGGCTCCCGGGTCTCGTCGTCCTCGACCTCGGCCTGCCCGACATGGACGGTGTCCAGGTCGTGGAAGGGATACGCGGGTGGTCGACCGTTCCCGTGCTGGTTCTGTCGGCGCGCCACGAGCAGGCCCAGAAGGTCGCCGCGCTCGATGCCGGCGCCGACGACTACATCACCAAACCGTTCGGCATGAACGAGCTCCTCGCTCGCGTGCGGGCTGCGCTGCGACGAGCCAGCCCGGCCGAGCCGCCCCTTGCTCGCGTGGTCACCGGCTCGTTCGTCGTCGACCTGGCGGCCCACACGGTAGTCGCAGGGGGGCGCGACGTGCGGCTCACTCCCACCGAGTGGCACCTGCTTGAAGTGCTGGTCCGCAACCCTGGCCGGCTCGTGCTGCAGCGACAGCTGCTCCAGGAGGTGTGGGGGCCGCAGTACGGCAATGAGTCGAACTACCTGCGTGTCTACGTCTCCCAGCTGCGACGCAAGCTCGAACCGGATCCCCCACGGCCCCGGCACATCATCACCGAACCGGGGGTCGGGTACCGCTTCGAGCCGTAGGTATTGTCGGCGCGCGGACCTGGACGAACGAACGCCAGGGGATCCGCCCGATCCGTTCACAGCCCGCGACGACAAGGGCCTGGTACGGCACGCGTTCGCCGCCGATGCCGCCAACCAGCTGTGGCTGGCCGACACCGCCGAGGGCGTCTGAGCAATCAGGCCTGACGCACCACGATGGTCATGCGGAGCAGTAGCGTGCGACGGCTTGCGCGATCCGGGCCAGGCCGATGTCGTCCGGGACGGTGATCCGCACGCAGCCAGGGACGCCTAACGGGCGGCCGGGGCGGATCGCAACACCGGCGTCTTGCGCGCAGGAGACGAAGCGGCCTTCTTCGACGTGGGGAACGAGGACGAAGTTGGCCTCCGAGGGGACCGGCTTGAGGCCGTGCTGTTCCAGAACGGCGATCAGCCGACCGCGGTTGCGGATCGTGGCCTCGCGCACCGCTTGGTAGTGCTCGGTGCCCTCGAGCGCCGCCTGCGCAGCGGCCTGCGCGAGGGTGTTGACGGAGAAGGGGGGCCGAATGGCTCGCAAGACGTCGAGCACGTGGGTGCCGCCGACGAGATAGCCGATCCGAGCGCCGGCCAGGCCGTACAGCTTGGAGAGGGTGCGTAGCACGAGCAGCTTGCCCGACGCCGCGAGCGGGATCGAGGACTGCACGTCGGCGAAGTCGACATAGGCCTCGTCGACCACCACGATGTCTGCACGACTGCGTTGTGCGAAGTCGGCCACTTGCGAGATCGAGAGTGCAGTGCCGGTGGGGTTGTGGGGGTTGACGATGTACGCCAGGTTCGCCTCGACGTGCGCCATCGCATCGAGATCGTGGCGCCATTCGACCGTGGGGACCTGGCGGACGACAGCGCCTGCGACCCGGGCGGCGATGACGTCGAGCTGGTAGGCAGGGTCGGCGCAGACAACGGAGCCACCGTTCGCCGCGAAGGCCCACGTGAGCAGGTAGATCAGCTCGTCTGAACCGTTCCCGACCAGCACCTGCTCGGGCGATAGGCGATGACGTCGAGCGATGGTGTCCCTCAACCGCGAGGCCAACGGGTCCGGGTAGCGATGTATCACCTCGGCGGCTTGCATCACGGACCTGACCACCGCAGGGTCGACCCCGAAGGGCGACTCGTTCGATGCGAGCAGCCCGGACTCGTCTGCCTGGTGACTCCCCGGTCGGTAGGGAGTGAGACCATCCAGCCACGGTCGCGGACGGACTCTCATGCGTCGGCCGAGTCGCCGGCGGCTAGCGGCGCTCGATCCATCACGGCCAGAGCGCGGAGTCCCGCCCCTTGAGCCCAGGGCGAGGGCTCGCATCCGAAGGCGCGATAGCCGTTGATCTCCCACGCCGGCAGGATGTCGGCGCTGACGCCAGTCACCAAGCCGTCGACCGCGATGGAAGCCATGACCGCGTCCTCGGCCTTTGCGAGCACCTCCGTGGGAGCCGTCCAGACGCCAGTGAGTCGGGCGTGCCGAGCCCCGGCGACGAAGAACGCGGCAGTCGACGTCTCCTGCGGCGCCAGTTCGTCGTCGAGGACCGCCGCCCAGTTCCCGCTGGCCGCCTGGGTGGCGGCAAGCCGGTCGAGCATCCGCGCGGCGTGATCCTCGAGCTCTGCCACGTGCTGGCGGCCCGCCGGGTCAGAGTCATCGAGCTCGGCGAGGAGGTCGAGGGTCCCGAGCAGCGCCCATCCGATGCCCCGCGACCAAGCGATGGCGTTGTTCCGCTCGACCGTGTCGTCGTACCACTGGGCCCAGCCCGTAGGGCAGGCGAGGACGTCGATTCCGCGGAGTGCCATCTCTGCCGCGGCCCGGACTCGTGCTGGTTCGTGCCGCCAGACCCCGAGCGCCGCCATGGCGGGCGGCAGGTGGTACAGCGCGTCGATGCAGAAACCGAACCGGAAGGCCGGCCTCTGCGGCTCCAGCGCGGGCAAGCCGCAGGGCAGCGTGGGGAGCCGGTCGACACTGGCCACGAACCGATCGACTGCGCGACTCTGCAACGCGCCCGAGCGCGCCAGGCTCATGATCGCCAGCCCTGGCGCGAGGACGTCATCGAAGTTGTCCGGCGCCGTCGCTGCCCAGTGCTCCAGCTGCTCGATCACGCTGTCGCGAGCCATGGGCGCCAGGGAAACCGGCGCCGCCAGAAGCCCGTCCACGGCGATGGCGTCGCCCCAGTACCAGGCATAGTGCCGCCACCGGAGGGTGCGCTCGATGACGAGCCTGTGTCGCGCGGAGATGTCATCCACCGTGACTGAGGTTGCTGCGCCGCCTCTCACGCCGGTACGTCCTCGGCCGCGATGGTGTGAGCTGGCGCACGGTTGGTGCGCAGCGCCCAGGGGATGTAGACCAAGGCAGTGACCACCAGCCCGACGATCCAGGACACGTCCGCTCCACCCAGCGCCTTGGTGATCGGCCCCGTGTACAACGTCTGCGCCAGGAACGGAATCTGCACGACGATCCCCACGGCATAGGAGACGAGTGCAGTCACGTTCCAGCGGCCGTATCGGCCGTCGGGGTCGTACAGCGCCGGGATGTCGAACTTCTCCTTGGAGATGAGGTAGTAGTCCGCGAGGTTGATGGCGCTCCACGGCGTGAACACCATGAGGATCAGCAACACGAAGTTCTTGAAGTTGTCCAGGAAGTCGGCGCTGGCCAGCAGCGCGACGGCGACGGCGAACAACATCAGCGCGCTGATAGCCAGAACCCGCGTCCTGCGGGTCACCTGAGCGCTGCGGGTGAAGGCGCTGGAGATCGTCAGGCCGCACATGAACCCGCCGTAGGCGTTCAGGGTGTTCGCAGTGAGCTTGCCGACCACCACTACCGCATAGATGACGACCGCGATGCCGGCCGGGCCGGCGAGCTCCCCGAGGTAGCCAACCTGGTTTGGCAGGAAGGCATCGCCCGCCACAGCAGCGATCAGGACACCTATGGTCATCGCCACTTGCGCTCCCAGGACGCTACCGAGAAATGTCGTGGCGAAGACCTTCCGGCCGTCGGTGTTGGACGGCAGGTAACGGGAGTAGTCGGCGACGTACGGGCCGAAGGTCAGCTGCCAGCCAGCGCTGAGCGAGACCGCCAGCAGGAAGGTGGTCATCTCGAACGCCTGCGGGCCGATGGCTGCTGACACGTCATGGGTGGCGAACAGTCTGATCAGCAGGTAGACGAAGCCCACCGCACCGACGACCGTGGAGATCCTCCCCACCGTGTGGATCAAGCGGTAGCCGACGATCGCCACCACCGCCGTCAGCGCACCGAAGATCAGGATCCCGATGCTAGGAGCGCTGACCCCGAGCAGCTTGTTGATTGCCTGGCCAGACAGGACAGTGCCCGTGGCGGCAAACCCGACGTACATCAGGATCACCAGCACCAGCGGTACGACGGCGCCGTACACGCCGAACTGAGCACGGCTCGAGATCATCTGCGGCAGGCCCAGACCGGGGCCTTGTGCTGAGTGCAGCGCCATCACGATGCCGCCGACGATGTTGCCTACCAGCAGGCCGACGATCGCCCAGATCGCGTCGGCGCCGAAGACCACCGCCAGAGCGCCGTCCACCAGTGCAGTGATCTGGATGTTGGTGCCGAACCACAGTGTGAACTGGCTGACGGGCGAGCCGTATCTCTCCCGCTCGGGGATGTAGTCGATCGCTCGACGCTCGATCTCCAGGCTTGCTGAAGCCTGAACGGTTGCTGCTTGGGCCGTCTCCGCCATGACGCCTCCTGTGGCTTGCTCACTGTGGCCGCGCTGTGAGCTCCGTGGTCTCGGCCTCGATCAGACCGCATCCAGGGGGGTAAGGCCAGGGCCGATCAACGGCGTGCGGTCCCATATATGGGACCGTCACGCGGAGGAGGACGCCTGGGTGCTGACGCGCTGCCCGTGAATCCTCGACGTGAGAGCGTCTGCCGCGTGACGCACACGCGTAGCCACGGAGTTCCACGTCTCCGGAGGACGGGACTCGGTGGCGAAGCTGACTCCCACGGCGGCGAGCGGTCGGCCAGCGTGGTCGTGCACCGATGCGGCTACACACGTGACGCCTTCCGTGGTCAGATCGCTCTCCAGGCTGTATCCCCGTTCGCGGTCAACGCGAAGCGCCCGATGCAGCTCGCTGAGGGTTGCGATCCCGCGATCCGTTCGGATCACGAAAGACTGCGCCGTTGGGTACAGGGCCCGCAGCTGGTTCCGTGGCAGGTACGCCAGTATGGCGCGGCCCACGGCCGTCAGATGAGCTGGCAGGCGGACTCCGACGTCCGTGATCAGCTGGGGCGAATGTCCCCGGGGCACGTGCTTGACGAGGTAGAGCGCCTCATTGCCATGCAGCACGGCCAAGTGAGACGTGATGTCGAGCTGCCTGGACAAGCGGTCGAGGACCGGACGGCCGAGCCGTTGCAACGGTTCGGCTCGCAGATAGGCGGAACCAACCTCGAAGGCTGCTACGCCAAGCCCCCAGGCTCTCTCCTCCGGGAAGTGGGAGACGAAGCCGAGTTCCAACATGTCGGCCAGCATGGGGTACAACGTCTGCTTGGGAACATCGCAGCTCTCGGCGATCACGGTCGCTGGTACCGGCTGCGCCCGACCAGCCAGATACGTGAGCACCCGAAGCACTCGCAACGTCGAACGCCTCGATGGCGCAGCAGCGACCACAGGAGGGCACGCTATCCCAGCGCGCTCCTGACCACGCTCTCTTGTCGCCCCCGCGGCGGCCCACACCTGGGGGTGGCCGGCCGGCTCAAGGGTCTGCAGAGGCAGCGGAACACGTCAGGCTGAGGCGCCCTCCGTGGAGGGGATGAACTCGCCGTTCGTGTTCGCGGCTGTCGGATAGGCGTCTCGGTAGCACTGCTCGACGCGGCCGAAGTACTCCTGCATGCGGGTGAGGTTCTCCCGCACGTCGCCGTCGGGTTCCAAGCCCAGGAGGGCCCGTCCGGCGACCTCCTGGTAGCGGTGCACGGTGCGCAGACTGTCCTCGTGAATGGCC
>DASSTJ010000054.1:0-8757 GCA_035707965.1 Actinomycetales bacterium
CCGCAGCGGCAGCGGAAGGTGCGCGCCCAGCCGGCCGACGAGACCGATGAGCGCGGGCATGGCGGCGATGGCTCCGAGCACCATGACGAGCGTGCCGCCGGCGACCCCGAACTCGCCGCCGGGTCGCGTGCCGAGTGCGAAGGCCACCCCGATGCCCACGGCGACCAGGAGGACGCCGAGCATGGGCCACCCACGCCGCGTGCGGGTCTGACCTCGGCGCCCCGCGAGCACCGCGACGACGTCGGCGCGCGACGCGGCGCGCGCCGGCACCCACGCGGCGACGACCGACGCGACCGCCCCGAGGGCGAGCGCTGCGCCCGTCGAGCGCCAGTCGACGTCCCACGGCCCGAGGCGGGTGCCGCGGAAGCGAGGCAGCGCCCACACCAGCAGCCGCGCGAGCCCGACGCCCGACGCCGCACCGATCGCCGAAGCACCCAGCCCGAGCGCCATGCCTTGTGCCAGAACGACTCTGCGCACGTCTCGAGCGCTGCCGCCGGTCGCGGTGACGAGCGCGAGCTGACGCTGCTGGCGCCGCACCCCCACGGCGAACGCCGGCCCGGCCAGGAGGACCACCTCGAGCACGATCGAGAAGACCACGAGCGAGAGGACGGCGGTATCGGCCGAGCTCAGGCCGCTGCCGGACCAGTACTGGGCATCCGGGGGCAGCGCGCTCTTCCAGTCTGCCGGAGGGTGCTCGACGACCCGGCGCGAGAACGCGAGGACGCCGGCCTGGTTGAGCTGGCGCACCTGCGGCCACGTGAGCGGCGCCGCACGGTCGAGGAGGTACCGGTGGCTGGCGTCGTCTGCCGGCAGCCCCAGACCGGGCAGCGCCACGACGGTGCTCCTCATGCCGGGGTACGGCACCTCACCCGTGCCGACGACCGTCGCCGGCTTCGCACCGTCGTCCAGCCCGATCGTGCTGCCGATCCCGTAGCCGCGTTCGGCCAGGTCGCGCGAGACCACCACCTCGTCGTCCGCTCGGGGAAGGCGTCCGTCGAGCAGCCGCACCAGCCCGCGCAGCCTCGGCGAGCCGGCGTCGGCAACGAGAGCGTTGGTGTCGATGCGCCCGCGCTCCGTGTGGACGAGCGTGCGGGCCGTCGGCAGGTCGACGATGCGGCCGCCGGTCAACCGCTGCAGCATCGACGCCACGTCGGAGGCGGACCGCGGCTCACCCGGAGAGGTGCTGTCGCCCTCGCGGTCGACGACGCCGTACTGGTTCAGCTGCGGGTCCTGCCAGACCGGCTGGTCGCTGAAGATCTCCAGCTCCGCCGCCGTGGCGCCCAGGCGTGCCGGGATCGACTCGACGGGTGAGACCTGGTCCGTCGCGTAGACCGCCGTGAAGCACGTGACCAGCGCGACCGGCAGGCCCACCATGACGGCGACCAGCGCGGAGCGGCCCTTGGCGCGCAGCACGTCCCGCCGGGCGATGCGCAGCGCCGGCCGCCACGCCGCGAACCGGGACCCCATCAGCCGCCGTGCCCGGTGTCGGACCCGGTCCCGTTCCCGCTGTCCAGCAGGTGCTCGGGCTGGGTGAGCTCGCCGGTGGTGTCGACCACGACGCCGTCCCGCAGGAACACGACGCGGTCGGCCCAGGCGGCGTGCCGAGCCTCGTGGGTGACGAGCAGGC
The DNA here is from genome assembly GCA_035707965.1 of Actinomycetales bacterium. Classification (GTDB taxonomy): domain Bacteria; phylum Actinomycetota; class Actinomycetes; order Actinomycetales; family Angustibacteraceae; genus DASSTJ01. The sequence goes on from DASSTJ010000054.1 coordinate 1,628, forward strand.
CGGCGGCTCCGTCGTCCACCCGGGCGCGAAGCACGCGCAGCACCGCTTCGCCCGTCTCGGAGTCGAGCGCCCCCGTCGGCTCGTCTGCCAGCACGAGGCGCCGGTCGCCCACGAGGGCGCGCGCGATCGCCACCCGCTGCTGCTGGCCGCCGGACATCTCGTCGGGGAAGCGGTCGGCGAGCTCGAGCACGTCGACCTGCTCCAAGGAGGCGCGGGCTGCCCGGCGGGCGACGCTCGTGCGCTCGCCGTCCAGCTCGAGCGGCAGCATGACGTTCTCGACCGCGGTGAGCGTCGGCACGAGGTTGAGGTCCTGGAAGACGTAGCCGAGCGAGCGCCGCCGCAGGGCCGCCACCTGTGCGCGTGACATGCGGCTCAGCGGCTCGCCCTCGACCAGGACCTCGCCGGACGTCGGTGAGTCGAGGCCGCCGGCGATGGTGAGCAGCGTCGACTTGCCAGAGCCGGACGGACCCATGACGGCGACGAGCTCGCCGGGCCGGACGACGAGGTCGACCTCACGCAGGGCGTGGACCTCGGCCGCGCCCTGCCCGTGCACGCGGCTGACGCACCGCAGCTCCAGCACGGCTCCGGTGGAGGGCAGGCCGGGGCGGCTGCGCGCGACCACGTCGGCGGCGGTCACGACGGGCTCCCGGCACCGGTGCGGACGTCGGTGTCGTCGTCCGCGGGGACGGGTGCCGCCGTGGTCGGGGAGGAGCCGCCGCGCACGGCCCGTCGTAGCAGGCGCGCCTCGACGTGGTCGAGCCAGCGCACCTCGGCCTCCGCGGCGAACACCAGGTTGTCCAGCACGAGCAGCCAGGCGATGTCGTCCTGCTCGGTGGCGCGCTGCTTCAGGCGGGTGAGGTCCTGGAGCGCTCGCAGCGTCTGCGTGCGCTGCGTCTGCACGACCGCGGGGACGTCGACGCCGGGCACCGTGACGGCCAGAGCCAGCTTGATGGTGAGCTCGTCGCGGGGATGCTCGCTGCGGTCGACGGGCGTCGTCCACCAGCGGCTGACCCGCGTGCGGCCCTCGTCGGTGAGGCGGTACGCGATGCGACCTTCGGGGTCCGGGCCGCCCGCCGCCTCGACCAGCCCGTCGCGCTCGAGCCGTTGGAGCGTCGAGTAGACCTGGCCCACGTTCAGCGGCCAGGTGCCACCGGTGCGTGCCTCGAACTCGGCGCGCAGCTGGGCGCCGTACATCGCACGCTCGGCGAGGAGGGCCAACAGTCCCTGACGAATCGACATGCCAGCCTCCATACCGAGTATTGCCCCTGGTGAGCAGATGTATACGCGGTATGTAGGGGCGGGTCAAGCCATCGATCCACCGGCGGGCTTTCCACCATTCGCGCGGAACGGGGCACCCTTCGCACGTCCGGTGCCCCGTTTCGCGCGAAACGTGGACCAGGCGGCGCGGGTGGGAGACGGGGTGAAGCGCGTCAGGTGCTCAGACGGTGAGCAGCACCTTGCCGACGTGGCCGGACGCCGCGAGGAGCTCGTGCGCCGCCGAGGCCTGGTCCAGCGGAAGGGTCGTGTGGACGACGGGCCGTACCACGCCGTCCTCCACCAGCGGCCACACGTGCTCACGGACCGCCGCGACGATCGCGGCCTTCTCGTCCTCGGGCCGGGCCCGCAGCGACGTGGCGAACACGGCGGCGCGCTTGCGCAGCAGCAGGCCGAGGTCGAGCTCGGCCCGGACGCCGCCCATGAGACCGATCGTCACCTGACGGCCGTTCGTCGCCAGCACGTCGAGGTTGCGGGCGAGGTACTTGGCGCCGATCGTGTCGAGGACGACGTCCGCGCCGTGCCCCTCGGTGGCCGACAGCACTTCCTCGACGAAGTCCTGCTCCTTGTAGTTCACTGCGATGTCGGCGCCGAGCTCGCGGCAGCGCTCCAGCTTCTCGGCCGACCCGGCGGTCACGGCCACCCGGGCCCCGGCCGCCTTGCCGAGCTGGATGGCCATCGTGCCGATGCCGCTGGAGCCCCCGTGCACGAGCAGCACCTCCCCAGGCCGCAGCACCGCTGTCATGAACACGTTGCTCCACACCGTGCACGCCACCTCGGGCAGCGCCGCCGCGTCCACGAGGGACACCCCTCGCGGCACGGGCAGCAGCTGGCTGGCGGGGACAGCCACCAGCTCGGCGTAGCCGCCGCCGGACAGCAGCGCGCACACCTCGTCGCCGACGGACCAGCCCTCGACCCCGTCGCCGAGCCCCACGACGGTGCCGCTGCACTCGAGGCCCGGGTACTCCGGTGCGCCCGGCGGGGGCGGGTAGTGGCCCAGGCGCTGCATCAGGTCAGCACGGTTGACGCCAGCGGCGGCGACCCGCACGAGCACCTCGCCGGGCCTGGCCGTCGCATCCGGGACGTCGGCAGCCGTGAGCACCTCGGGTCCGCCCGGCTGCGTGATCACGATCGCCCTCATGGGGTCGAGCCTACGGAGGCGGTGCTCACGCCGCGCGACCGCCCGTCACCTTCCCGGCGCCGCCAGGGACCGGGCGGCCTGCAGGTCCTGCGGCGTGTCGACGTCGAGCGTCAGCGGTGACGGGACCGGCACCCGGACGACGGACAGCCGGGCCACCACGCCCCGGACCGCGCCATGCCCACCCTGCGCCGCCACCGCGGCACGCAGCGCAGCCGCTCGGTGCACGCCGACGAGCAGCTGGTCGTCGCCCGACTCGTCGACGGCCAGCGCTCCGTCGGTGCCGGCCGGAGCCTCGCCCAGCGCGGCTGCCAGAGCCGCGACCGCAGGTGCCGCGAACGGCAGGTCACCGGCGAGCACCGCCACGAGACCGTCGTCCGGCACGAGCGTCGATGCTGCGGACAGACCGCGGGCGAGGCCCGCGACCGGGCCTCCGCCCGGCGGGTCCTCGCGGCACCACACGACCGGTCGCGCCGTCGGACGCCGCGGCCCGACCACGACGACGGGGACGTCGGGGACGACGACGGCGAGACCCTGCACGAGGCGGTCCAGGACCGGCACGCCACCGACGAGCACGCGGGTCTTGTCCTCGCCCAGGCGCACCGAGGCGCCACCGGCCAGCACGACGACGCAGCCCACCGCACCGTCCACAGGCCGGCGCTCGGACCCGGCTGTCGTCGTGATCACCACCGTAGTATCGCCGCACCGGGGCGAGCACGGGTCAGGCCCTGTCCGTCAGCCCGACACGCCGTTCCTGCGCCGAACGGGTGAACAGCAGGGGTGCACCGATCAATGTCACACCCATCGCGACCGAAGAGTTCCTGACCGGCGACAGAGGGAAGGCAACATGCTGCGCAACCAGGGGATCCGGACCAAGCTCCTTGCGGTCCTGGCGCTGCCCATCGTGGCGTTGATCGTCATGGCGATGGTCGTGTCGCTGCAGACGTTCGGCGAGGCCCGCAAGGCCAGTGAGGTCGAGAAGCTCGCGAAGGGCGCCGACACGCTGGGCCAGCTGGTGACCGCCATCCAGTCGGAGCGCTCCATCTCCGCGCAGCTGCTGGAGAAGAAGCCGGTCGCAGAGCAGGTGAAGAAGGCCCGGCAGACCACCGACCAGGCGCTGGTGAGGACGCGCGGCCTGCTCGCTGGCGTGGACATCACCCAGCTGTCGCCGCAGGCCGTCGCCGCCGTGGGCGCTGCCACCGCCGGTCACGAGCAGCTGGGGAACGTGCGCGCGCAGGTCGACTCGGGCTACGCCCAGGCCGACCAGGTCAACGAGCGCTACACCAGCATGATCGCGAACGACATCTCGCTGTCGTCCCGTATCGGTGTCGGCCTCGAGAACCGGTCCATCGGTCGCCAGCTGAGCGTGTTCTCCAGCGCCCAGACGCTCGCCGAGGTGGCGACGCAGGAGCGCGAGCTCGTGCTCAGCATGATCGGCCAGGGCAAGGTCAACCAGGCCACCGCCACGCAGCTCGCCGCGATCGAGGCGCGGGAGCAGGAGGCGCTCGCCGGCTTCCGTCTCGACGCCACCGCCAAGCAGAAGTCCGACCTCGACGCGGCCGTGTACCTGCCGGTGGAGCCCCGTGCGTCCTACAGCACGATGAAGGCCGAGGTCACGTCGCTGGCCAACGGCGACGCGGTCAAGATCAACAGCAGCGAGTGGCGCAACGCGTCGAACGACCGCCTGGCGGCGCTGCAGAAGCTGCTGCCGTCGATCGCGAAGAACGTGGCCGACGAGGCCGCTGCCGCGTCGTCGTCCGCGAGCAACACCGCCCTGCTCGTGCTGGTCGGCGGTCTGCTCCTCGTCGCCCTGCTGCTCGGCCTCGGACTCGTCCTCGCCCGCGCCATCACCCGGCCGCTGCGTCACCTGACCCACGTCGCCGGTGAGGTCGCCGAAGAGCTTCCTCGCATGGTGGAGCGCATGGCCACCCCCGGTGAGGGACCGGGCGTCACGCTTCCCGAGATCCCCTTCCGCGGTGAGGACGAGGTGGGCCAGCTGGCCGCCGCGTTCCGCGAGGTCAACGACACGACCGTCCGCGTCGCCGAGGAGCAGGCCGCGCTGCGCGCCTCCATCGCGGAGATGTTCGTCAACGTCGCCCGCCGCAACCACGTCCTCCTGTCGCGCCAGCTGTCGTTCATCGACCAGCTGGAGCGCACCGAGGAGAACCCCGACACCCTCGACAACCTCTTCCGGCTCGATCACCTCGCGACCCGGATGCGACGCAACGCCGAGTCGCTCATCGTGCTGGCCGGGATCGACGCCGGCCGTCGCCTGCGCCGCCCGATGCCGCTGTCCGACGTGATCCGCACCGCGGTGTCGGAGATCGAGCGGTACGACCGGGTCGACCTGGCCCTGCAGGCGGACCCGCCGATGGTCGGCCACGTTGCCCTGACCACCGCCCACCTGCTTGCCGAGATGCTCGAGAACGCGACCCAGTTCTCCAACCCGGACACGCGGGTCATCGCCTCCACCGCCTTCAGCGCTCGCGGCGTCCGCATCACCATCACCGACCTCGGCCTGGGCATGACCTGGGACGAGATCAACGAGGCCAACCAGCGCATCGCCAGCCCGCCTGCCACCGAGGTCGTCGGCTCGCAGCGCCTCGGCTTCTACGTGGTCGGCCGCCTGGCCCGTCGCCTCGACGCGTCCGTCGAGCTCAAGCCGGGTCGTGCCCAGGGCACCGTCGTCACCATCGACCTGCCGCCGGCCCTGTTCGTCTCGGGCACGGTCGTCGAGGCCACCCCGCCGGCCGAGCCGGTCGCCGAGGAGGCTCAGGCGCCGGCGTCCACCGAGTCGGCCGAGACGCCGTCGGCCGCCGATGCCGGTGACCGCCCGAGCAGCACCGCGTCCGGCCTCCCCACCCGGGGTGGCTCCGGCGCCGCTGCCCCGAGCGTCCCGCCGGCGTCCCCCGCGCCCAGCGCTCCCGCCGCTCTCGACGGTGGGCTGCCTCGCCGGTCCGCCGGCGCCGCAGCGACCCCGCCCCCAGCCGCCCCTGCGGCTGCGCCGGAGGCCGAGCCCGTCGCGCCCCGTGCCGGGATGTTCAGCAGCTTCCGGTCCCGTCGGGCCGTGGAGTCCGAGGTGGGCTCCGTGGCACCGGTCGAGCCGACGTCCCTGGAGGCGCTGGCGAACGACCTGCCGGAGTTCGTGCCGACGCTCGACACCTCGACGCCTGCGCTGCCCCACCGCAGCGAGGTCCCGGCGACGCCGGCCCTGCCCCCGCGCGGTGACGTCCAGGCGTCGGACGACGAGGTGACCACCGTCGAGGTCGAGGACGACGAGATCGCCGCACCGGCGCTCGAGGCGTTCCCGACCCCCGTCCTGGAGCCCGAGACCGTGCCCGGGCTCGCGGACGAGCCGTCCGTCGGCACGGACGTCAGCGAGCTGCCGACCCGTCGTCTCGACCCGCTGGACGCCGAGTGGCAACCGGAGGCCGAGCAGGTCGCGGAGGTGTCCGCAGTCGAGGCCGCGACCGAGATCCCCGAGGCGCACGTGCCTGCGGACCAGCCGCTCGTCGCGCTGCTCGCCGACGAGCCCGACCCGGTCGCCACGGCTGTCGAGGTCGAGATCGCCGCCGAGCCCGAACCAGAGCCGGAGACCGTGACCGAGTCGGTCCCGCTCGTCTCCACCGACCCGGTGGAGAGCGGCACGCAGGCGAGGTCCGCCCTGAGCGAGCTCGCCCGGGGGTCGTCGCAGTCCGACGACGCAGCCGACCCCGAGCCGCTGGCGCCGCAGCCCGTGCCGGCCGTGCCGGTGACGCCCGTGGGCGCCCCCGCCATGGACATCCTGCCCACGCGCTCGGGCGGTCGCGGTCTGCGGCTGCGCCGGACCTCGCGACCGAAGGTGACGCGCCCGGCCGCCGTGCCGGCGCCCGTCCAGCGGCGGGTCGTCCCGGCGGCTCCGCAGCCCGCGGTCCCGACCCAGCCCGCCGCACCGACCACGACCTTCGCGCCGGTGCCCGCCGCGACGCCGAGCTTCGGCGCTGCGGCACCCGACCTCGGTTCCGCAAGGCCCGACTTCGGTTCGGTGCCGACGCCGGACTTCGGCTCGGCGCCGGCCCCGGTGCCGGCGGCTGTCGACGAGGTGGTCCCGGCCCCGTCGAGCCTCTTCGCGCCGCCCCCGGCGTCCGTCGAGGAGGCACCGTCGGAGCCGGCCGCGCCGACCCCGGCCTTCCCGGCGGCGTCCGTCCCGGCATTGGTGGCGGCGCAGTCCCTGCGCGAGCGGTCCGCCATGGCGTCGGAGGCCCTCTCCGAGCTGAGCGCGCTGTCGACGTACCGGCCGGAGTCGGTGACCGGCGGCAGCAAGCCGGCGTCTCTGGTGCGGCGCACGCCTGCGGCCACGCCGGCCGCGCAGCTCGCGCAGCCGCAGGAGCCGCAGGGACCACGCCGGGCGAACCGCAACGCCGCCGACGTCCGCAGCATGCTCAGCGGGTTCCGGGCCGGCGTCGAGCGGGGACGCACGTCACCGGGAACCGCTCCTGGCACCGCTGCCAGCCCCTACCCCGAAGGCTCGGACGAGACCTAGGACGGCCCCGTTCGGCGGCACGTCGCCCGACGCGCTCAAGCCGGAGCCAGCACTGACCGATCACCACCATCAGGCACGACCAGCACGAACGACGGAGGAACACCACCGTGACGACGATGAGCACCGAGGCAGCCAACTTCAGCTGGCTCCTCGACAACTTCGTGAAGAGCGTTCCCGGGGTGCGGCATACGCTCG
>DASSTJ010000055.1:0-14177 GCA_035707965.1 Actinomycetales bacterium
GTGAGCGCACGGGCTGTGTCCGGGTAGACGGGGTCGCCCAGCGCCGACAGCGTGCCGAACAGGTCGCCCGGTGCCACGACGTCGGTCAGCACCTCCTGGCCCTCCCCGGTGGTGCGCGACAGCTTCAGGGTGCCGGTGGCGAGCACGAACAGCGTGTCCGCGCGGTCGCCCGCGTGGAACACCGGCTCGTGGACGTCGTAGCCCCGCACCCGCATGCGCGCGTCGACCTCGGCCAGCTCGGCCGGCTCGAGCCCACCGAGGTACCGGGCGCGCGAGAGCACCTCGAGCCGCACCGGTCGCGGGCAGTGGTGCGGCACCGCGCAGCCGCGCAGCGGTGCGTTCCGCCGTCCGGACGTCATCGTGCTCACTCCTTCGACACGTCGACCGTATCCGGCTGGGCCCGCAGGAGCCGCATGCCGTTGGCGATGACGGCCAGCACGGACGCCTGGTGCACGACCATGCCGATCGCCATGGTGACACCCCCGACGAGCACCCCGGCGAGCAGCGCCGCGACCGTCACCAGGGCGACCACGACGTTCTGCCGCATGGTGCGGACGGTACGGCGAGCCAGGTGCAGCGACTGGGGCAGCCGGAACAGGTCGTCGCCGAGCAGCGCCAGGTCGGCCGTCTCGATGGCGACGTCGCTGCCGGCGGCACCCATCGCGACCCCGACATCGGCTGCAGCGAGCGCGGGCGCGTCGTTGACCCCGTCGCCCACCATCGCGACCACGTGGCCCTGTCGCTGCAGCTGCTGCACCGCGAGCAGCTTGTCCTCGGGCAGCAGGCCGGCACGCACGTCGTCCACGCCGGTCGCCCTGCCCACGGCTCGCGCCACTCGCACGTCGTCGCCGGTGAGCATCACGACGGTGCGCACACCGGCGGCGCGCAGCCCGCGCACCATGGCGGCGGCGTCGTCCCGGATCTCGTCGGCCGCGCCGACCACGCCCAGCACCTGGTCGTCCAGGGCCACGACCATGGGCGTGCTGCCCTGGTCGGCGAGCTCTGCCACGTCGGACCGCACGCTCTCGGGCACGACCACACCGCGGGACCGGAGCAGCTCGACGGTTCCGACGAGCACCCAGCGCCGATCGACCCGCACCTCCACACCCCCTCCCGGGTGGGGGACGACCATGCCCGGCACCTGGGGCTCGGGAAGGCCTACGTCGCGGGCCGCGTCGAGCACCGCACGCGCGAGCGGGTGCTCGGAGCCGGCCTCGGCCGCCGCGGCCCAGGCGAGCAGCTCGCCGTCGGCGGTGCCTGCCACCGGTCGGACGTCCGTGAGCCGCGGACGTCCGGACGTCAGCGTCCCGGTCTTGTCCAGGGCGACGGCGCTCACCCGGGCCGCTGTCTCGAGACCCTCGCCGCCCTTGATCAGCACGCCCAGCCTGGCCGCGCGACCGACGCCTGCCACGACGGACACCGGCATGGCGATGACCAGCGCACCGGGGCAGCCGATGACCAGCAGGGTGAGTGCCAGCACCACGTCACCGGAGACGAGGCCGGAGACGAGCGCGAGCAGCATGACGCCCGGCGTGTACCAGCGCGAGAAGCGCTCGATCAGCCGCTGCGCCGCGACCTTCGCCTCCTGCGCCTCCTCCACGCGGTGGATGACGCGGGCGAGTGTCGTGTCGGCGCCCACCCCGGTCGCCCGTACGTGGGCGAACCCGCCCCGGCTGACGGTGCCCGCGTGCACGTGGTCGCCCTCGACCTTGTCGACCGGCATGGACTCGCCGGTGATGCTCGACTCGTCCAGCACCGTGCGCCCCTCGACGACGACGCCGTCCACGGGCACCTTGGCACCGTTCTTCACCAGCACCGTCTCGCCGACGAGGACGTCGCTGGCCGGCACCTCCAGCTGCTCGCCCTCCCGCACCACCACGGCGGTGGTCGGTGCCAGCTCGAGCAGCTCGGCGAGCGCACGCCGCGTGCGCCCCAGCGTCGCGAGCTCGAGCCCGTGTCCGAGGGCGAAGAGGAAGGTGACGGCGGCCGCTTCCCAGATCTCGCCGATGACCACCGCACCGGCGGCGGCGACAGCCACGAGCAGCTCGATGCCGATCGTGCGGGCCCGGAGCGCCCGCACCGCACGGACGGCGATAGGGACGCCTGCGACCAGCGCCGCCACCAGCATGAGCGTCGCACCGACCGCTCGGGCTCCGAGAACGTACTCGGCGACGACGCCGGGCAGCAGGGCGGCGGCGCTCGCGGCGGGCACGAACCACGTGCCGTGGACGAACCGGCTCACCGTCGCTCGGTGGTGGCAGGCGGCCGCCGGCGCGTGGCCGTGAGGCGTCTGGCCGGTCTGGACCTGGTCGCTGACGTCGACCTGGACGTCGTTGGTCGTCATGTCGGTCACCTCGTCGCCGGTGCCCGGTCAGAACGACGACGGGGCGGCGCGGTAGCCGGCCTCGGCGACCGCGGCGACCAGGTCGTCGACGCTGACGGCGGTCGGGTCGTGCTCCACGACGACACGCCCGGTGCTGAAGTGCACGGTGGCTGAGGCGACACCCGGCATCGGGCGGAGCCTCTTCTCGATCTTGCGCACGCACGACGGGCAGGTGAACTCGCTGCTGCGCAGGATGGTGGTGCGGGTGGTCGTGGTCTGGTCGATGGTCGACATGGCGCGCTCCTTCGTGGTCGACGGCTCCCGGGTGGAGTCGGTACCACGACGCTAGGAAGGACGCGTCAGGCCAACCATGACGTGCATCAACGAACGGCAGATGCGTCCACGCTCTTGGTCAACCTTGTGTACGCGAACCGGCCCTGTTGACGACAGAAGGTTGACCAAGTTCCGCGACTGGGCGCGTCAGCCGGCGAGCTGCTTGCGCACCTCGGCGGACACGCGCCCGCCGTCCGCCCGTCCCGCGACGCGCGGCTGCACGGCCTTCATGACCGCTCCCATCGCCTTCGGGCCGTCCGCACCGGTGTCGGCGATCGCCGCACGCACCAGGTCGGCGAGCTCGTCGTCACCGAGCTGCGCGGGCAGGTACGCGTCGATGACCGCCTGCTCGTCGCTCTCGCGCTGGGACTGCTCGGGCCGACCGCCGTCGGCGTAGGCGACCGCGGCCTCGCGGCGCTTCTTCGCCTCCCGGCGCAGCACCGCCTGGACCTCGTCGTCGCTGAGCTCCCGTGCGGCCTTGCCGGCGACCTCTTCGTTCGTGATCGCCGTGAGCACCATGCGGATCGTGGCGGTGCGCAGCTCGTCGTGGCCGCGCATGGCGGTCTGGAGGTCGTCACGCAGCTGCTGCTTGAGGGAGCCCATGGCGCACAGTCTCCCAGCCGATGGGAAGATGGCGCACCATGGTTCTCGGTCCGACGCCTGAGGCGGCCGCGCGATGAGCTCGGCGACGCGTGCGCTCGGCCGCGCCGGGGCGTGGGCAGCCGCGGCAGGAGCAGCGGGCCTGCTCGGCGCGTACGCCGAGAGCCGTGCCTACCTCCTGCGGCGCTACCGGCTGCCCGTGCTGCCGGCCGGCTCGCGACCGCTCCGCGTCCTGCACCTGTCCGACCTGCACCTGACGCCGGGCACGCGACGCGAGAGCGACTGGGTCCGCGGACTGGCAGCGCTCGAGCCGGACCTGGTCGTCAACACCGGCGACAACCTCGCGCACGCCGACGCCGTCCCGGTGGCCGTCGACGCCCTCGGCGAGCTGCTGGACCGGCCCGGCGTGTTCGTCCTCGGCTCCAACGACTACTTCGCGCCACGCCCGAAGAACCCGGCCCGCTACCTGGTCCCCGCCGGAGGAGGGCGACGGATCACGGGACGCCGGCTGCCGACGCAGCAGCTCGTCGACGAGCTCACCGACCGCGGCTGGCTCGACCTGGACAACACGCGGGGGCAGCTCGACGTCGGGGGGCTCCGACTGTCCTTCGTCGGCGTCGACGACCCCCACCTGCGCTACGACCGGTTCCCCCCGCGGTCCGCTGCGAACGAACCAGCCGACCTGAGGGTCGGGGTGGCCCACGCGCCCTACCAGCGGGTGCTCGACGCGATGGTGGACGACGGCGCGACGCTCCTGCTCGCGGGTCACACGCACGGCGGCCAGCTGCGTCTGCCCGGTGTCGGCGCGCTCGTGACCAACTGCGACCTCGACCGGGCTCGCGCCCGCGGGGTCAGCAGGTGGTGGCGCGGCGCCGGCCAGCGACCGTCGTCCGCGCCGCCGCCCGCTGACGCCGCCTGGCTGCACGTCAGCGCGGGGCTCGGAACGTCGCCGTACTCGCCCGTGCGCTTCTGCTGTCGACCGGAGGCCAGCCTGCTCACGCTGGTGGCACGCGACCACTGACCGTCCGGGGCGGCGGTCCGGCTGCGGCGGACCACCGCTGTCCCGTTTCGGAGCTCGGCTATCCCGTTTCGGAGTTCGGCCGGGCCTCGGCTACGATGGCCTGGCTCCGCTGGCCGCGTCCGCTCCCCCGACGTCGGCGAGCTGGGTCAGCCACGGGGTGTGGCGCAGCTTGGTAGCGCGCTTCGTTCGGGACGAAGAGGCCGCAGGTTCAAATCCTGTCACCCCGACTCTCTGACGATCCGAGAACCTCTGAGAGATCCGAGAACCTGGGCGCTCGCGACGGTGAGCCCGCCCGGGTTCTCGCCGTTCCAGACGCTGGATGATGGAGCAGTGAAGAGCCGCGCACGCCCCCAGCACGCCGTGGGTGAGCCGACCGCAGCCGTACCCCCGCTGGTGACGCCGTTGGCGCCCGAGGCCGTACCGGCATCTCCGGCGTCGATCTTCACGGGGCCGCTGCGGACGACGTCCGTGGGCATCCTCGTGCTCATCACGTTCGTCGCGTTCGAGGCGCTCGCGGTGGCCACTGCTCTGCCCACGGCTGCGACGCACCTGCACGGCCTGGCTCACTACGGGTGGGCGTTCACGGGGTTCCTCGCCGCCAACGTGCTGGGGATGGTGACGTCGGGGCAGGTCAGCGACACCCGCGGACCACGGCTTCCCCTCGTCGCCGGCATCGCGACCTTCCTGCTCGGGCTCATCCTCGCCGGCTCGGCGGTCACCATGGCGCAGCTCGTCACCGGCCGAGTCGTCCAGGGCCTGGGGAGCGGCGCGCTGATCACCGCCGTCTACGTGGTGATCGGCGGCCAGTACCCAGAGTCCTTGCGGCCCAAGGTGTTCGCCGCTCTGGCGTCCGCCTGGGTGGTGCCGTCGCTGGTCGGGCCGCTCGTCGCTGGCGCCGTCACGGAGCACGTGGGGTGGCGCTGGGTCTTCCTCGGGCTGATCCCGCTCGTGGTGGTGGGTGGCGCCCTCATGGTGCCGTCGCTGCGCATGCTGGGCCGACCGCCGAGGGACCACGACGCCCGGCTGGCCGACCCGCGCCGCATCGTGCACGCCGTCGCAGCGGCGCTCGGTGTCGCCCTGCTCGCCCACGCCGGCCAGAACCCCACCGCGACCTCGCTGGCCGCGGGAGTGGTCGGTCTCCTGGTCATGGTGTGGGGGCTGCGCACGCTGCTGCCCGCCGGCACGCTCAGCTCTCGACCGGGAGTGGCGGCCCCTATCGCCCTGCGCGGCATCTTCGCCGGGGCGTTCTTCGGCATGGAGGCCGTGCTGCCCCTGTCGATGACCGAGCAGCACGGCTACAGCCCTCTGGCCGCAGGGCTGCCGCTGGCGTTCTCCGGCGTCGGCTGGGCACTGGGCTCGGCGTGGCAGGGCCGGGAGGCGCAGGTGGACGACGCAGCGCGCCGGATCCGCCTGCTGCGCACCGGCTTCGCTCTGGTCGTCGTCTGCGCGGTGGGCCTGGTCGTCACCGTGCAGCCCGGTTCACCGGCGTGGCTGGTCTTCCCGTCGTGGGCCGTGGGCGGGTTCGGTGGCGGTCTGACGATGGCGAGCGCCAACGTGCTCCTGCTCCGTTACACCAACGACCGCGACCGCGGAGCGGACTCGGCGTCGCTACAGCTCTCGGACGCGACTGCCAGCGCGCTCACCACCGGTGTCGCGGGCATGCTCGTCGCCGCGGCCGCGCGCGAGACGCTCAGCTACACCGCCACGTTCACCGTTCTCAACCTGGCCATGGCGGCGCTCGCCGCCGTCGGCGTGCTGGCATCGTCTCGAGGGCGGCGACCGCCCACGGCCTGACGCCCGTGGTCCACGAAGGGAACCACCGGGCGTGGCCCGTCACCGGTGGATCAGGTCGTGCTGGTCCGCTGACGGCCGGCGAGCAGGTCGCGCATCGACACCATGCCGACGAGGCGCCCCTCGGAGACCACCGGCATGTGGCGGATGCCGGCGTCGAGCATGCGGGCCTCGATCTCCGCGGTGTCGTCCTCAGGCGCTGCGAGGGCCACGTTGTCGGTGGCGTAGGCGGCGACGGTGACGTCGTCAGGGTCGATCACGTCACCGAGGGCTCGGACGAGGTCGCGTTCGGAGATGATGCCCACGAGCTCGCCGTTCTCGTCGATCACGGCCAGGGCGCTGATCTCCGCGTGCCTCATGCGCTCCGCCGCGGTCACGAGCGAGTCGTCCAGGTAGCAGCAGGCCAGATCCGGGGTGTAGAGCTGCTCGATCTTCATCGTGTGCCTCCCTGGGCCGGTGCAGCGACGGTGCTGCTGCTCCGACGCTCGCACCCCACCGTGACGCCGACGAGAGGACAAGGTCCCGGCGCGGTGGCCAGCGGCCCGCTGCCGGATGAGCCCATGTGGCGAAGGACACGGTCCGAGCAGTGGGACCGGTTTGGCGCGGCGCCCGTCGGCGTGTGACCATCGCTGTGCCCATCCAGAGCGACCGAGAGACCTGGCTCGTCGACGTCGCAGCAACCGCCCCCCGGGGTGTGGTGCTAATGCCAGGGCCGATGGAGGACAACCCGTCGTGATCCACGACTGCAGCACCCCGCTGGACCCCTCCGCCGTGCCACCTGGCCGGCGAGTGCCTGTCCCGACGCTGTGCCGGCGTCGTCACGTCGACCTGTGTCGCACCGACGGCATGCTCTGTCGGCTCTGACGAGCGTCCTTCCTGCGTGACCCCCGCGGCACCGCGGTGCCGCGCCCCGTCGGCTGACGTCGTGGTCGTCGACCTTCCCTGTCATCGCACATCCGTGCGTCGTGATCTGTACCTGTGCCTTTGGAGCCTTCCGTGCGTCTCGCCCTGCCCCGCGCCATCGTCGTCGCCGCTGCCGCATCGCTCGCGGCCGTCCTCGCCTCCTGCGGCGCAGGAGGTGGGGCGTCCGATGCTGCGGACAACCCCTACCACCTGCAGCAGCCCGGCACGCTGCGCGTCGGCACGCTGACCGACGCCCCGCCCAACGTGTTCCTCAAGGACGGCCACTTCACCGGGTTCGACAACGACCTGCTGACCGCCGTGGCCGCGAAGGTCGGTCTCAAGGTCGAGTTCGTCGGCACGGACTTCTCGGCGCTGCTCGCCCAGGTGAACAGCGGCCGCTTCGACGTCGGCAGCTCGTCCATCACCATCACCGACGCCCGCAAGAAGACGGTCGACTTCGGCAACGGCTACGACTTCGGCTACTTCGGCCTGGACGTCCCCGCGGGGTCGAGCATCAGCTCGTTCCAGCAGCTGAAGGGCAAGCGCGTCGTCGTCGTCCAGGGCACGGTCCAGGACGACTACGCGACGCGGCAGGGGCTCGACCCCGTGCGGGTGCCCGACTACAACACCGCTCTCAACCAGCTGCGCACCACGACCTCCGACGCCTGGATCGCACCGGCGGAGATCGGCCAGAAGAGCGCGGACGACAGCAACGGGAAGATCACGGTCGCTGCCACCCAGCTCAGCCCGGCTCCGACGGCGTTCGCCGTGAAGAGGGGCAACGACGCGCTGCGCGAGGCGCTGAACTCCGGCCTCGACCAGGTCATCGCGGACGGAACGTGGACGCGGCTCCAGCAGCAGTACTACCCGGGACGCCCGATCCCGGCCGACTTCGTGCCCGGTAGCGGCGCCACCAAGCCACCGGCCACGACCACGGCAGCCGGCTGACCGGCGTTCCGCCCCGACCAGCAGCCTCGGACCGCGCACCACGCGGAGCGCCGGAGGCGCCCAGATCGACGGAAGGCCCAGCATGGACACCCTGCGCACCGTGTGGGAGACGTTCTTCGACGCCTCTGCCATGCGCGAGGCACTACCCGACATGCTCACGATCGGGCTGCGCAACACGCTCGTGCTGGCGTTGGCGTCCGCGGCGCTCGGCACGGGTCTCGGACTGGTGCTGGCGACGGCGGGGCTGGCCCGCACCCGATGGCTCCGCTGGCCGGCGCGCCTCTACACCGACGTCTTCCGCGGGCTGCCCGTGGCCGTCACGATCCTGCTGGTGGGCGTCGGGCTGGCGCCGGTCGGTCTCGCGCTGTGGGGTCCGAACCCGTACCCGTTGGGCATCCTCGCTCTCGGGCTCGTGGCCGCCGCGTACATGGGCGAGATCTTCCGGTCCGGGATCCAGAGCGTGGAGGGCGGCCAGCTCGAGGCGAGCCGCGCTCTCGGCTTCTCGCACTGGCAGGCCATGCGCCTCGTCATCGTCCCCCAGGGCGTCCGGCGCGTCCTGCCTGCCTGGGTGAACCAGCTGATCGCGCTCGTGAAGGACTCGAGCCTGGTGTACTTCCTGGGTCTGCTGGCGAGCCAGCGCGAGCTCTTCCGGATCGGCCAGGACTACGCCGCCAACACGGGCAACGCCTCAGCACTGGTGCTGGCCGGTCTCGTCTACCTGGCGATCACGGTGCCGCTCACCCACGTCGTCAACGCCGTCGACCGCCGTCTGCGGGAGGGGCGGCCCACGGACGGCGCTCCGGAGGACGCCGACCTCGACCCGTACCCCTCCAGCCCGCTGACCGCTGCCGCCACCGGAGCCGCCCGATGACCCCCTCCCTCCTGGCCGCGAGCGCAGGACCGACGTCTGTCTCCCTGAAGGACGTGCACGTCTCCTTCGGCCGCAACCACGTGCTGCGTGGGCTCACGCTGGACGTCGCAGCAGGGACCACCACCTGCGTCATCGGCCCCTCCGGCTCGGGCAAGTCGACGGCGCTGCGTGTCGTCAACCGGCTCCTGGAGCCGACGTCCGGCGACGTCCTGCTCGGTGGGCGCAGCGTGCTGGACGACGACCCGGACCGGCTGCGCCAGCACATCGGCATGGTGTTCCAGCAGTTCAACCTCTTCCCGCACCGCACGGTACTCGACAACGTGACGCTGGCCCTGCGTCATTTGCGTGGCCTCGGTCGGGACGAGGCCGAGCAGGTCGCCCTCGCCCAGCTCGACGCGGTCGGGCTGCGGCACAAGGCATCCAGCCGCCCGGGCAGGCTGTCGGGCGGCCAGCAGCAGCGCGTGGCCATCGCCCGGGCGCTGGCGCTGCAGCCGCGCGTGATGCTGTTCGACGAGGCGACGTCAGCGCTCGACCCCGAGCTGGTGAAGGGCGTGCTGAGCCTGATGGCCGACCTCGCGTCCGGCGGCATGACCATGCTCGTGGTGACGCACGAGATGGGGTTCGCCCGAGAGGTGGCCGATGACGTCGCGTTCCTCGACGAGGGGGTCGTCGTCGAGCACGGACGGCCGGCCGCGCTCTTCGGGGACCCGCAGACCGAGCGCTTGCGTCGCTTCCTGTCACGGGTGCTGTAGGAGCTGGCGCCCCCAGCTGACATCCGAGGACGACGGAAGCCGACGCCGGAGCAGGGCGGCGGGCCACGATTAGGGATTCTCATGCTCGGGCGGCTACGGTTGGTCCCGGTTGCACCAGCAGTTCTTCGATCGCATCAGCAGACGCCCGGAGGATCACCTCGCGGGCGTCTTCTCGTAGTGGGGCCTGTGCCCTCCTCGTGGCACTCGAGCACCGCGGCAGCCCGGACCGGCAGAGAGCCGGACCGCCCGCAACACACAGGAGGACACCATGTCCCAGGGTTCAGTCAAGTGGTTCAACGCCGAGAAGGGCTTCGGCTTCATCGCTCAGGACGGCGGCGGCGCCGACGTCTTCGTGCACTACTCGGCGATCGCGGCGGACGGCTACCGTTCGCTCGACGAGAACCAGCGCGTCGAGTTCGACGTGACGCAGGGCCCCAAGGGCCCGCAGGCGGAGAACGTCCGCCCCATCTGATCCACCAGCCGACACCCGTCGGCAGCTGAAGGGCCTCGCCGTTCCACGGCGGGGCCCTTCGTCCTCTGCTGCGACCCGACCTCGAAACCGACGCCGGTGGCGTACCGTCTGCCCCCAGACCACGGTGAGGAGCGGCATGGCCACCAAGGACGAGCTCCGCGAGCAGAAGCGCTGGCTCCAGCTGCAGATCGGGCTCAGCGTCGCGCTCGCCATCGTGGCCTTCGTCGCCCTGCGTCTGCGCGGCGACAGCGACGACGGCGTCATGCACTGGGTGCTCGTGCTCCTGGTCGTGGCTGGCGTCGCCGAGACCGTGTGGCACCTGCTTCGGTACCGCCGGCTGGTGCGCGAGCAGCAGCGCCTTCCCTGACGTCACCGCCGATGAGCGAGTCACCGCGGCACCGGCCCGTGACCTGCGGGCAGCGGCTCGCCTGGCAGGCTGGGCCCATGACCGACCGTGACGCACGCCCCTGGTCCGACACCGCGGCCGGCGGCGACCCGACGTCCGCCCGCGAGCTGCCGGCCTGGGAGGCGCGCTTCCGCGCCCGCCGCATCGGCCTGCCTGACTGGGCGCGCGACGCCCCGGAGCGCGCCGTGGTGGCCGCGACCACCGATCAGGGCGTGCTCGAGCTGCACTCGTGGCGGGTCGGCAGCGACCGGCTGCTGCAGGCGACGTCTCGACCGGACGGCACGGCGGACGGCACCATCAGCCCGGACGGCACGTGGATCTGGTGGTTCGACGACGACCGTGGGGACGAGCGGGGCGTCTGGCGACGGCAGCCCTTCGGCACCGGCCCCGGGTCGCTCGGCAGCGGCGTCGAGCCGACGTCCCTGCCGGACGGCACCTCGCTCGTCGAGGACGCCACCGGCCTCCCGCCCGCCTACACGAGCGGCCTCGCCCTGGGCCACCGGCTGGCTGTGGTCGGCAGCAGCGACGACGAGTACGGGGTACGCGTGCACGCGGTGCGCCACGACGGCGGCGAAGCGACCACGCAGCTTCTGTACGAGCACGCAGAAGAGGCGTACGTCGGTGACCTGTCACGCGACGAGCACCTGCTCGTGCTGGCCCACAGCGAGCACGGCGACAGCCGCCACCCCGCGCTGCGGGTGCTGCGCCTCGGCCAGGAGCCCGAGACCGTCGCCGACCTCTGGGACGGCCCCGGCAAGGGCCTGCACCCCGCCGGCTTCTCACCGGTCCCCGGCGACTCCCGGCTGCTCGTCGTCCACGAGCGCCAGGGCGTCCAGGCCCTGCTCGTCTGGGACCCCCTGACCGGCCAGCAGACGGACGTGCCGGTCGACGCGCCGGGCGAGGTGGCGGACGCCGACTGGTGGCCGGACGCCCGCAGCGTGCTCGTCGCGCTCGACCACGAGGCCCGCACGACACTCGCGCGCGTCGACCTCGAGACGGGGACGACGACCCGCATCGGCCCGGACAGCGGCACCGTCACGGGCGTCGCGGTGCGCGACGACGGCCAGGTCTGGGCGGCGTGGTCGTCGGCGGCGCACCCGTCGACGGTCCGGGTGCTGCCGGCCGACACGGTGGGTGACGGCGAGGTGCTGCTGCGCCCACCTGGTGCCGCGGCGCCCGAGTCAGTGGCCGTGGAGGACGTCTGGGTGGACGGGCCGGGCGGGCGCATCCACGCACTGCTCCGACGTCCGGCGGAGGCGACGGGACCGCTCCCCCTTCTGGTCGACGTGCACGGCGGCCCGACGCACCACGACGTGGACGCGTTCGACGCGTACGCCTCCGCCTGGGTCGACCACGGCTACGCCGAGGTGCAGGTGAACTACCGCGGCTCGACCGGCTACGGCAGCGCCTGGCGTGATGCTCTCGAGCAGCGGGTCGGCCACGTCGAGCTCGAGGACGTCTGCGCCGTCCGGGACCACCTGGTGGCGACGGGCGTCGCCGACCCCGATCGGGTGGTGCTCGCCGGCCGCTCGTGGGGCGGCTACCTGACGCTGCTCGGGCTCGGCAGCCGCCCCGACGGCTGGGCGGTCGGGCTGGCCGGCGTGCCGGTCGCCGACTACGTGGCAGCGTTCGAGGACGAGATGGAGGGGCTGAAGGCGTTCGACCGGTCCCTGTTCGGCGGCTCCCCGGACGAGGTGCCGGCGAAGTACGCCGACTCCAGCCCGATCACCTACGTGGAGCACGTGCGCGCGCCGGTCCTCGTGCTGGCGGGTGAGAACGACCCGCGCTGCCCGATCCGGCAGATCGAGCGGTACGTGGCCCGGCTCGAGCAGCTCGGCCACCCGCACGAGGTGTACCGGTACGACGCCGGGCACGGCTCGCTCGTGGACGACGAGCGCGTGAAGCACATGCGGCTGGAGCTCGACTTCGCGGCGCGGTACCTCGGCACGCGGCCGGCCTTCGGCTGACGCTGTGCGTCCGTCGGTGCTGGCAGGCTGGTCGCGATCACGACCACCTGGCCGGCACCCATCGACGCACCGCCAGTCAGCGCTGCCTCAGTCCCGCTCGGCGGCGACGAGCTCGGCGATCTGCAGGGCGTTGAGCGCGGCACCCTTGCGCAGGTTGTCGCCGCACACGAACATCTCGAGGCCGCGGGGGTCGTCCAGCGACTGGCGCAGCCGGCCGACGAACGTCGGGTCGGAGCCGACCACGTCCACGGGGGTGGGCAGCTCGCCGGTGACGAGGTCATCGAGGACGACGACGCTCGGGGCCTCCACCAGCGCCTGTCGCGCCTCGTCGACCGGCACCACGCGCTCGAACGTCGCGTGCAGCGCGAGGGAGTGCGCGGTGACGACGGGGACCCGCACGCAGGTGACGGCGATGCTGAGGTCGGGCAGGCCGAGGATCTTGCGGCTCTCGTCGCGCACCTTGTGCTCCTCGGTGGTCCACCCCTCCCCCGCGCTCGTGCCGACCCAGGGGACGACGTTGAGCGCCAGCGGTGCCGCGAACGGGCTGTCGGCACCGAGCTTGTCCTCGACGGCGCGACGCACGTCGCCGGGCTGCTGGCCCAGGCCGCGCTCGGACGCGACAACCTCCAGCTCGTCGTAGAGCCGCTCCACACCGGCGAACCCCGCGCCGGAGGCGGACTGGTACGACGCCACGACCAGCCCGGTCAGCCCCCAGCCGGCGTGCAGGGCACCGAGCGCGTCCATCATCGTCAGCGTGGTGCTGTTCGGGTTCGCGATGATCCCCAGCGGCCGGTTGCGCGCCTGAGCCGGGTTCACCTCCGGCACGACCAGCGGGACGTCGGGGTGCATCCGGAACGTGACGGCGTTGTCGACGACGACGGCGCCGTGCTCGACGGCCACCGGCGCCCACCGCTCGGACACGTCGTCCGGCGTGTCGAAGATCGCGATGTCGGCACCGTCGAAGACCTCGGGGGCGAGCGCAACGACCTCGACGTCCTCCCCCCGCACGTTCAGGCGGGTGCCCGCCGACCGGGCGGACGCGACGAGACGGACCTCACCCCACAGGTCCTGCCGTGTGGCGAGCAGGCGCAGCAGCACGGAGCCGACCGCTCCGGTGGCCCCCACCACCACGAGCGTCGGCTTCTCGTGGGTCATCTGCCGGTGCCTCCGTAGACGATCGCCTCGCTGCTCTCCGCGTCCAGGCCGAACGCCGTGTGGACAGCGCGGACGGCGGTGTCGACGTCCAGGTCGCGCGTCACCACCGAGATGCGGATCTCGGACGTCGAGATCATCTCGATGTTCACGCCCGCGTCGGCGAGGGCCTTGAAGAAGGTCGCGGAGACGCCTGGGTGGGTGCGCATGCCCGCCCCGATCAACGAGACCTTGCCGATCTGGTCGTCGTACTGCAGCGTGCCGAAGCCCACGGACTGCTGGATCTCGTTGAGCGTCTGCATGGCCAGCGGACCGTCGGTCGTCGGCAGGGTGAACGACACGTCCGTACGGCCGGTGCCGGCGACCGACACGTTCTGCACGATCATGTCGATGTTGATGCCGGCGTTCGCGACGGCCTCGAAGATCTGCGCCGCCTTGCCCGGCTGGTCCGGCACGTCGACGACGGTGATCTTGGCTTCGCTCCGGTCGTGCGAGACCCCGGTGATGATCGCGTGCTCCATGGTCTTCCCGTCCTCGTCCTCGCGGTCGATCACCCACGTGCCCTCGTTGCGACTGAACGACGAGCGCACGTGGACCGGCATGCGATAGCGGCGCGCGTACTCGACGCACCGCAGGTG